>JANXWY010000438.1 GCA_025350905.1 Verrucomicrobiota bacterium
GTAGCCCCAATGGATTGGCCATTCCGACATCATCCAAGTGCGGGAAGGATGCTTGACGCCCGAGAGGCTGATTTTTAACAGGGTAGTCGTAGCCGGCGGGTTGCCAGCGTTCGCACAACCATTAAACACATAGCTGCCATAATCGAGTGACGGGTTGGTGTAATGGGGATTCGGATAGCCGTAATCTTTCCAACCCCGGTCCACCGGACAATGAAACACCATGTCGTTGCTCCCCCGTGGATCCGGCGGATAGGGATAGAGCCCGCCGGAAGTGGTCGTCACCTTGATGCCGGCATACGGTTTGACCAATTCCTTGTACCACCACCAGATGTCTTCCTCGCGGCTCGTCGACTTCACACTGTTCGCACTCGGCGTTTTGTCGCCAAAATCACCGCAATACAGCGTCATGGCCAAATTAATCTGCTTGAGGTTGCTGAGGCACTGCGTTTGCACGGCACTGCCTTTGGCTTTGGAAAGGGCGGGTAACAACATCGCGGCCAGAATCGCGATGATGGCAATTACGACGAGGAGTTCGATCAAGGTAAATCCGCGGTTGGGCCTGGGGGAGGTCGCCTCCGGTGAACTCAGCGGCGGAGCAACGCAAATTGGAGTTCGATTGGGAAACGTTTTGACATGCATAATGGACGACATTATTAATTGTTGATACAAAGTCAAACCCTGAAAGGGCTTTGGTTTCACGAGCCCGCGGGTAATCGCCAATGCCAGTTAATTCCTCACTCATGAATGCTGCCCGGGCCTCCCACCTGCGGACCGCGGCCGGATTGGGTCCTCGCCTGCGTTCACGCACCGCCTTCACCTTGATCGAGTTGCTGGTCGTGATTGCCATCATCGCGATTCTGGCCGCGATGCTTCTGCCGGCCCTCGGCAAAGCAAAGGCGAAAGCCAAAGCCATCAACTGCCTGAGCAACATGCGGCAGATCGGGTTGGCGTTCAAAATCTACACGGACGAACACAATGACGTTTTCGTGCAGCTGGCCCGCGACGGGGCGCCGCCGCCAGACGCCCTCTTACCCAGCACCGTGACGTGGTGGCCCGACTTGCTGGCCGCGGCGATGGGGGGCAAAAATATCCGGATTCACAGCTGTCCCAGCCTCACGGCGACCAATGCCTTTGGCATCGGGATGAATCACCCCGAACTGGGGCAGTTCCTCACCACGCTGCCCAGCGTCAAGGAGACTCAAGTGAAAAAACCCTCGGCGACGGTCGTGTTCGGCGATGCCCAGGTGATCAGCAATCCGGCGGAGCGCGATCCGGACAAATGGGTGGCCAAGGACAGCTTGGTAAACATTCTTTTTCGCACCCCAAACAACACTCCGTATTATACGGATGATCCCATCCGTGTCTTCAACCGGCATAACCATCGGGCGAACGTCGCGCATGTTGATGGCCATGCCGAGGCGGTGCGGACCAGCAGCCTTGGGTTTCAATACCCAGAAGGCCACGCCTTGGCGTTGTGGGATAAGAAATGATTTTGGCTTTGTGGCGGCGGTGCAACCAGCCACGAGCCCTCCACCCATTCAAGCGAGATTCGGTCGCAGAAAGTATCATCCGCTTGCCCGCCGTGTCCGGGCGCCAGCTCACTGGCGGCTGAAACTTGACATCAACCCGCTGTCCTTGAAGGTTCGTGGGCGCATGAAACGCCTGTTCGCTCTGTTGCTCACCGGATTTCCGGCCCTGCTCACGAATGGTGGTCCTGGCGTTTCGCAGCCTTCCAGCGACGACGGCCCGTGGTCAGTCGCCAACATCGCTGACCACATTCGACGAGAGGCTGAACTGACGAAGCCGCTGGCAATGCATGCTTACACCAACTCCATTCCAAACACCAAGGCCAGTTATGCCATGGTGGCCGTTCCCGGTGGAGAATTCGTCATGGGCAGTCCGGCCGGCGGACAATTCGTTCATCCTGACCAACTACCGCCCCATCGGGTGAAGCTTCCACCATTTTGGATCGGCAAGTACGAAGTGACCTGGAATGAGTACAGCGCGTTCGTGTTCGACGACATTGAACGCCGCCAAACCTCCCCGCCATCGGCCGATGGGAAATTAGATATTCGGCTGGCCGATGCCGTCACCTATCCGAGCCTGCCCTATGTGGATGTGGACTACGGCATGGGCAAGAACGGTTACCCGGCCATCGGCATGACGCAGCATGCGGCCAATAAATATTGCGAATGGTTGAGCGCCAAGACCGCTCACTTTTATCGCCTGCCCACCGAGGCGGAATGGGAATACGCCGCGCGCGCCGGTTCCACCAACACCTGGTTTTTCGGAGAGGATACAACCAAGCTCGCCGACTACGCGTGGTTTGAGGCTAACAGCGATTTCAAATACCAGAAAGTGGGTCGCAAGCTGCCCAACCCCTGGGGCCTTTACGACGTGTTGGGCAACGTTAGCGAGTGGGTGTTGGATCAATACGAAGCAGGTTTCTACCGGAGCTGCGCTGAAAAAGGCACGGCGGTTTCGCCTTGGAATCAAGCAACCAAATTGTATCCGCATTCTGTGCGGGGTGGTTCCTGGCGCGACCCGATAACAGATGTGCATTGCGCCGTGCGTGGCCGCTCCACGGCAGACTGGAAGGCGGCGGATCCGCAACTGCCCAAGAGCCGGTATTGGTTTCGCAGCTGTGATTTTGTCGGCTTCCGCATTGTCCGGCCCCAGACCATTCCCTCCACCGAGGAGATGCGTCAGTATTGGAACAGCGGCTTGGAGCACTAAAAGCTCGGGTCGAAAAGTCTGCGGCCGGCCGGTACTGATTTTTCTTTCCTCAACCCCGGAGTTATTCGGCCTGCCTCTCCAACGAGCTGGTATCGGCCCGATCGTTCGCCGGGCCGATACCATAAAGAAAAATCCAGCGTTCGAAGTCCGTTAGAGATCCAATTCCGTGACCGAAAACGTTGCCTGATATTTCCCCAAAATCTTCAATGTCAGATTTCCCACGTCTCCGTCGCGCTCCGCAGTGAGGTCGAGCGGCATCGACTGGATTGCGTCCATCGGCTTGAGCGCAACGGTGAGCATCGGTTCCTTGCTCTTGCCGTAAACAAGCAACTCCAGGTTGCCCCCGGCCTTGCGCCGGACCGCCAGCGCGCATTGGGGCGCGGTGACTTCCTCGCCTTCCGCCCGCACCGTGACGAGGCGGAGCCGGTCCTTGGCGATCGCTTCGCCGTTGCGCATCGGCGTCAGCTTCTGCAGCCACAATTGGCCGATGGGTACGGCCGTTTCACCGGCTTGGGCAATGGTCTCGGCCTTCAGATTCTTCTGCGGCAGCACCATCCCGCCGTAGTCCGCGTCTTTTATTGCCACGGGCTGCTGCGCATCCACATCGGTGGCGATGGGCGTACCGTTGAGTTGTTTGGCGTCGGCGCTGACGGCCTTGGCGTACGGCAGCGCTTCCTCCCGGGAAAGTTTTTCCTGGGCGGAGACAATTTGGAGGGAGGTTAACAGGGTGATGACAACGATGAATCTTTTCATGGAATGGTTATATATTTTTCGGATGGCTTTGCTTTTATTTTGGACGCTGGTCGCGTCGGCACCACTCATAACGCCCGGAGTCACCCTTGGGTTACAACGCCGCCGTCGGTTTCGGGATAACGCCACCCCCTCGTTCCATTTCCTTGCTGAACGCATGCTTTCCACGCCGGTTGTCCCAAGGTGGCGTCGGTGAGCCGCGGTGCGAAACCCCCGCGCGACAGGGCAAAGTCAATCCGCCGCTGCCCGCAAGTGGAGTCCGGACCCGTGCTCCAGCAGCTTGGGCTCCAGCTGAGGACCTACAACTTCGCACACCGCGATGACGACGAAAACAATTCCCATGGACCGGCCGGTCGCCCATCATCGCGCATCGGTGCCGACTCCGTCACGGGTGGCGACCGGGCTTCGTTTCGACATTGAGCAAATCCAGCGTCAGATCCGCCGGCTTGGGTTTCATCGCCTCGAACGCCTGGCGTTGTTCGGGGGTCAACTCCTTGTCCACTTCGGCAATCAGCCGCGCAATGACGTTGGTGCTGCGCGCGATGGTTTCCATCCGGATGACTTGCAGCTCGCGGACGGCGCGGTCGAGATGTGCCTGGATGCGGGTGTCCTGCTCCGGGGTGGGTTTGACCAGCCGATCGAACTCGCGGGCGACATGCTCGTTCCAATTCTCCGGATTGTTGCGGGCATCGAGTTGCCGGCGCGCAATGCGGTGGCCCAGCAACCCGCCCGATAACGCGGTGGCGACGATGAGGCCGAGGAGGCATAGACCAGTTCTTCCGGAATCGAAGAGGTTCATAGCGACCAGACCAGTTGCGCCACCGCATTCTCAATCCCCGGCGTCAGTGGTTGCGCATCCCGGAAATGCGGCAACTCTACCGCCGCGCACACCAGCAGCACCGTCACCGCTCCTGCCAGCAACCGCGCCAACACGCGGTCCCAGGCAAATTCTACGGGCGTCGTTCCCGGCCGAGCGGCCCGCTCCGTTACCCGCGTGGCGAACCCGAACGGAGGTTGATCGTCACGGGGTATCGCTTGCCGGGCGCGCGCCGCGCACGCCTGCCATTTCGCATCAAAGTTTTTCATTTGGATTTTCCTTTTTAAATGTTTCGGCCAACTTCCGCAATTTCCGACGGGCTCGAAAAGCGCGCACCTTGATCAACGGAATGTTCCAGCCGGTGAGCTGGGCGACTTCCTTCACGGACTTTTCCTCCAAATCCATCAGGCTGATGACCAACCGGTCTTCCGGTGGCAGTTGGGCCAGGAGTTTTTCCAACAACTCGCGTGCCGCGGCCGGGGCGGTGTCGGGCGGAGCGGATGCGTCCACGAGCATGAACTCCAGCCACGCCGACTGCTCTTCGGGCAGGTCGCTCCAGCGCAGCTCCGGTCGACGCCGTTCCGCGCGCAACGCGTCCAGGCAAGTCCGCACAGCCAGTCGCGACACCCAGTGTTCGAAGGGCACGCCGCTGCGTTCCTGGTATTGATCGAGCCGCGTAAAGAGTTTCACGAAGATCTCCTGCGCCAGGTCTTCTTCCGCGGTCCGGACGGGGAGATGGCTGCGCACAATGCGAATCACCTGCGGATAAAGCGCCGCCACCAGCGACCGCGCGGTTTCGGGGTCGCCCTGGCGCGCATGTTCCAACCATCGAAGCCGGTCGCCGTCGGTGGCCGTCATGCGCAATTGAGTGTAGTTGGCATTGCAACAGCCTAGTAACGCCGGGTCGGGTCCGGCGGTTACGGTTGGACATCATTGACCGGCGTGCACCCGCCGGCAAGCCTGCGCCGCCTCTATCCAACTTTATGTCGCAGCAGCAACGTCAAGTTGGACGATGAAATATCCGCTGACGGGTACGGCGAGCTGCCCGTTGGGTTTGGCCGCTTCGGCTCGCTTCAATCCGCCGCGAGGGCGAGGGTCAGACGGGCAATTGTCGCGCGATAGCGGCGAAAAGTTTCCTGGTCGGTCCAGGTGTGCCCAAGGACGCGGTCGCCCGCGCGGAGAACATCTCGGCTTTCCACGAAGGGTTCGTCGGAACGTTCCATCACGTCGCGCACCGCGAGTCGCAGAGTTGGCACCGCCTGCTGCACACGTTCATTCCGGGTGCCCGTCTGGCGATGGCGTTGGATTTGTGTTTCGAGCAACACACAGTCCCGCCAAATGCCCCCGTCCGCACGGGCAAGCCGCGAGAGCGTGACGCGCGCACCGGTCGGTGCGCTGCGGTGTTCAGTAGCACCTCACGCGAGTCAATCAGTTTGAAACGGTGTCGATCTTGGTTGGAGACCACTTCTACCTTTCCCCATCGGCGCGGGAACGAGTGGCCGAATATTGGGTGCGGAGTTGGCGGGAAGCCGCTGTCGTTGCCGGCGCCGGGTGGGCCTTCTCAACCCGGCTTCACGGAATGCGATTTCCATTGTAGGCCCAGTGGATATTAGCATTGCCGGGGTCCGTCGCCTTGGTCACCGCGTTGGAGCAGAGGTAGGAGTATTTGAATGAGCCGACATGACCGTCGGCAAAATTAAGGTTGGCCCCGGCGTTGTGCCGGGAAGCCATTTGAATAACCCAGCAGTGCGAGACGCCGACTTCCTTGGCTGGATCCGCGCCGTAAAAGGGAGTTTCCGTCGCATGCGCGCGACCGTCGGCGAGAAAAACAAAGGCCGAGGGATTCGCCACCATGGTCGCACTGAAATTGGTGCCGTAACTCGCGCCTGCCAAACCGGTCATGCCCTTGGGATTCATGCCGTAATTGAAAACCACACGTGTCGGATCAAATTCCGCCGGCCGCCCCCGCGCCGTCGGACAATCAAAAATTTTGCGGCCGCTCACAAAACCTTCCGGCGCGCTGGCCAGCTGCCACAGGGGTTGTCCGCCGACATAGTCCGGCAGCACATTGTACCAGACATTGTCACCCTGGCCGGCGGCGTGAAACGCTGCGAAATCACCCCAGGCGGGTCGGTTTTCGTTGTAACCCGGTGCCCCGGGCGTGCTGCTGGCGATTTTCGGCAAGGGGAAAATCTGGTTGTAGTCGTCCAGATACAGGGTCAACGCGAGGCCCCACTGCCGGAGGTTGCTGACACAATTGGCGCGTTGGGCCTTGCCCTTCGCCTTGGCCAGCACCGGTAAAAGCATCGCGGCCAGGATCGCGATGATGGCGATCACGACGAGCAGTTCGATCAAGGTAAATCCACGTTTCATTTTCATGCGCCCACTTTGCGCGTGGAAATATTTTAGCGCTAACGGCGGCTTGCGAAAGATTGTCGGTGGTTTGCGCTGCGTCCGGCCTGCGCCGGGACAGCAATGATGCGAGACTTTCGCGCGCAGCCGGACTTTGGCTCGGGCCCGCCCGTTAACGAAATCGCTTGTAGTCGCCGAGGTAACGAGGCGGATTTGCCCGGGTGACTTTGAATGTTTCGTCCGCCTACCATTTACCTCCGGGCCGACGGGTGTCGTGTGGACCGCGGTGGCAAGGCGCAGCCACGACACCGCTTTCATACGGCGTGTAGCGATCGATTCCGCGCAGCGCTGCCCGGCCGCCAAAAGCGGCGTGGCGCTTCGCTTCCCGCCGCAGTCCAAGACGGTCACGGCGGTTTGAGACTGCGCCGGCCAAAGCGCGGCCGTGCGTTCACCTCAGAAAGGAGGCGGTTTCATCGACCGGCCATCCGGTCTGAAGCTTACCCTTTACGTTGGGTCTGCGTCTTGAGCGGGTAGAGGCCGGGACAGCAACC
This sequence comes from Verrucomicrobiota bacterium, assembly GCA_025350905.1. GTDB lineage: Bacteria > Verrucomicrobiota > Verrucomicrobiia > Limisphaerales > JADLHS01 > JADLHS01. The sequence continues at coordinate 7,207 of JANXWY010000438.1, forward strand.
GAAGGCTTCATGGAAGGCGGCGCTGAAATGGCTCAGACTATTGTAGCCCACGGCCATCGCCACCTCGGTGACGTTGTGTTCGCCGGTCCGCAACAAGGCGGCCGCGGCCTCCATGCGCAACTGCCGCAGGTGTTGCGTGATGGTCTGGCCGGTCTGGGCGGAAAAAATGCGGCTCAAATAAAAATGGCTGCACCCGATCTTCTTGCCCAAAGCCTCCAGCGCCGGCGGTTCGGCGAGATTTTGTTTCAACAGGAAAATGACCTGCTCCACTCGTTCCTGGGCGAGCCGTTGCTGGCGCGTGCAAAACATTTCCTCCTCGGGCTGGACCAGAAACGTGACGGCCAGTTCAAGGGCCTTGCACTGATACCACACCGGCTGCGCGGCCGCATAAACCGGTGGCTGCCGCAAGGTCGCGATGAGTTGCAATTGCGCGGCGGTCAGCCGTTGCGTCGTGCCGGACACCAGCTGCCGCGGGGCATCCCACACCGCCGCCCGCACGATGGGATGCAGCATCGCCTTCGCCCCCGCGAGGTGTTGCGCGAGGAACGGGCAGGAAAATTCCACGGTCAGAAACCGGTGCGGCTCCCCGGCCGCGCGTTTCGCGGTCAAGGGTTCGTCCGTGCGATGATAGAAACCCGCCGTGTTTGGGGCGAATTCTGTTTTGCCTCCGCGCCCCTCGACAAATCCGTGACCGGCCAGATTCAAGCACAGTTCAACGCAGTCGGGATGAAAACTCGCCGCCCAATCGAACTCACGCGGCACCTGAAAGTCGTGCCATTCGATGCTGTAACCCACGCCGCGAAAGCTGCCGTAGATCGGCTGCCATCCCGCGCCGACGTCGCGCCAGGCGTTGGCTTCGGAAAACTCGGCCCGGCCACCGGTAGCCCGGCGAAGAGACGGCGCGGTAAGTGACTTGAAGCTCATCGTGATAGCGCGATTGAATTGAATCCGGCGGGCGGATATTCCCCAAAGCTTTCTCCAGTGGCAAGGGGTGAATCGGGCCGACCCCGTCGAAGATTGCGTGGATGCGCCTCTCGCTCAGCGACCGCCGCGATTTCGAATTGGGTTGAACGCTCTGCTTTCGGTTTTGTCCTCGTCCTCCTTCTCGTCCTCGTCCTCGATTTTTAGCTGAGTTCAACGACGACGAGGCGGACTTTCGGTGGCGACACTTTTCAAGACGGCGCTTGGTGCTGTTGTCGTCTCAGCTCGGGGCGCACCGCGCTCGCGGCCGTTGCCTGGTCAAATGGGCCGCCGAGAAACCGTGCGACCGCGGCCACCGTGGTGGCCGGCGCCGCCAGCAACTCCGCGTAATTCACAGCCCACAGCCGCAGCTCCGGACGATGCGCGAGCTGGTGGCGGAGGTGTCGGAGTTGCGCGGTGTAAGTCGCGCCCAATTGTCGGTCGTCGAGCTCGGCTCCGCGGCGGTCCTGGCGCGTGAGCATGGCCTGCTGCGAGGCGATGACTTCATTCAAGTTCCGCTCCATGAAAATCACCTGGTAGTGTTCATCGCGCGGCAGAAACGGCAGCAACTGGGCGACCACCTTGATCACTTTGCCGCGCGCCTGTGGCAGCCAGGTGTTGTCGCGCGCCAGGCTCAGGGTCGGCGCGAATTCAAAATAGCCGCGCGGATTATCTTCATCGGCGGCGCGCTGCGCATCGGTCAAGACCTCCCGGCCGGCGGCGACGAGCAATTGCATCATCAGCGAAGTGCCCGTGCGCGGCAGGCCGGAAACCACGGTGATAATTTGGCTCGAGTCAACATCGGCGCCGAAGGGTTTCGGGAATTCTCCGTTTTCGGAGTTCAGTTCGGCGGAGGGGAGCGCATCCGTCGGAGGCGGGAACGTTTCCGGAACGAGAGCCCCGGAGGCTTCATTACGACGGCGGGCGGCTAATTCATTGCGCAATGTCAGCGCCCGACCTTCGTGGGCAAACGCTTCGTCAGGTCGGTTGAGGTGCTGGCGGTAGAGCTTGCCCAGCGATTCGTGGGCCGTCAGGTTGCGCGGACTTTGCGCGACCGCGACCCGCAAGGCGGATTCTGCGGCGGCAAATTGTTTCGTGCCCAGCAAGGCCTGACCGAGTAAAGCGTGGACGCCGGGCTGGAAGTACAGCAGGCTGAGCGACTCGGTGGCCGCCCCGATCGCTTGTTCAAAGCGTCCGGCGTTGAGATGCAGGGCCGCCAACTGGCTGTGCACGACCGGGTTCTCCTGGTCGCTCGCGAGGGCTTGCTCCAGCAGATTTTGGGCGGCTTCAAAATCACCCAACTCGGCCAGGGCGCTGGCGACCCGCTGACTCAGACCGTTGCTCGTCAAGTCCGCGGCGGTCAGTTTCTCCAGGCGGCGGCGCGCTTCGGTCGGTTGCTGCTCCAACAGCGCCTGGCTGACGAACAGCCACTCCAGCAAGAGAGGCCGGCCATGGGCCAGTTCCTGCCAGCGACGTTCTTCAAATCGTTCCCGCTGCTTCGCGTTTTCGTCCGGTGGCGCGTCCGCGGTTTTTGCGGCGACGTTCTGTTCCGCGCGCCGGGCAAGTTCGGCCTGGGCCGTGATCTGATATTTTTCCATGCGCCGGGCGAGCTCCTCCAGTACTGACCGGCGGCGGTTCACCTGACCCAGGGGCGTCAAACAATCCAGCAGCAGCAGGCCGAAGCGATGTTCCATGGGCCAAAGCTGCCAGAGTTGCTCCGCCAAGGCCGCCGCTTCGCCGCAGCAATTGCCGTCGCGATACGATCGCGCCAGGTTGAATTTTAGTTCGCGCCCACATTCCGCGACCGTGTCCTGAATGTTGGGGCCCGGTGGAGCGACATAACCCAAGGCTACCAGTTGTTTGAACGCTTCCGCCGAGGACACGGGGTCCAGCCCCGTTTCGGCGGCGTGCGTTCCCGCCTCACCCGGGACGCTGTCCCAGCTCGGAATGGGCTCGACCGGCGGTGGTTCGAGGAACGCGGTCAACAGCACCTTGCCATCCATGTCCTGGCCCGGTGGCAGGCCGAACAGCGCCAGAATCGTCGGGCACACATCGAGCAGGCTCGCGCCAAAAATCTGTTCGTTGATGCGCAACCCCGGTCCATTGAGACAAAGGATTCCAAAATGTCGGTGTTCAATCGCCGGGCCGGCCGGCTCCGCCGGAATGTAGCTCGGCCGCAAATGGTCCGGATGAAAACCGTGATCACTCATCACGATGACCCTAGTGTGCTCGTCCGTGTGCCGCAGCAATTCCCCGAGCATGGCGTCGTGATAACGGTAGGCGTTGGCGATGACGTGCTGGTAAATCTCGAAGTCCGACTCAGCGACCGCTGGCAAGCGCGGGGGATGATAACTCATGAAGCCGTGGCTGAAGTGATCCAGGCCGCAATAATAAATCGCTGCAAAATCCCACGGCTGCGTCGCCAGTAATTCCGTGGCGACGGCGTGGACGGACATGGTTTCGGCGATGATCTTGCCCAGGGCATGCAAACGTTTGTCTTGGGTTTGATCCACCCGTTCGTATTCCGGGACGAACAGCCGGATGAATTCGCCGCTCAACTCCCGGGGATTGACGCGAAGTTCGGCGAGTGACGGAGCGAGCGACGCCGGATGAATCGTGCCCGCGGGGAGCGGCGGATTTTCGCCCGGCGGGCCCACGGGCGGGTGGAAATGATTCGACACCATTACCCCGTTGAGCGGTTCGGCGGGATGCGAAGGCCACCAGCCCACCACGAGGGAACGATGGCCGGTTTGGTTTAAAATATTCCAGACCGCCTTGGTCTTCCGGGCCAACAGCGTGATGGGGCGCACTCCCGATCCATCGGGCAGCGGCTCTGAGAAACCGTGGATACCGTGTTTGTAGGCGCGTTTGCCGGTCGCAATGGACGTCCACAACAGCGGGCTGAGCACCGGGTAGATCGTGGCGAGATTGCCGCGCACGCCTCCGGCCATGAGTCGCGCAAGATTCGGCAGCTGACCCGCGGCCAGCAGCGGCTGAATGACTTTCCAGTCCGCGGCATCCCAGCCGATTAGCAAGACGCGCGGCTTAGGCACGAGACAGGGTAATCAGTCAGGCCGGGCAAGCCGTATCGCGCTGGCGGCGCCAGGAGCGCAGTCCTCGGGCCCCGAACGTCAGCGCGCCCAGAACCATCAGGGCCATGGAAGTCGGTTCCGGCACCGCTTGCTGGCCCATGGTGGGTTTGGCGCCGGTGTTGTCCCAGCCATAGCCAAAGATGGTGACGTTGGGGCCGCCGCCCGGACTGTTATTGAAGGTCATGTTCAAGCTCACCTCGGCCCAGCCGTAGCGCAGGGCCCCGAGCTGGGTGGAGTCTTTGAATTCCCAAGCCAGATATTGATGATCGTAACTGCCGGCGGGATTTTGCGCCTGGGAATTGGCCACGCCCACGGCGACATTGGTGAACAGCCCGAGGCCCTGGTCCCAGGCGGCGCCAAACGGCTGCGCCGCGGCAAAGACATTGGCCGCGCCTTGCATCTTGCCCCCGGCCGCGGGTCCAGTCGGAACGCCCCCCGCGACGACGGTGCGGTAATGCCGGGTGGAAACCATGTACGGCTGGGTTTGAACGGAACGCGCTTGCCGCTGAAACCCAAATTGGACGGTGCCGGGCAGGTTAAAAAGAAAGGAATCAATCGTGCCGGCATAGCCCACGAGGACCGGGTTGGAACTCAGATCGGTGTAGATGATGTCCGCATTGCCGGTTTGCGGCATGACGACGGCGCCGGTGGCCAGGGCGAGCAGGGAAGCAAGCTTGCGGGTGTCGGTCGGTTGGCCGGGAGAAGAAACCGGGACGGCGGGCTGGGGCATGTTGTTTTTCATGATGACACTCACTAGCTCAATGGCTGCGACTCGTCGCATTCTCTTTTCACCCCACAATCTGTCAAGGCCGAAAACACGGGCGGTAACCCGGCGGGGTTAGGCGGCAGCGTGATCACCTGACTGGCCACTCTTCAACGGTGTGTCCCTGTGTATCATTGCGCCATGCTCTTTGTAACAGCCACGGCGAATCCTTCGTCATGCGCGCGAGCGTGTAGCTGTTGGTGAAGGCTTCGCCGGTATAGGAAACATGGAACGTCCGCAGAAACGGATATGTCACCGCGTTTGGTAGCGGATATGGATCCGGCTCTGAATTTATCTCGCCGTGCATAGCTTTGGAATCACCGGGAAGAAGACTCTGCTGATGCAGACTCAGCAAGGAGTCTCCCGCCGCCATGCTCTCGACGACAACTGGATTCTTCCCGGTAGAAGACCAGAAGCGTGACTTGCTGTTCGAACAACCAATTAGAAGTAGGGCGACAGCTAAAGTGAGAAAATATGGTGTTTTCATGTTCTCTGCCGCCTAGCTAGTACGGCTTTCGATGACAGCAAAAGCGGTGTCTGCTCTCCGGCATGAGCGTGGGTTGCACCGAGTCAGCGGTGTCGAGCCACAAGTTGTGGGACACGCGCGCCAGACAACCGTGAATGACAGCAGAGCCAACACCATGAAGATTTACATACTCCGCGACCCCAAAGCTGTCGAGCCGCAAGGCGCCGGGCGTGCCCGGGTCTTGGAACTTAATCCATCCGGAAACCGCCGGCGCGAGCGCGGATCGGAGTGGGGGTGAAAAAACCAATTGCCAAGACAGTCCTCCAGAAAAAGCCGAAGCCGCGTAGGGAGACCGGCTGTACCTTGGCCGCGGCTTCGTTCAACCCGGGAATGCCATAAGCTCACCGATCCCGCGCCAGTGACATGCGAAATGGAACTGCGACACGATCGCGGGATTCAATGCAGCCAGTTTATTAGCCGCGTCGTTCATTTCATTTTCGTAAATACTGAGTGTGCGGCAGAAATGATCCGACTGTCGTTCCGTGGATCGAACGTTCCTGGAAATGCATCAAGCTCAATCGAGAAGCCGAAGATGGCACTCGCTGCAACGTTGGTGCTGATGAAATCCTTATTAGCCTTGATGACAGGTCCGAAAACCACGCGAGACGAGAAATGGGTATCGAACGCGCCCGCGTAGATCGGCTCACCACGCACCTGGAGCACAAATGGAGCTTGTACGGGTATCAACAAAAACTCGCCAGTGTCATGGACGTACGGGGCAACCGTCCACCCCGGGGCATCCTTCTTGGCCAGTGACCAGATCGTCAAAGAAAGATGTTTTGCGGCTGCACCCGTGATGTAAAAGGTATGATTAGTGGTGTCGAAAACCACGAAGTCAGCGTCCGAAAGAACTGGGGGTGAAACCGGCTTTAGGTTGTGTAGGTTCGTGGCATCGAGGTTCGGCCAAGGCCTTGCAAGCGGCCTATCCAAAAGACAAATCGAAATGAGGTTGGTGCTCGCCTCGCCTCCGCGGACAGTGCAGCAGACTGCCAGTAATAGGGTGATGACGAAAGTTTTCATCGATCGGCTAACAGTTATTCGGGCGCAAATTGCGGTCTATCATGAATGGCATGGGAGGGATTTAGTTCAGGCTTCCGTTCGTGTCAACAAAGGCTTGCGGCTCTTTCCTCCAGGAATATTGAACCGGGAAAAACCGCACGCCAGCTGGGTTCGCTGGTCCTGAATGGATTCACTCTTACCGCCGCAACAAGCTGACGCGACGCAGATCGGCTGGCTGCGGTTCAGGTACGCAAATCGTAGCGCTTTGCCGGCGGTGAAAGCTCTCACCTGGGGAGGGCGAGCGTGGGCACTTTGTTCTCGGAGCTGGCTAAGTCTGTTCCACCGGGAACAGCAAAGAACTAAATCGGGAAAGCTTGGCCTTGAAGCAGGGTGGGTAAGGCTCGCGACGGGAAGCAAAGCTTCCTCTTTCGGCCCGGACCCGGTGGCTATTCATCGCGGAGTTGCTTCAAGCGTTCGGCGGCGATGGCGGCCTGAGGCGACGGGGCGACGCTGTTCGAAAGGAACTGCTGGTAATACTGCATGACCGCATTGGTATCGTGTTCCTGCCAGGCGATGCCCCCCAGTCCAAAGCGCGCGCTTTGCGCGTGGCCCGCTTTCTCCAGCAACGCCACATAATCGCCCCGCGCGGCTTCCAACTGGCCCGCTCCCAGATAAGCGACGGCCCGCAGCAGTCGCGTGTGATCGTCGGCCGGGGCCAGCGAAATGGCGTGAGTGAAAGTGGCGATCGCCGGCTCGTATTGCGCCAGTCGCAGTTCGGCCAGTCCTTTCCGCGTCCACCAGTCCGCGTTGGCGGGTTCCTGTCGCACCAGTTCCGCGCGCAATTCTAATTCCGGTTCGAACTGTCCGCTCGCGGCGTAGAGTGTCGCGGCCACGAACAAAACCTCGGAGTGTTTCCCGTGTTCCTCAACGAAACTCGCGATGCCACGCGTGGCTTCATTGGTTTTTCCCAACCCCCGAAACGCCGTCGTCCGGCATTGCAGCAGTTGGGCCAGGCCCAGTCCGTTCACGGGCGGATTGGTGGCTTGGACGCGATCCGCCAGTGCCAACGCGCGGACAAAATTTCCCGTGAGGTTGTAACTTTGCACCAACCACAACTGCGGCGCCGGCCAGTCGGGCGCCAACTCCGTACACCGCAACAGCGACTCGACGGCTTGACGATAATTCCCTGAAGCCAGCAACACGCGCGCGGTTTGCAGCAAAAAAGTGGGTTCATCCACGGGGCCGTTATGATTGAGGACTTCCCACCACGTTTCGTATCTGCCAAAAAGTTCCGGGTATAGGCGGCGCGTCCCGGCCACCGTGAGCCGGGAGCGGTCCCCTTGCTGGCAGCGCCCGGCGAATTCCAGGTTGATGAGCGCGGCCAGGTTTTCCGGATTGACGGCCACGGCGCGGCGAAACCATTCGACCGCAGACACCGTTTTTCCATGCCGCTGCAATTGCACCCCCCAATAATTCAGGGCTTTGGAGTCCATCACGCTCAAGGCCGCCGCCGTGGCGTTGGGCGGGTTTTCCAAGCGCAGCCATTTCAGCAACCGGAGAGCCCAGTGGGCCTCGGGTCGCCGACGCTCCGTCATCCGCCGGGCCAGCGGGCCAATCCGGGTGGCCCAGCGCTGTTGCCAGATTTGTTCGTTGGTTGCCAGGCTCGCGTCCGTCAGCGACGGGATTGCGCTTTCCACGTTAGGTCGCGCGACGAGGCGATGGATGGCGCCATTTGGTTCATCTTGGAACGCCTCAAAGAAAAAGCCGGAACTGGGATGCAGATAGAAGACCGGCCCATGCGTGGCGAACGCGGATACCAGCGCCAAGAGATTGGAAGAACCGATGGTTCGCGTCGCATTGGTAGGCCCCAAGGTTGGCCACCGAGTTGGGAATTGGCCAGCCATGAACTTGTGATATTCGGGCGTCACGAGGAAGGGCGTATCCACCAGGATGACCTCGCGATCGCGACCGTGGGCGGCCAGCTCAGCGCGCAACAGCCAGCGGGGCCTCGCCTCCTCGCTCAGCCCGACGGACTGGCCGGCGGGCAAATCATTCAAAAGTTCGCGGGCGAATTCATGGACCGCCGGACCGTTGGTGGTGCGGATCTCGCCAAGATTTTTCCACAGCAGCAGGCCGGTCAGCGCGCCGAGAAAAACAAGACTCAACGTCCTCGGCCATTTCGATTGGCGACGACGACCCGCGTGCCGGCCGAATAACAGCAAGTAACCCGCGCCGTACCCAGCGCCCAGGGCCCAGGAGTAATGCCAGATCAACTGCGGTCCGCTCAGATCCAGGTTCATGGGGGTGAGGCTCGGATTCAGGGCGATCCAGCACGCGGTGAGGAAGAAAAGGCCGTGGATAAAATGGCCCGTGGCTTTGGTGAAGAAAACCCCAACCACCGTGTCGTCGGCAGCTTGCACGGTGTGTGATTTCCAGCGGATGGCCAGCATCAGGAAGGGGAGCAAGCCGGTGAAGACCAGCAGGCGCAACTCCGGACTTTGCATCAACTGCAGCGCATATTTTTGTGACCGCAAATGGGTTTTCAGTGTCATCCAGAATGCAAACGATTCGTCGTGGGAAAGGCTTTGCACTGCTGGCAGCAACAGATACCAACTGAGTCCCACCAGCCCCCAGCCCGTCATGCGGAGCAGAAAGCGCGGCTCCCAGAAACGCCGCAGGCCTTTTACCCAAAGGATCGCCGCCAGCAGCAACGGGAAATAACCGATCAGGATCCAATTGTCTGTCATGCCGGCGGCATAAACACACGCGCAACGTGACAGCCAGAATTGTTCGGGCGTCACGCGAAATTCGAGCAGACATCGAAAAGCGTAAGCGAAGCACAGCAAGCTGAGCAATTCACCCGTTGCCGCCGTGGCGTGTTCCCAGAAGGTCAGTTGCAAACCGCATGCAACCGTTGCTAGCACCGGCGGAATCCAAGCCGTCGGGGTGTCGAGCAAGGTGACTTGCGCGTTCTGGTTAACGGCGCCTTCCGGCAGAATATCATGCCGCAGTAACGCCACCGAACGCGCGAGGAGAACCAAGACCAGGCCCGCACACCCGGCGGTAAATAAGTTAAGCGCGAGCGGAAGCCAGGCTGCCGGCAGGAAGCGAAAGGGAAAATAAACTGCCAGGGCCAGCGGGCGTTCCAACTCCGGTCGCCACAACCACCCGGATATCCTCGCTACGGTTCCAAGGCTGGCCAACGAAATCCAGTGATTGAGCGTGAGCCAATAGATCACCACGCCCCCGGCACCAATCCATCCGGGCAGCGTCTGGAAAACAAGTCGGTTGGAAGCGGCTCCGGCCTTATCCGTGGTCATGTGTCACCGGTTTTGTTGGTCATTCAAGAATCAGGATTTAGAAATCAGCGCCCTGACCGCACGGGCTGCTTGATTGTCGTGAGCGCGGCAATTGGCAGCAAGGCTCGAATCCGAACGGTAACGCGGGGATGGAAATAATTGAGGTTCGGCCGCGCCTTGGGAGCGCCGGCATCCCTGCCGGCGGGATCTCGTTATTCTCATTGCGTCGGGGTTCGCAGGCGATCGCCGGCAGGGATGCCGGCGCTCCCAGGGGCGTGGTCATTAATCCGTTTCCGGCGTTAGATCCGCAAAAATATTTTTCGCCGGTACATCCAATACAAGATCAGCCAGAAGACCAACATCGTCGCCGCTCCGTGAAGGAACGGTTCGTAAGCATCGCCCGCGAGCTTGAAGAAATCCTGACCCAGATTGGTCTTCAGGTTTTTCTGGATGAAGCCCTCGAACAAATGCGCGATGCAATAGGCGGCGATCGAGTTCATGCCGATCACCGTCAGGGGAAAAGCCAATCGTCGCCGGCCGATGATGTCCACGACGATGTAGAACCCCGCCAACAGAAGAAAGCACCAGCCGCCACTGAACAGGGTCCAACTGGGCGTCCAGATGCGCTTAACCACTGGGCAGATGCCGAGCGTGCCGCACAACCAGCCGGAGGCCAGCCCGATGACCCCGGCGATGGCGAGCCATTTCACCTTGGCCCAGGGCGACCGTTCGCCGCGCAGCACGCCGCCCGCGAGGAGGCCGAGGATCATGGTGCCGAGGGTCGGAATGAAGCTCAGCGTGGCGTAGCCGCCGCCGTTGTAGAGAAACGGACTGTTGCGCGGAAACAGGTTCATCCACCACCGGTCGAAGACCCACGCCAGATTGCTGTTCTTGTTCCAATGCGCGGCGAAACCCGTCACTCCGGACTCTGTCAGCCATTTTTCCGAAACGCCCACCTTGGCATAGTCGAAGTCCGGCGGCACGGGATGTAGCGCGAAGGCGGCCCAGTAACCGACCAGCAGCAGTGCGAGCGCGATCCATTGGTCGCGCTGCGGCCGAAACCCGAGCAGGAATAAAAATCCGTAACCGAGTCCGATCTGGCTGAGGGTGTCCTCAAACGTCCAGTTGGTTTGTTGCGCACCAGTTGACCGGAGGAACACGCCCAGCAAAATCAAAACGAGCGCGCGCCCGAATGCATGGAGGCTCATCCGCAACTGGCGTTGCCCGCGCGCGACCCGGCTGGCGATCGAAAACGGGAGCGCCACGCCGACCATGAATGAGAACGACGGCTGGATCAGATCGTGCAACGAGCAACCAATCCACGCGACGTGGGATTGGTGGTGGCAAAGGAATTTCCAAAAGCTGCTGTCCGGCAGCGCGGCCGACACGCGGCAAAAATGGAACACCTCGCCCATCATCAGGAACATGACGAAACCGCGATACGCATCGAGGGAAGTCAAGCGGGGTGGCAATGGTTTGGCGGCCGGTTCACTCATAGCGGGCTGGCGGTGTTGATAGGGTGAGGCCAGTCGCTTGAAAAGCAAAATCGGCGCGCGCCGTTCGCATTGAACCATGGGCTCACCTGCCGGCACTTTGTTTGGCGCATCCGCTTTGCACCTTTTCCGTCCAACGGAAGGATGATGCTGCGGGCGAAGCCGGCTGCAGCCAGAGCGCTTCCGAAAATTAGTTAACTTCCCGACGGAGTGCGCTCGAAGACGAAAAGGTTGTTCAAGCCCAGTTGAAAGCGCACGTGCCGGATAAGGCGGAAGTTCGGAGCGCAGAAAATGCGGGCCGTCTGGCCCACATCGTAACCATGATGTTCCTCCAAAGCCATGCCGTGAACGAGCCGCAGCGCGGTCAGCACTTTCAGGATTTGATCCACGAGCGCTGAGGGCACGGTGATGATCATTCGCCCGCCGGGCTTGAGGAAGGCGGCACAACCGGTGGTGAGGGATTCGTGCGCTGAATCGGGAAAGTGTTCCAGCACGGCCAGCATCGTGATGATGTCGAACCTCTCGCCGGCGGGCATGGCCTGCGGGAAAAAACCGGGGACGAGGGTGAAAGTCTCCCCAACCATCCGCGCTTTCAAGGTCGGGTCGATGCCCAGACAATTCGGCGCCAAGCCGGGTATCGCGCGGAACAGCACGCCGTCCACGCTGCCGATATCCAGCACCCGCGCGCCCAAAGGAATATACCGCCGGGCTTTATGGATGCGCCAGTGTTGCAGAAAACGGTCCAGCGCGGTCATGGTGTTGCGGCAAAATAAAATTGTGGTTTCAAGCGGCGCCGCGGCTCGGCGGCCGGCTCCATAGCACGGCCGGATCGCACCGCAAATTCAGGAAGACAATTGCAGGAAGCCGCGCCAAGTCCAGTCGCATCCGGCTTCCACCTTGATTTCGGGTAGGATTCGCTTTATCCAACGGGCCTTGAACGCCGAACTAATCATGCACCTGCCTTGCCCAACGGGGGCGGAAACGCAGGCGGGCTATGTAATCCGTGCGGCAGGCAATTGGAAGTGCCCGACCGGGGCGAACCCAAACAGCTTTAGCTTCCGGACATGACCCAGCCGGGAGCAGGTGTTTTGCCCCACGTCAACAGCCTGGATGGCTATCGTGGCCTCGCGGTATTGTTGGTGATAATGATTCATTCGCATCTGTGCTCGTTCGGCTGGGTGGGGGTTCAGATGTTCTTTGTTCTGTCCGGCTTTTTGATTACGCGGATCCTGGTTTCCGACGCGGGGCAGGACGTGAAGACTTATCTGCTGCGGTTCTACTGGCGGCGCAGTCTGCGCATCTGGCCGGTCTATTTCGGTTTTCTCGCCCTCTGCGCCATCGTTTATTTTTGGGTAAAGGTGCCGGAGACGATGCCGACGGCCTGGCTGTGGCTGGTGACTTTCACCTACAATTTCGGGCGCTTTTTGCCGGACTTTGTCGACTCCAATTACTTCGGGCATTTCTGGACTTTGTGCATCGAGGAGCAATTCTATTTAGTCTGGCCCTTTGTGGTTTACTTCCTATCACCGCGGGGGCTGCGGCGGGTGGTGGTCACGCTGGTTATCGCCGGCCCCGTGGTGCGCCTCCTGAGCGGGCTGGGTTTAAAATCCAGCCTGGAAACGTACGATCAAATCGCCAAAGCGGTTCATAGTTTGCCGACGTCGCACTTGGACGCATTCGCGCTGGGGGCGTGGTTGACGGTGTTGCCGGCGGGCGCGCGGGCTTGGTTGAGCGGTCGCCCCTTGAAGATTTTACTGACGATGCTAGCGGTGACGGTGGTGGCGGGATTAACGCAGGCATGCTGCTTGCAGCTGAATCACCTGACCCCCGCCTGGCTCGCGTTCGGCTATGGGGGACTGGCGGAATATTTTCAATACACCTGGGCGTACTCGTTACTGAATGCGACGAGCGCCGCCCTGATGCTCTGTGCGCTGGAGCCCACATTTTTGCAGCGGTGGCTGGCTTGGCCCTGGCTTTCCTATATCGGTAAGATTTCCTTTTGCCTTTACGTAGTGCATCTGCCGTTGATGCATATTTCGCATGCGATCTGGCCGGCGAGTTACCACTCCGCGCAAGGATTAACGCGGTTCGCGATTTATTTCCTGGTCGCCCTTGGGGTGTCGTCCGCCTCCTACTGTTGGTACGAGCGAAAATTTCTCGCGCTGAAGAATTCGGGTTGGGGCGCGCCGGGCCCGGTAGCTTCCGCCCGGACCGCCGATCCAGGTTAACTTTGACGGCCAATGGCGAGCTGAACTTGCCCGCCAATGCCTCCCGGCGGAGGGATCAGGTCGAAGCGCAAATAACTTTCCGGACGAAGTTATTGCGCCACGCTCACTCACAAAAGGGACTTGAAGGCCAACCTCGGCGCGACTTTGACCGGTTGCTCAGCGCCTTCGCCCCGAGCCAGCGTGGGGTTGGGTTCCCACTTGATTAGTTTCTGCATTCACTCTATCCAAGGCGCGCTGAACACGGAACTAACGATCGTCATGCCCTGCCTCAACGAGGCGGAAACCCTGGCGCGGTGCATAGAAAAGGCGCGCGCCGGCATTGCGAAGGCCGGCCTCCCCGGCGAGGTGCTGGTGGCGGATAACGGCAGCACGGATGGATCGCAGGACATCGCCCGTGCGCACGGGGCCCGCGTGGTGACCGTCGCGGCCAAGGGTTACGGCAGTGCGCTCCGCGGCGGGATCGAAGCGGCCCAAGGCCGGTGGATCATCATGGGCGATGCGGACGACAGTTATGATTTTTCCAACATTATCGGCTTTGTCCAAAAACTGCGGGACGGCTACGACCTGGTGATGGGATGCCGGATGCCGCGCGGCGGCGGTACCATTATGCCGGGGGCCATGCCGTGGAAGAATCGTTGGCTTGGCAATCCGGTGCTCTCGACGATCGGCCGGCTTTTCTTTAAGTGCCCGGCGCAGGATTTCCATTGCGGTTTACGCGGGTTTAGCCGGGCCGCGTACGGCAGGATGGAATTAAAAACCACCGGCATGGAGTTTGCCTCCGAAATGGTGATCAAGGCGACGCTCAAATCCCTCCGCATTACCGAGGTGCCGATCACCCTACACAAGGATGGGCGTTCCCGGCCGCCGCACTTGAAGCCGTGGCGGGACGGCTGGCGGCACTTGCGATTCATGCTGATTTACTCGCCGCGCTGGTTGTTCCTCATTCCCGGCCTGGTCCTCGCTGGCGTCGGCAGCGTCGTTACCTTCCTGTTGGCGGTCGATCCGGTTCACGCCGAAGGGGTGACCTATGACGTGGGAACCCTGGCTGTGGCCTCCATGTTGATCATTGTCGGCTTTCAACTCGTGGCGTTTGCGTTTTTCACGAAAGTCTTCGCCATCGCCGAAGGGTTGCTCCCGGACGATCCGAAACTGGCGCCGGCGTTCAAGTTTTTTACGCTCGAAAAAGGATTGGTGGGTGGTTTGCTGGTGTTGCTGGCGGGATTGGTGTTCTTGGTGCGGGCGGTTTGGATCTGGAAACAAATTGGCTATGGGGCGATGCCCTACGCGGAAAACTTACGCCGACTGATTCCCGCCGTGACCCTGGTCGTTTTGGGAGTGCAGGGGATCTTCTCAAGTTTCTTCATGAGTGTGCTGGGCCTGAAAACGATTTCCCGTTCCCCGCCGGCCGCTGTGGAAGAAGGTCGTTGAAACCATTTGATCCGCGCGCCCGCGCCTTCGAGAACCGGCGTTCCGGATTCGCTTGCTCAGCGAATTCTGACCAAATACCAGGCCTTCGGTCCTTCGGCCCCACGTAATTTCAAAGCCACCTCGGCCATGACTTCGCCGTCCACCTGAGTTCGCCACGCGTCCGGCGTGGTGGTCCAATGAACGGTCAGCGTCTCCGAACTGGCGAGTACGTATTTGATCCCGCGGCGGCGCAAATCCGCGCCCGTTTCAGTGTGTGTCACGTGGAGAATCCGCCGCTGGCCAAAGGGTCGCCACAACGAAGTTTCCGGATCATCGAAGGAGACAATTCCCAGCGGATTAGCGTCGGGTGGCAGGATGGCGAGCGCCGGGGCGAAAGCTTCGGTGCGCTTGCTCTTCACCACGTAAGCGGACCAGGCGCGCCGCACCAATGGGTGCGAGGAATTTTCGGCATCTAACCCGTGCAAGATCGGTACGGCCGGCCAGAGGGGGCGGGCCAGATTCACAATCAGCAGCAAACCCGCCAGCGCGAAAATGACGGCGCCCGCGCGACGCCACCACACTTTTCGCACCACAGACGAATGACCGTCGCCAACGAGAAATGGGGCCAGCAGAATTACGTTGTAGGGGGCCAAATAGCGCGCCACGGTGGACAACCCGGATTGCGTCATAAAATAGATTACCACCAGCCATCCGGCCAACCCGACCCACGATTCGTTGCGCCAGCACGGAGGAGCATGGGTTGCGTTCGGGCGTTTCCTCAGCCATACGGCCGCGAGGGTAATGACAAACAACCCGCACACCCCGAACCCCAACCCCGCGGCTTCCTCCACTTCCATCTCCCCGACGTGGAACTGCGCGGCCCCGCTTTCAAAATGCGCCTGCAATTGCGCGTCCCATTGCGGCGGCAACGTCCGATCCACCCAACGGTTCCACGCATTTGCCCAGGGAAAGATCGGGGGAGCAAAATTCTGAAGCACGGCTTTGACCGCATTGACCGGCAAGCGCAGGGCGGGCACACCGCCAAAGGCGGCATGTTCCAACGCTTGGCCGCTCCAATCGCCACAGTAATGGAGGTTTAAGTACGAGATCGGAATCAATGAAACCACAATTGCCACCAGTCCGACCGCACCGGTTGGCAGTAGCTTTCGCCGCATCAACTTCAACGCCGGCCAGATCGCGATCAGCCAGGGCAATCCCAACAGGAGGTGCAGCGCTTTCGTGTTGGTGACCAGCGCCGCTGCCAGGATTGACAGCCAGACCTCTTCCACCCGCCGACTGGCCTGGGCCCGGAGCGCGAAATCGATTGCTGCGAAACCGAAGACAGCGCCGAACAGATCGTTGCTGATACTTCCGGCCTGAAGCAAATAGGTGTAGCCGGTTGGAAGCAGCCACATCCAATACCAGGCCACCCGGCGCCGCACGCCCAGCCGGTAGAGCGAGCTAAACACCAGACCCGGCAATAAGAGAAACGAAATCGAAGTGATACAAAATAACCAGCGGTCGGTGCGCGTGAAGGCGATCAAGGGGGCGCTCACCCATTCGTACCCGGTGGCGCGGACATTCAACCGGGGAAAGTCTGTTTGGACCCAATGCCATTGCTCGGCGGCCAGCCAGTGCAACACCCGCGGCGTTCGATAAGTCAACCCGTCATAATTTGATGCCGTGTGGAGCGCGCCGCCCAAAATGGCCATCCCGCTCAAAACCAAAAACGCCAACGGGAAGCCGCGGCGGAAACGCCGGCTTAACTTCGACCAATGGATGGCCGGAATTATTTTGCCGCCGGTCCGTCGCTGCCACACCCGGAGCGCTACCGCGGCACCGCCCAACGCCACGAGGTAGCCGATCCGGTTCAGCGCGTGCAACCCCGAGAGCAGCCAGCCCGCACAACTGAGAAACGCGCAGAGGCAAACCCAGCGCGCTACCATGGGGCGAGCAATGGCGCACCGGCCGCGAATCGTGCTGTTGTCATGGCGCTAATGGACATGGTTTGTGGCGCGAACTCAAACGAAAATCGCTGGCGGAGCCTCGACCGAATGGCGTTTGAGTTTTCGCGGCGCGAGGAATTTTGCCCGAGTCATCGGGCGATTGGATTGCAGGTCACCCCGCCGGTGTCGTGCGTTTTTCGGAGGCCTGACCCTAACGCGAATAGCGCTCGAACTTAATTTACCCGGCGCCGTCGGTGAGCGATTGAGTGTTCCGCTTGGCTTCAGGCAGTGGCAGGTAGTTCCTGCGGGCAACCAGGAGCATGGCTGCGAAGAATCAAGCCGCACCGACGGCGGCGGAACTGGAGGCCGCCGCCTGTTGCTCGCTGCGGCGCTTTTCTTCCGCCAAGCTCGCAAAAAGCGTTTGGGGAATTCCTTCGCCGGCGATGGCGATTAAACCCAGGCCGTAACCCTTCAGCGGATTGTGCCAGCAGATTCTTCCGGTCTTCGGTTCGAGGCAAAAAATTTCGCCCCGGGTCGCGGCGTAGAGATTCTTACCGTCGAGCACCACATTGACGAAATCAGTGCCTTTCAGCGGCGTCGCCCAGAGTTGTTCCCCCGTGGCTGAGTTCACTGCCACCACGGAACCTTTGACGCCAAGATAAATGGACTTGGACGGAGGCATAAGATTTTCATCCCAAAAACTTCTTCGCCGCGATGGTCGAGTTATGGCCGCCGAAGCCGAACGAATTGTTCACGATGGCGTTCACCGGCATTTCGCGCGCCGTGTTCGGCACGTAGTCGAGGTCGCACGCCGGGTCGGGATACTGATAATTGATCGTGGGGGGAACGATGCCGTATTTAATGGCGAGGGCGCAAGCGGCCATTTCCACGGCGCCGGCCGCCCCCAGCATGTGCCCGGTGGCGCCCTTCGTGGAGCTGACGGCAACTTTCCGTGCGTAGTCGCCGAACACGGTTTTGATCGCCGTAGTTTCACAGGCATCGCCCTGGGGCGTGGAAGTGCCGTGGGCATTGATATAAGAAATATCGGTCGGGTTGAGTCCTCCCGTGCGCAGCGCCACCTTCATGCAACGGGCCGCGCCTTCGCCGTCCGGTGCGGGCGCGGTGAGATGATGCGCATCGGCGGTGTTTCCGTAACCGACGATCTCGCAATAAATTTTTGCGCCGCGTTTTTTGGCGTGCTCCAGTTCCTCCAAGGCCAGCACCCCCGCCCCTTCCCCCATGACGAATCCGTCGCGCTCCTTGTCGAAGGGGCGCGACGAGCGCAGCGGATCGTCGTTGCGCGTGCTCATGGCGCGCATCGCGCAGAAGCCGCCGACTCCGATGGGTACAATCGCCGCCTCGCAACCGCCGGCAAACATCATCACCGCTTCGCCCATCTTGATGGTGCGCCAGGCTTCGCCGATGGCGTGATTGGCGGTGGCGCAGGCGGAACAGGTGGCAAAATTGGGGCCGCGCAATTGGTTGTACATCGAGAACAGGCCGCTCGCCATGTTGCCGATGAGCATCGGGATCATGAACGGCGAGAGCCGCCCCGGCCCGCGTTCCAACAGTACTTTGACTTGCGCGGTGGTGGTCTCGAGTCCACCGATGCCAGAGCCGAGGATGACGCCGATTTCGTCCCGGTTCAGCCGGTCGAGGTCCGCGCCGGTATCCTGGAGCGCCTGCCACCCGGCATGGACGCCGTATTGGGAGAAACGATCCGTCCGGCGGATTTCCTTGGGCGACGGAAAGGCGGATGTCAGATCGAGGCCTTTGACCTCGCCAGCAATCTGGGTTTCGAAGCCGGACGCGTCGAACGAGGTGATGCGGTCGATGCCGCACTCGCCGGCAATGAGCCGCCGCCAGAACGTGGCGAGATCATTCCCCAACGGAGTGACAACCCCCAGTCCGGTGACGACCACCCTGCGCTCCTGCCAATTGCTCGCCATAAAATCAAGCGGGGCAGCTCAAGCTGCCTCCAGCCGACACTGCCCCGAGCTCCAGTCCGGCCCCGTTATTTCTGTTGGTCTTCGACGAACTTGATGACATCGCCGACGCTTTGAAGCTTTTCGGCCTGTTCATCGGGGATTTCGTTGCCGAATTCCTCTTCGAGGGCCATGACCAGCTCGACCGTGTCGAGCGAATCGGCGCCCAGGTCTTCGATGAATTTGGCTTCCGGGGTGACTTGATCGGGCTTCACGCCGAGCTGCTCGACGATGATGTCCTTGACGCGTTGTTCGATTGATTTTTCAGACATGAGTGTTCTCCAGTTAAATTGTGCAACTTGTTTATGCGGCGTGGCGGGGGGCGTCAAGCCTCGATTCAGAATTCTTTTGTCGCTTTCAACCCCCGGGCATTGACATACCGTTCCCAAATCAATTGGAACGAACGCGCAAATTCCCCGGGCTGCCCGGCCAGCCAACGGGCGACGCGCTCCGGTGTAAACCAATCCCCGCGCTCGATCTCTTCCGGATGCAACGTGAACGGCCCTTCGCTCACGCACTGATAAACCCAGACAAACTCCCAACCCGTCTCCGCGCACGCCGCAATCCGCAGGACCCGTTCCGGGCACGCCGGGACCACCAGCCCGATTTCCTCACGCAACTCCCGCACCGCACAGGCATCGTAATCCTCGCCGGCGTCCACATGGCCCGACGTGGACGAATCCCACAGGCCCGGCGCCGTGTCCTTGGTCAATGAACGTTTTTGCAGGAAGACTTCGCCGCGCGCGTTGAACACCAGTACATGAATTGCGCGATGCAAGAGGTCGCGCGCGTGGACCTCCCGCCGCGGCGCTCGGCCAATCACTTCGTCGCGTTCATTGACGACATCGAAAAATTCTTCGCTCATAGTTTCCATTGTTTGGATTCCAAGTCTGCATCTTCGGCACTCATCAAGATTTCCAGCATCCTTTCGTGGCGGTTTAGAAAGTCCTTGGTAATCTGGTAATGCTCGGTTTCGGTATATTTTACTTCGGTAATACCGCTCTCGGCAAACTGGTAGATTCTGGCCTGCGGGTAAGCGAGCAGAATTGGTGAGTGCGTCGCGATGATCAACTGGGACTGGTGATGGACGAGCCGATGCATCAGAGTCAGAACACTCAGTTGCCTTTGGGGTGAAAGCGCCGCTTCCGGCTCATCAAACAGATAAACGCCACCACCTTGAAGCCGTTCGTTCATTACTGCGAGAAAAGATTCTCCGTGGGATTGTTGATGAAGCGACTTGCCTCCGTACGCGTGGAATG
>JANXWY010000439.1 GCA_025350905.1 Verrucomicrobiota bacterium
GTCGCTTCGTCGTGGGCCCAGTCGGATTTGAGCGCGGCGGTCGCCTGGGCGCAGCAGTTGCCCGAAGGCGCGGGCCGGAAAAGCGCGCTGACCAGTCTCAGTTCCCAATGGGTGCAGTCCGATCCGGCAGGAGCGGCGGCATTTGGACTCACGCTGGGGGGAGGCGAGCAAAATGATTTCCTCCGCAATGTCGCTTCGCAATGGGCTGAGAATGACCCCAAGGCGGCGGCGAACTGGCTCGCTCAATTGCCCGAAGGTGAAGCCCGCCAAAACGCGCTCAATGGACTGGCCTCCGGTTGGGCGAACTCGTCGCCCCAGGACGCGGCCAACTATGTTGCCACCCTGCCGCCGGGCAAGGCACAGGACGGCGCGGTGATCAGCGTGGTTTCTGCCTGGGCCAACGCCGATCCCGTATCCGCCGCGGATTGGGCCGCGCGCTTTCCCGAAGGCGATCTTCGGAAAAATGTCATGCAAACCCTCATCAACAACTGGGCGGGCAACGATCCGGCCGGCGCGGGCAAATTCCTCGAGGGACTCGCGGTGGGTCCGGCGCGCGATTCGGCAATTCAATCCTACGTCAGCCGGGTTTCCTGGCAGTCGCCGGAATTTGCCGCGCCGTTCGTGAACCAGATTGCGGATGAGAACCAGCGATTTAGCGCCGCGCAAAATCTCGCGACTAATTACAAGCGCGAAAACCCAACGGCTTACGCCAAATGGCTGGAGACGCTGAACCTGCCGGCCGAGAAAATTAAGTTCTTCCCGAGGTGAGAGGCAGTGAAAATTCTGAAATGCACCCGGCATACTGAAATGATTCCTCGCCCCGTTTTCTGCTTCTGTGATCTCCGGAATGAATCATTGACCCGCCGGTGACTTGGGCTGAAGCTCAGGCGCTCTCATGAACATCCAGACCCGCAACGCGCATGAAGGCAGCCGCCGTGGTTTCACCTTGATCGAACTGCTCGTGGTCATCGCCATCATTGCCATCCTGGCGGCGATGCTTTTGCCCGCCTTGGGCAAGGCCAAAGCCAGGGCCCAGGCGATCAACTGTCTTTCGAACATGAAGCAGTGGGGACTTGCCACCATGATGTATGAAGGCGACAACGACGACAAACTCCCGCTGTTCGGAGACGTATTTCCTCCCATCCCGACCATGACGTATTGGTTTCAGAAGCTCGCGCCCTACGTGGCGAAATCGGCTGGCGCAAATCCCGGCAGCATGGAGGCCTATCTCGCGGACTCCCGCAAATGTCCGGGTGGCAGCTACGCCGCGCCGCCTTTCCATATCAGGGGCGGCTGGGATTCGACCACTTGGAACTGCTGGGTCGGCGTCTATTATGGCGCTTTCGGCAATCCGCTCACGGGTCCGTTCTACTATGGTGGCGAGATGAAGCCGATCAAATCCGCGCGCATCAAGAAACCCGCCGATGCCATGATGTACACGGACACCGTTACGCATTATGTTTATTCCCCACTCATTTGGACTTTCGACCGGGACCTCGATCGCGACGGGATGATGGACAGCATGGATGCGGTTTACGCCGGGGAATATGCGTTCAATAACGGCCGGCCCACGGTGCATAACAACGGCGCGAACGTCGCCCTGTTGGATGGACACGCCGAACGCGTGCCCTTCAAGAAACTCTGGGAATGGCGCAACAACAAGATCGTCCACTCGTATTGGTATCTTGAGGATTGAGCCGGCCCTGCCGCCGGTTGTGCGAACTGTCAGATCGCAACCGAAATCGTAGAAGAGAATCCACTCATGAAATCACCATTACTCTTTGTGGCCACCGTCCTTCTGTTGTCGGCGCCAGTCCGCACGCTTTTTGCCGCAGCCCCGACCGTTCACCCGAAGCCGATCCGCGGGGAAGTCATCATCAACCGCACAAATTCGGCTTGGGAGTCGCAGCAGTTGCAGGAGCCGTGCATCCTGCCCAACCCGAAAGATCCGAAGCGCCTCGTGATGTTTTACTCCGGCGTGCCCACGACGAACCGGGTCCTGTGCTTCATCGGCAAGGCGTGGGCGCTCAAGTCCGATCCGTTCACGTGGCATCAGGACGAATACAATCCGGTGTTCAGCCCCGGGAAACAGGGCTGGGATTCCGGGAGCATCCGGCTCGATGCCGTGCTCTACGTCGCGGAGGAGGACGCCTACTACATCTACTATTCCGGCACGACGGCCTCAATTCAGGATCGCATCGGGCTGGCGATCTGCCCGGCTGGGACCGACGGATATTCCGGCATCACGGTTGCAGCCATCCAGCGCGTAGGCACAGCACCGGTGCTCGCGCCCGAGTCGGCCGCGCCGTATTTCGAGCAGATGGCGTCGCAGGCGGCGGTGTTGCGCGAGTGGGACACGAAGGAGAAACGGTGGGATTGGTTCATGTATTACTCCTATCGCGGCAAGGATGGCACCCTCCCCGGCCTCCGGCTGGCGACTTCACGCGACGGAAAAACCTGGACGCGTCACTTCAACGAAAAGGATCCGCGCGGCATGGGCCAGATTTTTCAATCCACACCGGGCGCATACTACGAGTGGCATCAGGTTTTCAAACTCGGCGACACCTATTTGCTCTCGATCGAAGTCGGTATCGCACAAGGCAAACGCTGGCGGCCAGTCATCGCAGTGAGCAAACATCCCGTCACTGGTTGGGTGCAGACCGACGTGGACGCCGTGCTCCAGACGAAGTGGGAGGGCCTGTATCGCGACGACACGATCTACCACGTGGCCACGCCGGCGTTTTATCAGATCGGGGGCAAGTGGTATCTCTACACGCAAGCCTGTCCGTTACCCGCCAACAGCAACTACATTGACGGGCACTGGGACTTGTGGTGCTTCGCGTGCGACCGGCGGATACCGACGTTGCCCGGCTTCGAAAGCATTTTCATCCCCGGCCAGCCGACGGCGGCAGAAGCCGAGCACTGATGGAGGGAAATCATGCGCGGGGAGAAACTGAAGTTGCAGCCGAAGTGGGTTCGATTCTATGGAATGGGAACCAACCGATAAAACCGCGTCGAAGACAGGAAAACATCCACGTTGGTGTCCAACCATTCCTGAATCGGGGTGGTTAACGTGAGGTTCGTTAGCGGAATCCACGAATTGGTGGGGGAAACGTCGGTTGTGTATTCGATGCGGAAACACTTGCCGACGTCGCTGGCAAACGTGAGGAAGGGATGCAGGCCGAGGTGGAGGCCGGCCCGGAGGATCACTACCGAGGCCGTGGTGCTATTAGTGCTGCCGTCGAGGTTCGTGACCGTAACCCAATAATTCCCGGCATTCGTAAAATCCAAACTTGTCAACGTGAGCGTGGAGTTCGTGCCCCAGGAGAGAACTTCCCCGTCCCTGTTCCATCCGTAAGAGAGGGGTGGTGTGCCTTGGGCATTGACGCCAAAACTTGCGCTGCCTCCCCAAGAAGCCACCGTCCCCACTGGCTGGCTCGAAATCACAGGCGGAGCGAGCACTGTAAGGAT
>JANXWY010000443.1 GCA_025350905.1 Verrucomicrobiota bacterium
GGCCCCGCCGTGGAGCGGCCCCCACTAGGCACAGACGCCCGAGGCGCAACTGGCGTACATGTTGGCCTGGCTGGAGGCCACCATGCGGACCGTAGCGGTGGAACAATTCTGCTCGTGATCGGCGTGCAGCAGGAAAATCAAATCCAGCGCCCGCACCACCTCCGGTTTGATGAGGTAGTCATCGTACGGATCGGAAAACAACATGTGCAGGAAGTTCGCCGTGTACTTGTACGAGTTCTTCGGATAGATGATCGGCCGTCCTTCGGCTTTACGGTACGAAAACGCGGCAATGGTCCGCACCTGCGAAATCAAGCGCGCCGCGTTCAACTCAAAATCCGTGGCATCCGCCCCGTTCATGACTTCCGGGTAGAAGCAGCTGGCGGCGTTGATCATCGCCGACAGAATTGCCATGGGATGCGAACTCGAGGGGAACCCCTCGAAATGATACTTCATGTCCTCGTGCAGATTCTGGCTGGCGGTCAATAAATCGGAGAAGCGGCTGAGTTCCGCGTGATTCGGCAGGTGGCCGTAGATGAGCAGAAAGGCCGTCTCGATGAAGGAGGATTTCTCGGCGAGCTCCTCGATGGCGATGCCGCGATAGCGCAGAATGCCCTTCTCGCCGTCAATGAAGGTGATTTTGCTGAGGCAGGAACCGGTGTTGCCATAGCCGTCGTCGAGCGTGATGTAGCCGGTCTCCGCCCGGAGCGCCGAAACGTCCACCGCCCGCTCGCCTTCACTGCCCACCACGACCGGGAGCGAATAGGACTTGCCGTCGAGTTCCAGTTTTGCCGATGTGTTCATGTGCGCTTAATTAAGTTCAACCTTCTGCGCGCAGTCTGCTGAAACCAAAGAATTTTGCAAGGCGGGAAAGCGAATCCGCTTCGTCCCACTGCGGCTTAGCCGAATTTCTGCGTCAACCGGCGCGCGTCATACGCCAATCGCTGCGACGAACTCATGGTCGCAAAATCCGGCGCGCCGTCCGGTCGTTGCGGCCAGTCGGCCCGCGCTGCCGTGGGGGCGGGGCGTTGGGCGCCGGCGGATTGCAGCGCTGGTTTCGCTGCGGCCAGGGAATCGCCGCGCGCCGTGACCGTCGCCCGCCGGGCGGCGCTGCCATCATAGCTCATCGCCTGATCCGTGAGCTTCAAATCCTCGTCGAGGGCGCGTTGCGGTTTGATGCCCTTGCCTTGGAGCACGCCGTGATACGCGCGGACTGCTTCGTCGGGACTGATTTTGCCATCGGTGATCAGCCGCAACATCTCGATGAACGCCAGTTGATGCTCCGCGTTGTTGATCTTGCGACCGAACAGCGCCACCCGGGCGCCGTATTTCTGCGCATCGTGAATCAGCCGGAACGCATCGTACGTCGTGCCGGCGCTGCCGCCGAGAATGCCCACCACCAGATTGGGGTCATACTGGGCCAGCTCTTCCATCGCCTTCGGTCCGTGATAAACAATCTTTAGAAAAATCGGCCGGCCTGATTCCGGCACCCCGGCGAGGGTCCGTAGAATGTTGTCGTTGATGAACTCGCCCAGTTTTTCCGGGGCGATGCCGCTGTTGACGTTCGGATCGAACACTTCCAGGAAGTGCCGGAATTGTTTTCGCTCCGCTTCCTCGCGAAACTCCTTGTACCACTGCAGGGCTTCCCGATCCTGCGCCAGCTCGTTGATGTACGTAATCGAGTAAAGCCCGAGATTCGCGCCGGGAAAATTGCTGCCATCGCGCTCGCAGTCAATTTCGCCGCATTGAATCTGGTCGATGCTCGCCGACCGAAACGGTTGCGATGGTTCGCGCGTGTAGCAGCCATGGCGCACCGCCCAAACATCCGTGGTGTCGTTCGCGCGCGCCGCCGGCGTGACGTGGGAGTTGTGGAACAACCCTTCCTTGATGCTGAGTTGCTCGTTCACGTAGGCGGACATCAACATGATGTCAATCAACCCCTGATGCGTAACCTCGCGGATGATGTCGAGAAACTCCGGCAGGTTGCGATAACCAAACTCGTCGCGCGACCAGACTTCCGGCGAGAATTGTCCGGGGCGGGCCCCTCGTTGCGCGAGATACGAACGCGGCCCGGGCGCGCGCGCGCCGAAAGCCATGTCCGCGTCCTTTGCGTCGGCTATGATGAAGGTGCGCGACGAGCGATTGGCCTTGATCTCAACTAGTTTCGTATCCAGGGACTTCATGCGCGTTACTTCATCTTCGCCAAAATTTGATCGGTGATCGCCTGCACGGCCTTCTCCGCTTCGGAATCCAAGCCCGTGGCCTCCAATTCCTTCGGCGGCACGGCGCAGGACACGCCCGGACGCCATTCATCATTGTCGCAGAGTTCGCACTCTTTCAATCCGTGACGCGGATCGGGAATACCCAGGCTCTGCTTGATTTTGAGCAAATCCTGGAGTTGTGGGGCCGTCATCGTCTTCGCCGGCACGCCGAGCTGCGCGGTTACCAGGATGGTGCGGCAATACGCTTCCAAAATCTCCATCTTGAAGTAAGCGTCCTCCACGCTGTTGTGACTCCACGAGACGACGCCGTGGTTCGCCATCAAGATGGTGTTGTGCTTGTCCACCAGGTCGGCCACGAGTTGTCCCATTTCCGGAGACCCCGGGGTGCGATACGGCGCGACCGCCACGGAGGCGAACACTTCATACTCGGGAATCATGCAGGTGGGCGGCACGAGACCGGCCACGGCGAAGCCCGTGCTGTACGGCGGATGGCAATGACACGTCGCCACCGCCTTGGGCTGCCGTTTCATGATCTGCAAGTGCATCAGGATTTCGCTCGTGCGTTTCTTCACCCCGGCGAGCTGGTTGCCTTCGAAGTCCACCAGACACATGTCCTCGGGCTTCATGAAGCCTTTGCTCACCAGCGTGGGCGTGCACAGCGCGATGTCTTCCCCAACGCGAATGGCGATGTTGCCGCCGTTACCATCCACGTAGGCGCGGCCCCAGAGCCGCCGGCCAATGTCGCAGAGCTGTTCCTTGAGATTCAGCGCATAGGCTGATTGGAAAAAAACCTCCAGCTCGGCCTTCGAGCTTTTGGAGTTGATCGGTTTTTCGGGGGGCGCAATTTTTCCGGGCGCGGCGGGCGAGGAAGTCGTCCGCGCCGCACTCCCGCTGCCGTTCATCTCGCGATCGTGCAGAAACTCCCGGGCCGACGGGGTGAGGATGACATCGGTGGGAAGATTTTGCAGACTCTGGCCCTGGCGGACCATGGCCTCGACATCGCGCAGACTGATCACATTTTTCATGACTTAAATTCCAATTCCAATTCCGAATTCACTTAACCCGGCCACGGCCGGTAAAACATTTCGTCCACGAGCGCGGCGTTGATGGCGTCAATCGGCGGCGGCACATCAAACGGTTGCGCCGCTTCCCGCCCTTCGATGTAGCCGATCACATGACCGGGCGCGCCGCCGAGATCGTCATAGACCACCAGGCTGGGGTCATTCCCCATGCGGGGCGGGGACTCAAGCCCGGCGGCAAATTGCTCCCGGCTGAATGGGCTCACGATGAGATAACGGCCGCCTTCGAGTGGTTTCAGCGTCTTGCTCAAGGTGACGCGACCAATGACGGTGCCGAGTTTCATACGCGCACCCCCGGCTCGCTTTCATCCACCACGCCAATGACCAGCCAGCGCGCTGGACTTTTTTCCATTCCCACGGCTTTGCGCGCCGCGGCGCCGTCCGACGAAATCACTACCTGCTGGTGCATTCCCGCGCCATGTGCATCAATCGCGATCTGCGGTGTACCCTCTGGTCGCCCGTCCGCCCCGATGGGCTGACAGATCACGAACCGCCAGCCTTCGAAGCTCGGATGCTTTCGAGTTGCGACAATGTTCCCTTCGACGCGGGCTAAAAGCATAAACGCTGAACCACGGATGAATACCAATGGAAACGAAAGGAACGGAGCGCGGGTCTGCGACCCGCAGCGGCACCCAATGCAACTACGCGTTGCGTCAGATGCGGGCTGCCGTCAACTGCGAAGTGCTGCGGCTCACAGAGCCGCGCTCCTTCAGAGCATTCGTGTTCATCCGGGTTCATTTGGACTTAATAAATCCGCAGATTGTCCACCATCACGCAACGGCGGACGCGCGTGAAGGTGCGCGGGTTCGTGATGCCTTCGCCGGTCGGTGTGGCAATCGAGAAGCTCAAATAACCCTCTCCGCCCAAACCCAGGCCCGCCGGCGAAGGGCCATTCTTCACAAACAAGGTTGTGTCCAGCGCACGGGCCATGGCGGTGATGTTTTCCACGTCGTGCGAGTGGATGATGGCCGTGTGTTTGTAGCCGTGCTCGGATTGCAGCGATAGCGCGATGCCTTCCTCGACGCTTTTAACGCGCACGATGGGCAGCATCGGCATCATCTGTTCTTCCTGCACGAACGGATGTTGCGCGTCGGTCTCGGCAAAGAGCAACTGGGTGTCAGCTGGAATGTTCACGCCCGCCGCCTTCGCCAACACGCTCGTGTCTTTGCCGATGTAATCCTTGTTCACGCTGGCATGCGCACAACCACCGCCTTGCCCTTCCTTGAAGGTGAACGCGGCCTTCGTAAGATTGTCGAGCTGCGCGCTGGTCAACTTCACCGCACCGTTCTCGGCCAGGCGTTGCATCAATTGGTCCGCCACGTTGTCGAGCACGAACACCTGCTTCTCGCCGATGCAGAGCAGATTGTTGTCGAACGCCCCGCCGGAGATAATGGCCTTCGCGGCGCGGGTGGGGCAGCAGGTATCATCCACGAGCACGGGCGGATTGCCCGGACCCGCGCAGATGGCGCGCTTGCCGGTCTGCATCGCCGCTTTCACCACCATCGGACCGCCGGTGACGAGCAGCAGGCGGGTGTTTTCATGTCTGCACAGGGCGTTGAAGGAATCGAGCGACGGTTTTTCAATGATGCACGCGATGTTCTCGATGCCAGTCTCGCGATAAATCGCTTCGTTGTACGCGCGCACGGCCACCGCGGCACACCTAGCCGCACTCGGATGGGCATTAAAGACCACGGCGTTGCCCGCCGCGCAGATGTTGACGATGTTGCCGCTCAACGTGGGGATCGAATGCGTGCTGGGTGTGATCGCGCCGACGACACCGAAGGGCGTGTATTCTTCCAGCGTGATGCCGTGATCGCCGCTGCGTGCATCCGGGCGCAACCAATCCACCCCGGGCACGAGCTTGATCAAACCCAGCTTGGCGATCTTGTGATCGAGGCGGCCGATCTTGGTCTCGTCGAGCTCAATTTTACCCCACGCCTCGGCGTTCTTTTCCGCCAGCGCCTTGACGATTTCCTCGATCTTGCGCCGGGCCGCCATGCCTCCCCGTTGCAGTTGCACAAACGCTTCCTGTGCCGCCGCACAAGCTTCGTTCGCATCGGCAAACACGCCGAACTTGCCGCGCAGAGCCGGAGCCGAGGTGGCCCTTTTGGCATTGCAACCGCATGAATCCGACTTAGCAGCGGGACTTGATGTGGGAGTGGGCGCCGGACGGGTTGTCGTTGTCGTCGCGCCGCCGATGCGGCCCAGCACCTCGGCCACCACGTCACGGATCAAAGTTTCGTTTACTGCGCTCATATTTTTTCTGCCACAGCGTCATCTCGGAACAAGCACGGATCCATTCCCACATTTGCTTTCCATCCGTCTGTCATCCGTGGCTACAGTTGTTTTCCGCTATAAATCTGTTTCCCGAACACGTCCACGACATCCACGATGCCGATGACGACGGCGTCCACAGGTACGTCTTTGAGTCCGGTGGCGAGCCGCGCGCTGCTGCCCTGGCAAAACAGCACCAGTTCGCCGATGCCCGCGCCCACGCTGTCCACCGCCACGACGGTGTTCGCACCGGGGCGGAATTTCGTCGGGTCTTTTTCATCCACCAATTGCGGGCGCAACAGGAGCAGCTTGCGACCGTTCATGGTGGCTTCTTTTTTGGTGGCCACCACCGAGCCTTCGACTTTGGCAAGGAACATAATTCAGAGGTCAGCGGTCAGAAATCGGAGGTCTGATGGGGCCCGGCACGTTGGCCGAATTCCGCCCTCCGGCTTCGGACTGCGGGTTATTTCTTTTTCGGCAACACCGCTTCCACATCCGCGTGCGGACGGGCGATGACGTGCACGCTCACGACTTCGCCTTTGATGGCTTTGATGGCTTGCGCGCCGGCGTCGGTGGCGGCCTTGACCGCCGCGACGTCGCCGACCACGCAGGCGGTAACGAGGGCGTTGCCGACCTGGGTCATGGGGCCGACGAGTTCGACGTTGGCGGCTTTGAGCATGGCGTCCGTCCCCTCGACGAGGGCGACGAGACCGCGGGTTTCAATCATTCCAATGGCTTGAGGCATAGTTTTGTTTTCGGTTGATGGTTAAGGATCGGGGCTGGAAAATGGGTGGTCACCATGCGTGTAACATGATGGGGTTGCCGTTGAAGCGGCAAATCCCTTTCACGAGAAATTGGTAATCCGAATTGAGGCTGCGCAAAAATCCGACGATTTCGCGGGCGTGGTCCCGGTTGTGGTACGTGGTGATCGCGACCCGCGGCTTCCGGAGTTTGATCGCTTTGGCCGCCCCGCGCAGGACGTTCATTTCATAACCCTCCAGGTCGGCTTTCAGATAGGAAATTCGCGCGTCGTGTTTTTCGCAATAACTGTCGATCGACTCGACGCTTACCGGGGTGGCCGTGGTTTCTGACGTCAATGCAGAACCAATCCCTGCTTCCCGAATGAAGGCCGAACCGGGTTGCTCGGCGAGGGCGCACGCAACGATCTTAACATTGGGGGTGTTGGAGAAAGTCCGGGTCAACGACTCGACAAAGGCGGGCAACGGCTCGAAGCCGATAATTTGCTTGGCCCGGCGATGATTGAGAAAGGTAAAAATTCCCTCGGCACAACCGCAGTCGAACACCACATCGTCCGCACTAATCCGCGTCTGCGGAATTTGATAGTAGTGCCAATGCCAGGCGTAAAGCTGCTCCACCAAGGTTTGAAAAAGGGTTTGGATCGGCAATTCCCGGGGAAAGAAAA
>JANXWY010000214.1 GCA_025350905.1 Verrucomicrobiota bacterium
GCGGTCGATCTCAACCCGCAGCTCCGGTTTGTCGAGCTTCAGCGTCAGATCGGCGTCCTGTAGTCCCAGCTCGGGCGCCTTGATCCGCAACTGCTCGGCATATTGGAAGAGCACATCGAGGTCCGGGCCGAGGAGCGCAAAATCAATGTCGAAGTTCGGGCCGCCGCCGACAAAGGTTTGTGGATTGCGCACTGCCACGCGTAGGTCCGGGTATTTCTTGAGCCGCTGGCGGACGGCCTGTTGAACGTCCCGCTGACTATAATTGCCCTGAAAGGCCTGCCAGGGCGGCCATTGAAACAATCGGGCCCAACCAAAGGTGCGCTCCGCGTGCGGGACGAGGCGCACGTAAAAGCCGGAGCTGTTGAGTCCGCCAAAGAAACCGCTGCCGACGGACGCCAGCACGGAGCGTATGCCTGGGATCGCTTTCAATTCCGCCTCGACTTGAAGCGCAACTTCATTCATCGCGCCCAGGCCCGTGCCCTCCGCCGTGGTGACGCGCACATCGAACTCGCCCTCGTCCACATTGCTGGGCAGATATTCTTGCCGCACCAATCGGTAGAGCGGTACGGAAGACGCCATGACCAGCAACGCGAAGCCGGCAACGATTCGTCGGTGGCGCATCGCCCAGCTGAGAATCCGGGTATAGATTCGGTCAATGCGGGCGTAGAAACCGGAGCGGGAGCGCGGGGCTTTCGATTTCCCCTCACCCTGACCCTCTCCCCTCCGGAAGGGGAGAGGGGAACGCGGTTGGCCGTCTTCAGATTTTCGGAGAGCTATTCGCTCACCCTCAGCTCCAGGTTTCCTTGGCGACTGGGGAGAATCCTCCCTCTCCCCTTCGGCAGGGGAGAGGGCCGGGGTGAGGGGAGTTCCCGTTTTATCCGGCGCATCTTCCTCGTGCTTCGCCCGCAACAGCCGTGCGCTCATCATTGGCGTGAGGGTGAAAGACACGAGCAGGCTGACCATGACCGCCACGGCCGACGTGAGGCCGAATTGAAAGAGAAACCGCCCCGAGATGCTCGACATGAACGAGACGGGCACGAAGATCACCACCAGGCTCAGCGTCGTGGCCGTGACGGCCAGGCCGATCTCCGCCGTCGCGGCCCGGGCCGCCTCGAACGGCCGCATTTTTTTCTCCTCGATGAAACGGAAAATATTTTCAAGTACGACAATGGCGTCGTCGATCACGATGCCGACCATCAACACGAGCGCGAGCATGGTCACGCTGTTGAGCGTGAAGCCGAGGGCCTTCATCATGCCGAACGACGCGATCACCGAGGCCGGAATGGCCACGGCGGCGATGAGGGTCGCCTGCCAGTTGCGCATGAAGAGCAGCACGACGAGCGAGGCCAGGATGCTGCCCAGCACCAGGTGCGTCTTGATTTCGTGCAGCGCCTCATAAATGTAATTCGACTGATCGCGGATGATTTCCAATTTCAAGTCGCCGGGCAGTTGGGATTGCAAGGCGACCAATTGTTGTTTGACGGCTTCAATCACGGCCACGGTGTTGGCGCCGGACTGACGAACGACATCCAGCGCAACATTCAATTCGCCGTTGAGCCGTGACAACGAGCGTTCCTCCTTGGTGCCGTCCTCGGCCCAGCCAATGTCGCGGACCCGAATGGGCGATCCATTGCGGGTGGTGATGACGAGATCGTTGAAGGCCTTGGCATCGGTGAGCCGGCCCATGGTGCGGAGCGTCTGCTCGCGTTGATCCGTGGTGACATTGCCGCCGGGCGCGTTCGCGTTCTGCCGCGCCACCGCGTCGCGCACCGCTGTGATGGGCAGCTGATAGGCCGCGAGGCGGTCCGCGTCCACCCACACGTTGATGGCGCGGGCGAGCCCGCCCACCACAATGACTTCGCCGACGCCGGGGGAGCGTTCGATTTGCGTCTTGATGATTTTGTCCGCAATCTCGGTCAGCTCCCGCCGCGAACGAGGTCCGGAGAGAGTGAGGGTCAAAATCGGTTGTTGGTCCGTGTCGGCTTTGGAAATGGTGGGCGCATCCATGTCGCGCGGGAGTCGCCGAACCACCGAGGCCACGCG
>JANXWY010000030.1 GCA_025350905.1 Verrucomicrobiota bacterium
TTTTCTTCGCATCGTGCAGAATGACGAACTTGACCGGATGCTCCTTGAGGAATTCATCCATCGCCGCCGCGCTTTCATCCACATTGACGGCCAGGACCACGAGGCCTTTGGGGCCGTATTTCTGGTGCAGGTCATCCATCACCGGGAACGATTCCTTGCACGGACCACACCAGGAGGCCCAAAAGTCGAGCAAAACCACCTGCCCTTTCAACGAGTCCGGCAATTTGCCTGCCAGGCCGAACGCACTCAGATCCGGGAGCGTGTCCCCAACCTTGATGCCATTGCCCCCGGCAAAAGCCGGACTGGTGCAGATCGCCAACGCGAGGGCGCTGGCCCAAAATGATTTTTTGATGAGTGACATATTTATGGAATCTCCTGTTTTGGTTGTTTTAGTTATCGGTGGGGATCCAAAACCCTTGAGTTTAAATCCCGCAGTTTCGCCGTTAGCCGTCTTCGTATTTTTTCGCATTGCTACCGTTACGACGCACCCGGTCGGACCGCGACTAGGGCGTTCCTCGCTGCGACTGGGAAAACCATTGGCGTTGGATTTGTCGAGCATCTGCCTAGGAATTTCGTTTTGGACTGGATTGCCCGAGGGAATTATCCGATCGAACAATTCACCGCCCGGCAGCAGGAGATGCGGCAACTCGTTGCGGCAAGCCAGAACCCCAAAGGCATCGCGGAACTGCTGAAGGTCAGCCCTAAAGCGGTCGAATGTCATCGATGAGGTGAATGACAGGTCTGGATGGGTAGGACATTCCCGGCTTGGTGCGCTTCGCGCCGCGCGGGGGATTGATTCCAAAGGAAAGCGGCACATCGCCTCGTAGTCCTCAGGGCTTTGGCCGGGTCCGATAGAAACGACGCGGATAATGGGGCGCGTTGGGGTCGATAAAGGACTTCGATCCGCTCGCGTCCAGGGTAACGGTGCCGATGACGTTCCAAACCGAGAGATTCGTGGAAGCCAAAATATCATAAACGGCGCCGCTAGGACCGGCCAGGCTGAGCACCGCTTGTTTCGCGGGGTTGAGGCCGACCTGCACGGAGGGCAGCACCCGGGGCACGGTGTAGGCAACCTCGTTCGAGAATTTGCTTTCGAGCCCCAGCGCGTCGCACGCGCAGACGGCAAAGAAATAAGTGAGGCCCCCCGACAGACCGGAAACCGTATTGCTTGTCACATTTCCGACCACGAAGCTGTTCGTATATTTGCCGCTCGCTACGCCAAAGTAGACACGATAGCTGGTCACGCCACTGTCGGGACTACGCTCCCAGGCCAGCGCCACGCTGGAGCTGGGAAGGATTGCGTTGGCGGGCGTTACGCCGATGATCAGCACGGCGCCGGCGAGAAAAGCGCCCCAAGTTCCCGCCTGCGCCATCCATCGGGCAATTGGAGATCTAGGCCGGCGCGCGGGGCTTTTGGAGCGACAATCCTTCATGCTGAATAACCCAGCACGGCTGCCTCCATGTGCCGCTGGAAGCGGTGAGGAATTTCCTTGCGCGGCTTAGGAAATTCCTGGTCGAGCGCGACCACAGCCAAAGCGATAAATCAACGGGCAACATTTTTGGCGGTGACGGCCCAGCCCCGGGCAATAAAGTGGCACTGGCTTTATTTCCGAGGTGCGCGCAGAATCGCACCAAGATGATTTACGGTGCCAGGGATTCGGACCACCCGTGGCCGGCGCGACGGCAGTTCCCCCGTCATTGGATCGCCCGGAAGCAAGGAGGGAGAGTTCAATTGTTACCTGAATGGGCCCCGTTCCTCGGCCTGCGTCACAGGCGGGAAGCGGACCACCGGGCGGCGAACGGTGCATGAACCCTACCCTCCATATCCTACATCTGGAAGATGATGAAAACGATGCAGCGCTGATTCAACACACGCTTGAATCGGGCGGCCTCCGGTGCAGCAAAATCCGCGTGCAAAGTCAGGCGGAGTTCGTTGCGGCGTTGGAGCAAGGTGGGTTCGACCTGGTGATGGCGGACTATGCCCTACCCGATTTCGACGGGATGACGGCGCTTAAAATAGTGCGCAGAACGTCCGCCGAACTGCCATTTATTCTTATCTCGGGCGCGCTGGGTGAAGAAAGAGCCATCGAAGCCCTCACCAGCGGGGCCACCGATTATGTCTTGAAAAGCCGGCTCTCCCGTCTGGTGCCAGCCGTTTCGCGCGCCATGCGGGAAGTCGAACATCAGGCCGAGCGCCGCCAAGCCCTGGAGATTCAAAAAGAATACAGCGGCAAACTGCAGGTGCTGTCTCGCCGGCTCGTGGAAACGCAGGAAGCCGAACGCCGCCACCTGGCTCGCGAACTGCACGATGAAATCGGTCAAACTTTGACGATGGCTCAAATCAACCTGCAAGTAGTCCTGCGGGAGCCGGGTTTGGAATTCGCGCACGCGCGCTTGCGCGAAAGCCTCACCGCGATTGAGCGCGTGCTCCAACAGGTGCATGACATCTCCTTGAATCTGCGCCCCAGCATCCTCGACGACCTCGGTTTAGAACCAGCCCTGCGCTGGTTCACGAACCGTCAGGCAGCGCTAGTCGGATTGCAGACGACATTTCTAGCCCCACCGCTGGCTCAGCGATTGGATTCGCAGTTGGAAACCGAGTGCTTCCGC
>JANXWY010000037.1 GCA_025350905.1 Verrucomicrobiota bacterium
CCAAGCGCTTGAAAATAAGACTTGCCGGCGGAAAAGGCGCGTGCCAGTTTCGCGCCGTGCACCAAAACTTCCAGTTGACTAGTGGCCAGCGAGTCTCGGCCAATCAATACTGTTCGGCAAAACCCATCTGACTTTTACTTCACCTAACATGAAAAAATACATTATCGCTCTTATTATTTCCGTGCTCATGGCTGCATGTAGCACTCCGAATCGGTTAGTTTATTCGAGTGGCTTCAGCTTCGCCAACTACGACTATCTGATCGTTTCTAAGCCCGATGGTCGCGAGACAAGCACATCGATGTATGGGATGGATGTGGAGTTCGCGAATCTGATGAGCCGCTATAATTTCCGCATTCTCGGAGACAAAGAGTTTGATCAGCTGCCGAGCGAGCAGAAGAAGAGGACATTGATCGCGCGAATTAGCATGTCGTCAGCCAATAGCCGCATAATGCTCACGGTGTCATTTGACGATGCCGTTACAGGTAAGACTGGGTCGAGTATTACGACTTTCACCAAGGGTGACATATTCAAAACAAAGTATCGTGATCAGGTTGTTGAATCGGCGTCAGTGACGATCATCCAAGCGTTACAGGTAGATAAGGGCATTGTCATTAAGGACGACAAGAAATGAGGCCGAATCGGGTAGCCGGGAGGATTGCCCTCCCGGCCCCCACACCACCTGACATGCGGGTCCGCATCAGGCGATTCCGGTCAGATTAACGGAGGCGATGTCCATGGGTGGAGCTGGGGCTCCTCCGTAATGCAGTTCGATCCATTGTGACTTCAAGTCCGGCACGCCTTGCTTCCGCAGCCACGCATTGTCCAACGCGCGCTGCACGATCCCGTTGCCGCTCATCCACCAATAACCCCGCCGACAGCGGCTGGCTTTCATCACCTCGTCCGGATGTATCCCTAACGCGATGAGATGCCGCCGCCGCGTGCGCGGCCAGCGCCACTGTTTCCAGTAACACAACCGCACCCGTCGGCGCAGCCATTGATCGAGCGCCAGCACTTCGCGATAGGTGTGGCTGATCCCAAAGTAATTCAGCCAGCCCACCGCATAGCGCCGCAGCTCGTCCAGCCGCCGGGACATCGAGACGCCCCAACTGCGACTGGTGATCTCCTTGATCCGTTCCTTGAACCGTTGATACGCCTTGTCCGTCCACACCACCTTGCCTCGCTTGATCGCGAAGCCGAGGAAGGTGCAGCGGCGCAACGGCGCGGCCTGACTCTTCTGGCGGTTGACCACCAGTCCGAGCCGGACCTCCACAAACCGCGTGACGCTCGCCATCACCCGGCGGGCGGCCCGGGCGCTCTTGACCAGAATCAGGAAGTCATCGGCATACCGTGCGAAACGGTGACCGCGCTTTTCCAGTTCCTTGTCCAGCGGGTCCAACATGATGTTGGCCAGCAACGGCGACAGTGGCCCGCCTTGCGGCACGCCCTGCGTCGTCGCCTCCCGTTTGCCCTCCGGCAGCATCACGCCGGCCCGCAGGTAGCGTCCGATCAATCGGAGCACCCGCGAGTCGGTGATGCGTTGGTTCAGCCGATGCATCAACCGGTCATGGTTGACGGTGTCGAAGAACGATTTGAGATCGCAGTCCACCGCCTCGGTGTAACCCGCCGCGTTCGCCGCCTCCACCGCCCGCACCGCTTGATGGGCTTGCTTACCGAAGCGAAACCCGTAGCTGTGCGAACTGAAGTGCGGATCGAACACGGGCGTGAGCACCTGCGCGATGGCCTGCTGAATGACACGGTCCAGGACCGTCGGAATGCCCAAGGGGCGTAAGTCCCCGTTGGGCTTGGGAATCATCACCCGGCGCACTGCCGCCGGATGATATGCACCTCGCTTGAGGTCCGAACGTATCCGCTCCCAGTGTTGACGGGCAAAAGCGGGAAACTGGGTGATGGTCATCCCATCCACCCCAGCCGCCCCGCCATTGGCCTTCACCCGTTTCCATGCACGGAGCATGTTCTCCCGGGAAAGGAGTTGTTCCCATAGATCGTCCGAAGGAGTTCCCTGCTTCCCATCCGTCATCCCTGAGTCCGCTGGGCCGGTCGGCTTCAACGCGGGCTTCAGTGCTGACGGGGTCGAACCCCGACTGACCAGTTCGGGCCTTCGCTCCAAGGTCTCGGAGCTACTATGCCCTCGGCTGACTTCTGGACTCGCACGGCGGACCTCTCGATCCGCCGCGCCCGGTGGTTGAGCCACCGAGCCCGGAGTCCAGATCTCCCTGAGTAAGGACGTGAACTCTCCCTGTGCAACCGCGCCATTTACCTCCGGAACTGAACACGAGGCTTTGCTGTGTGGTGCCAGCTTGCCCGTTCCGTCAGCCTTATATGGCATTTCTGTTCGTCGGCTCATCAGGTTTGACTGAGGCTTCCTTCCCACGACGCCTCGCGACGCCGCAGTTGCTTCTGTCTAATGTTTGGGCCATCGTACCTCTCGTGCTGAGAGACCCGACAACCGTGTTCACACATAGGGGACTTCCACCCCATCAGTTCACGCCCATGTCAGGCGCACACCATGCGCTGCAGCGAACCCGGCCATCGCGTCGCAGTTGCAATCGTCGCGTCCCGTGGGCCGGGTCGCTGAGCTTGGGTCATTCAGTCTTTCAACGGAAGCAGTTGCTATTGCTTCGGTTGCTGTAGGTCCGGTGGGTGGATTGCCAGCGGGTTTGCCAGTAGTCTGACGACTCGCCAACAATTCAACCAAGCGGGGTTTTACTCTCCCGCTACTCGCTAACGGCGAGTGAGCCAGTCGGTTTAGCCTCATAACAGAGAAAGACATGTTATGAAGCAACAGTTCAAACTATACCGGCGCAAAAACGGTCGCTACTACGCCGAGAATACCGCCACCGGAAAACAATCCTCACTCGGTACCCGCGACAAAGCCGAAGCTAATCGGCTTCTACATGCGAGGAAC
The DNA here is from genome assembly GCA_025350905.1 of Verrucomicrobiota bacterium. GTDB lineage: Bacteria > Verrucomicrobiota > Verrucomicrobiia > Limisphaerales > JADLHS01 > JADLHS01. The sequence continues at coordinate 2,927 of JANXWY010000037.1, forward strand.
GAAGCGGCCTACCAGCCCGCGTTCAATAAGCAAATGGCCAAGACTTACTTGGCGGCTGGCGATCCCCGCGCCAACACGCGCACCTGGCAGGATGTCATGGGCTACCTGCTACAATCCAAGGAAGGACGTTGCCGGAAGACGTGCGAACGTTACGAGAGTGCCAGTAAAGAATCGGGGTTCGATTCCATCCGCAATCTCCCACTCATCCACACGACCGCTGAGACGCTCTACCAAGTCTTGAAGGACTCCGGCAAACCCTGCACGAATATGTTCCTGCATCGCTTTCACAGCTTCGCGCTCAAGCTCGGTTGGCTGGCATGGCCGATCATCGGCTACAACCAATGGCCCAAGCTCCGCTTCAAAGAACGGCGGGGCGTCACGCTCGAAGAACATCAGATGCTCATGAGCGCGGAAAAGAATGTCGAACGCCGCGCGTTCCTGGAACTGCTCTGGCATGTCGGTGCGGCGCAGTTTGACCTCGTGAACTTGAAAGCCGAGGACGTGGACTGGAATTCACGCACC
>JANXWY010000220.1 GCA_025350905.1 Verrucomicrobiota bacterium
TCGGGACCGGCAGGAGGCTTCGGCGCCGATCCTTCGGCACGCCGTTCTTCCCGTCTGGCGCGTCTCGCCGTAAGAACGGCATCGCCAACGCTTCGCCTTAGGCAGATGAAACATCCCTGTGCGTTCCGGGCTGCCGGCCCAGAATAGCCTTTCGGTGGGCGGCTCCTTCTGCTAGTTACCCGGCAACATGTCACACTTTGACCAGCTGAAATCGAACGCCTCGCCCGGACGTTGCCCCCACAACCCGGGGAATTGGATTTTAGTCGTCCTCCTGATCGGCACGCTCAAGGTACCAGCGCAACCGGTCGCGCCAACCAATGCGCCGGGCTCGGCGTTTCTACCCACCGTCGCAAATAAAACCCCGGCCCCGGTGCCCGCTCCCGCGGACATGGTCTGGATTCCCGGCGGCGAGTTCTCGATGGGCAGCGACGAAACCGGCGAAGCGCTCTGCAGTCAGCCAGGCGTCACCCGCGATGCCCAACCGATTCATCGAGTCTATGTGGACGGCTTCTGGATGGACACGACCGAGGTGACCAACGAACAGTTCGAGAAATTTGTGAACGCCACCGGCTATCGCACCATCGCCGAAATCGCCCCGACCAAGGAGGAGTTTCCCACCGCGCCGCCGGAGAATCTGGTCGCCGGCTCGACGGTGTTCACGCCCACACCCGGGCCGGTGCAGTTGAACGACATGTTCCAATGGTGGCGCTACCAGCACGGCGCCAATTGGCGGCATCCCACCGGGCCGGACAGTGACCTCAAAGGCCGGGAGAAATATCCGGTCGTCCAAGTTGGCTACCCGGACGCCGAAGCGTACGCGAAGTGGGCGGGCAAACGCCTGCCGACCGAGGCCGAATGGGAATTCGCGGCACGCGGCGGTTTGAGCGGCAAGCTCTACGCGTGGGGCGATGAGTTGAAACCGAAGGACAAATGGATGGCGAACATTTACGAAGGCCGGTTCCCGGTGAAGGATACCGGCGACGACGGGTTTGCCGGCATTGCGCCGGTAAAATCTTTCCCACCCAACGGCTACGGTCTTTATGACGTGGCGGGCAATGTATGGGAATGGTGCAGCGACTGGTATCGGCCGGATTATTATGCGCGCCTCAAACTCGCGGGCGGCGGCGTGACGCGGAATCCGCCAGGCCCGACCTCACCGTATGACCCTGCCGAGCCGACGGAGAAAAAACGCGTGCATCGCGGGGGATCGTTCCTCTGCACGGATCAATATTGCACCCGCTACATGGTCGGGACGCGCGGCAAAGGCGAAGTCACCACCGGATCCAATCACGTTGGTTTTCGCTGTGTGAAGGTGGCGAGTCCTTGATCTCACACGCCCGGCGATTCCTGTCCTTGACTGGATGTCAGGACCGGCTCGCGCCCGCGCTGCATCAGCCAGCTACGCCCCAAATTTATCGAACTGCTTCGCGTTGGCCTGCATGAGCCGGAGCAGATACTTCGCCTCAAGCACGCCGAGCGAACCGGTATTCGCGCCGGTCTCGGTGAAGCGATCCAGCTTGTCCGAACCGCTCAACGCCGAGTGCAGCAACACCGGTTGCGGATGCCACGAGTGGCCTTTCGCCGCGACCGGCGTCGAGTGATCGCCGGTGATGGCCAGCACATCGGGCCGTTTCTTCAATAGAATCGGCAGCGCGGCGTCGAAGTCCTCGATGGCTTTTTTCTTCGCGGCGAAATTGCCGTCCTCGCCCGCTTTGTCGGTGTACTTATAGTGGATAAAAAAGAAATCGAAGTTGTCGTACTCGGTCAGGTAACGCTCGAACTGTTCCGCGATGGTCTGCGGGCCTTCAATTTTGGTCATGCCGACGAGTTGCGAAAGCCCCTTGTACATGGGGTACACCGCGAGAGCGACCGGCTTGAGCCGATAGCGATCCGCGAACAGCGGAATGTTTGGTTGATGCGCGATGCCGCGCATGAGAAATCCGTTGGCCGGCTTTTCCTTCGCGAGAATCGGCAGCGCCGCCTTGTAAAAAGCCGCGATCAAACCAGCCATTTTCTTCTGCTTCGCATTCTTGGGGTCGCGCGGCTTGACGGTCGGGACCGCGAAACCTTCGCGATTCGGGTCGGCGTCGGTGAGCGGCCCTTCCAGGCCCTTGCCCCGGAAGACCACGACGAAGCGATGTTCCTTGCCCGCCCGGATGATGATCTGCGTGTCACCGATCTTTTTGATTTTCGCGGCGAGTAAGGCGCAGAGCTTTTCGCACGTCTCGGTCGGGATCCGGCCAGCGCGGCGGTCGGTGACAATGCCCTTCGCGTCGACGGTGGCGAAATTCGCCCGGGCGCAAACATCGCCCGGCTTCAACTCCACCCCCAGACCCAGCGCTTCGATCACGCCGCGGCCGACTTGAAATTCGAGCGGATCGTAGCCGAACAACCCGAGGTGGCCCGGCCCGCTGCCCGGCGTGATGCAGGGCGCAACGGGAATCAGGCGACCTTGCGCGGAATCCTTGGCGAGCGCGTCAAGGTTTGGGGTGTGAGCCGCTTCAAGCGGGGTGAGGTAATTTTGTTCCTTGGTGGCGAGATCGCCGAGCCCGTCGAGGACGATGAGCGCGAGCTTGGCGTTGGTTTTCAGCGTTAATTCGGAATAAAGGGCGTCGAGATTCATGGTCAATTTCAGTTTCAATTTTAATTTCAGGTCCAGCTTAACTTCCGGCGGTGCAATACCGCACGGGGCGATTCATCATGCGGAGAAGGGCACGGCAGCGTCAACGGGAATTGGTTTCAGGATGGCGGACGAGCAGTGACCATCGGCCGGCTCCACTCCTAATCCTGATCTTAATCTTAATCTTAATCTGTTTGGAAAGCTCGCCGAGCGAAGCCGGCCAGAGCGATTAAGATTAAGATTAAGATTAAGAACTGAACCGCGCACTCCTTCCATTCGCCCGGCGGGCCGGATGCGGTGAGGCGCTCAAATCACCGTGCCATGCGGGATGGAGGCGCCTTTGGGAATGACGACAATGCCGTCGCGGATGTAATAAAGCGGGTGATCGACGTTGTCCGGCTTGCCGGCGGGCGAGATGATGACGTCGTTGCCGACCCGGGCGTTCTTATCAATGATTGCGTTCTCGATGCGGCAACCCGAACCAATGCCGACCCGGGGTTTGCCGGCTTTTTCGTGTTCGGCGATCGACTCCTTGGATTCGTAATAGTCGCACCCCAACGCAACGACCCGGTGCAGCTCCGTCCCCACGCCGACCAGCATGCGCAGGCCGATGATGCTGTTCGAGATCTTGGCCTGGTTGATAATGCAACCGTCGGAAACCACGGCGTGATCAATCTGCGCGCCGTTGATTTTTGAACCCGGCAAAAAGCGCGGGCGGCTGAAAATCGGGGCGCTCATGTCGAAGAAATTGAACCGGGGCAATTCGGCGGCGAGATCGAGGTTGGCGTCGAAGAACGCCCGGATCGTGCCGATGTCCTCCCAGTAACCCTGGAAGATATGGGAGCAGACGCGATGGGTTTCGATGGCGCGCGGGATGATGTGTTTGCCGAAATCCGTGTGCGTGTTGTCGAGCAGTTTGCGGAGCACGTCGCGATTGAAGACGTAGATGCCCATCGAGGCCAGGAATTGTTCCTGCCCGCCTTCAATCCCCAACTTGGTGTGCCACTCGGCGGGCAGCCGGAGGGAATCCTGCACCGCCGGATCCTTGGGCTTCTCGACAAACCGCGTGATGCGCCGATCCTCGTCCATCTGCATAATGCCCAGCGACTGCGCTTCCGCCCGGCCGACCGGGATGGTGGCGATGGTCACGTCGGCCCCCGCCTCCTTG
>JANXWY010000093.1 GCA_025350905.1 Verrucomicrobiota bacterium
GCCGTTGACAAAGCCACTGTAGCTGACGGTGAAAATCGGATCGGCTGCGCCAAACACGCGCGTCTTGTTGTCGGCTGTGACGGCCAAGCTGGCTTTCGCGACCGCGAACGATTGGTCCACGGAAGGGGCGGCGGTGTAATCGGCGTTGCCCGGTTGACTCGCGCGCACCGTGACGGTTCCAGCGGCAGTGAGTGAGACGTTGCTGCTCGAAACGCTGGCTGGCCCGGAGAGAATGCTGAAAGTGATGGCCAGGCCCGAGGACGCACTTGCGCTCACGCTGAACGGAGCATCCCCGTAAGTTTTTCCCGAGAGAGGCCCAAAGGTGATGGTCTGGCTGCCCTGACTCACATTGAAACTAGCGCTGATCCCGTTGGTCATGCCGCTGGCTCGGGCGGTGAGTTGTTTGCTGCCTGCCGAGTCGATGCGCAGACCGATGAAAGTGACCATTCCATTCCCCGCGCTCACGCCGATGTCGAGGTTGGTCGTCCCTTGAAGCGATCCCGTCCCCGACGTGATCGCCACCGTCACGTTCAGGGTGGAATTCAACCCGGCGATGGAATTGTTCCCATACACATCCTGGCTGACGATTACCGGCTGAACTCCGAATGCCGAACCGACCGTAGCCGAGCCGGGCTGCGTGGAAAAAGCCAGCCCCACGGCCGTTGCGGGATTGATGACCACGGTGCTGGAGGTGGCGCCAGCCAAAACGCCGCTGTTGAAATCAATGCTGATCGACCCGGCCACGTTGTGCGCGAGGTTCGCAAAGGTCGCGATGCCGTTGAGGGCGGTCGCGGTCAAGGTCCCTTGCAACACACCCGAGCCGGTGCCCACGTTGCGAGAAGCGGTGATCACCGTGGAATTGTCAGCGGTGACCAGGTTGCCAAATTGGTCCTGCAGTTGGATCGCAGGCTGCGCAGCGAAAGCGACGCCCGCCGTCGCCAGCGCGGAAGGCTGGCTCTGAATCACCAGTTGAGTGGCCGCGGCCGGATTCACTACTACGTTGGCCGAAGTCCTGGGATCAAGCAGACCGGAGGTAAAATCAATAGTGATGGTTTCCGCAACTTGATAGCTGAGGTTGGTGAATGTCGCGACTCCGCTGGCGGCGGTGGCGGTCAGCACGCCCAGCAATGTTCCTGATCCTTGGTTGAGCGATGCGGTGATGACCGTGCTGTTGTCTGCGTTGCGCAAATTGCCGAACTGATCTTCCACCCGGAGCACGGGCTGTTGCGGGAACAATGCGCCCGCCGTGACCGTGGCCGAGGGCTGAGTTTTAATTGTCAACTGGCTGGCGGGCGCGGGACTGACCACAATATTTCCCGAATTCTTGGCCGTCACGCCGGGAGCCGTGAAAGTGAGGGTCATGGTTTCAGCGACTTGATAGCTCAACCCCCCGAAGGTCGCGACGCCGCCGACCGCGGTGACCGTGGCCGGCCCTTGCAAACTCCCCGTGCCTGTATTGATGGCTACAGTGACGACAGTGGAGCCGTCTCCGCTGCGGAGGTTGCCGAATTGATCCTGAATTTGAACGACCGGTTGCTGGGCAAATTCAACTCCAGCCACGGCCGCCCCAGAGGGCGCGAGTTGGAAGGCCAGTTTGGTGGCCGCGCCCACGACCTCTGCCAGGAAACCCCAACTGGTCGCATTGGTGGCGACGCCCTGCACGACCGCGGTTCCGGAAAAGGTCAAATTGCCGCTGGCGAGCGGTGTTCCCCCCGAAGGCCGCACTCGAAGATTTTGCCAGGTCAACGAGCAGCTCACTCCCCCACTGCTGGCTGAGGTGACCGTGAAGGTCAGGCTGTTCGTAGCGATGGAAGTCATCGCCACAGAGGTTCCGCTGGCAGCGCCGTTAACGTTTAGCGCATTGCCCCCCGCGCCTGCGACGCGTGTGATGAGAACCGTCGGCAGGACGGCGTTGGTATCGAAAATGAAGCCGGCGGGGGCATTCAGAATGATCGTTCCCGCCCCTGAGTTCCCGCTCTGAATTTCGGTATAAAGCGGCCCGGTCAAATTCGTATAGCCGCCGCCCTTGGCATCTGCCGAGATCGCCGAACCGCCCGTGGCGGGTGTTAGCAAAGCTCCGGCCCCGAAGCCAACTACGAACCAGCCGATGTCTGTCTGGTCTGCCGTGTTGTTGCGATCCAGAGTAAGTTGGGAACTAGAGCTCAACGCCAGCGTCACTGATCCCACGCCTAAAACGCCGCTGGTCGAAGGCGAACGCCCGGTGTTTTGTCCGCCGGCGGGTTGCACCGAGGCGAAGGCCACCGCGTGATTGGTGTTCAGGCTGGTGAGGACGATATTAGTCTGGGCGACGCCGATGGGAAAGTTCGCCGTGCCGCGCTGCGCCAGGGAGCCGTCCTTGAGTTGCACGACCTGCCAGAAAACTTCCGAAATATCATCCGGCGATCCGGAAATGCTCCGGTCAAACGTAAGGGTATTCGCATCGGTCAATTGCCCCCGGAGCAGACGCGCGCCGACGCTGGAGCCTGAACCGGAGGTGCGATAGCCCGTCAGCAGGAAAGTGCTGTTGGTATCCACGGGCGCAGCCAGCGAGACCGTCGCCAGCTTGTTTGTCCCGGTCAGGTTGGTGACAGAGCCTTTTTGGACCCCGATGCTGGCGGGGTGAACAAACTCGATGGCCTGCCAGGAAATGACTGGCACGGACGACGGGGCAGCCCCAACACGAAATTGCAAATTGCTCGCGGTAGTGATTTCTCCCACCAGCGGATCGCTGTCGGTAAAAGTTGTTTCGGTCGAATCGGGTGTCTTCGACCAGAGGACAAAGACTTGATTGGTCGCCGCAACGGGGGTTAATGGCACGTTCAGGATGGTGTTGGTTTGATTGAGTTCGCCGCGCTGCACCTTGACTCCGGCCGCATACTCGACCACATACCATTGGATGTTCATGGTGGAGGTTTCCGAAGTAACGCGGACGAATTCCACGGAGTTGGAAGAGGCGAGACGTCCGCGAATCATTGAGCCGCCAGGCACACTGCTGTTATGACGTGTGTTGAAAAGGAGGAAGGCATTGGCTGGGATGACGGCGGTGATAGCCACGGTGTTAGTGCCCGCGCCAGAACTGGTTAACGTGCCGCTCTGCACGCCATTGATTGCCGCCTGCGCCGCGGC
>JANXWY010000223.1 GCA_025350905.1 Verrucomicrobiota bacterium
CGCCGGCCCTGGCACGCCTCGCACGTCACATAAACCGGCGGCAGAAAGTGCATCTCAATTTTGATTAACCCGTCGCCCTGGCACTTCTCGCAGCGGCCCCCCTTCACATTGAAACTGAACCGCCCCGCTTCGTAGCCCCGAATCTTGGCGGTCGGCAGCCGGGCGAACAGATCCCGGATGGCGTTGAACATGCCCGTGTAGGTCGCAGGATTGCTGCGCGGCGTGCGGCCGATCGGCGTCTGATCAATCACGACGATCTTTTCCAGACCCTCGTAGTTTTTGATCTCGCGATGTGCGCCGGGCTTTTCTTTGGAACCATAAAACTTCCGCATCAGGGCGCGGCGCAACACATCGTCCACCAGCGTGCTCTTGCCCGAGCCGCTCACCCCGGTGACGCAAGTAAACAGCCCGAGGGGAATCCGCACGTTGACGTCCCGGAGATTGTTCTCGCTGGCGCCGAGAATTTCGATGGCGCCGCGATCCAGCGAGGGCGACTTGCGCTCCTTCGGCAGGGGAATGGCAAGCTCGCCGGTGAGATAACGCGCCGTGAGCGAATGCCGGTTCGCCAATATTTCCGGTAACGTGCCCGCCGCGACCAGCTCGCCGCCGCGCACACCCGCGCCCGGACCGAGGTCAAGGAGGTAGTCCGCCTGCCGGATCGTATCGGCGTCGTGCTCGACAACGAGGACCGAGTTGCCGAGATCGCGCAGCCCCTTGAGGGTGACCAGCAGGCGGTCGTTGTCGCGCTGATGCAGCCCGATGCTCGGCTCGTCGAGGATATAAAGCACGCCCACGAGGCCCGCGCCGATTTGCGTGGCCAGCCGGATGCGTTGGGCTTCGCCCCCGCTCAGCGACCCGCTCTCGCGATTCAGCGTGAGATAACCCAGCCCGACATTTTTCAAAAAACCCAGCCGCGCGCGGATTTCCTTGATGACCTCGTGCGCGACCTGCTGTTGGAATTCTGCCAGCTTGAGGGTGGCGAAGAATTCGTCTGCTTTGTCCACGGGGAGCGAGCATACGTCCATGATGGATAGGCCGGGGATGTGAACTTTGCCGGATTGTTTTGTGTGACGCTCGCCCTCACCCCGGCCCTCTCCCCCGGGGAGAGGGAGAATCGTTCCATGCGCATCCGCATTTTCAATAGCTTCAGATTTTCGAACGCGCTGAGTGTTGTTCTCCCTCGCCCCCGCCAAGGGGGAGAGGGCCGGGGTGAGGGGGGCAACCTGGCGGCCCAAAGTCACCGCCAGAATTTCCGGCTTCAATCGCTGCCCGTCACAGGCGTCACAAAACTGCGGACTCATAAACGCCTTGAGCCGGTTGCGGGTGAACTCGCTTTCGCTCTCGGCGTAGAGGCGTTCCATGTTCGGTAGTACCCCTTCGAACGGACGCTTCACCTTGCTCGCCTTTCCCCCGCGCCAAAAACTGAACTCGATCTCCGTCGCCCCCGAACCGTGGAGCAAAATCGCTTTGAAATCGGCAGGCAGATCCTGGTACGGCTGCTCAAGACTTTGTTGATAGTGTCCCGCAATCGCTCGCAGCATTGCCTTGTAATAAACAATCATCCGCTTCCCACCGCGCCGCCAGGGCAGCACGGCGCCCTGTTCCAGTGATTTCTCCGCGTCGGGGACCACGAGGCCTTCGTCGAAAACCAGCTTCTGGCCCAGGCCATGACAGACTGGACACGCCCCCGCGGGAGCGTTGAAGGAAAAATGCTTCGGCGTCAACGGCTCGTAGCTCTTGCCAGTTGCCGGCGAATACATGCGGTTCGAGTGGAGGGTTTCGATCCAACCGTCGGCTTGGACCGTGGATCCCCTCACCCCGTCCCTCTCCCCATCCGATGGGGAGAGGGTGGTTGAAGCCCGGGTGAGGGGCGCGACTTTGGACTTTGAGTTTTGGACTTTGGACTCCGGCAATTGATGCAGCGTCCGCATTACCCCTTCGCCCCAACGCAAGGCAATCTCCACTGAATCCCCCAACCGCACGCGCACTTTGTCCTCCATCACCAGCCGGTCCACGATTGCGTCAATCGTGTGCGTTTGTTTGGCGTCGAGTCTCACGCGAACATTCGGGTCGGTGAGTTCGACCAACTCCCCGTCCACGCGGGCGCGGACGAAACCTTCGCGTTGCAGCCGTTCGATCACGTCGCGGAACTCGCCTTTTTGCCCGCGCACCACCGGCGCAAGCAACATCACCTTGGTCTTCGGCGGGAAGGCGAGGATTTTGTCCACGATATCGCTGGTCGTTTGCGCGACGATGGGCGCACCAGTGTCCGGACAATGGGCCTGACCGACGTGGGCATAGAGCAGTCGGAGATAATCGTAAATTTCCGTGGTGGTGGCGACCGTCGAGCGCGGATTCATACCGGAAGTGCGCTGTTCGATGGCGATGGCGGGCGACAGCCCCTCGATGTAATCCACGTCCGGCTTCTGCATCTGATCCAAGAACTGCCGGGCATAGGCCGAGAGGCTCTCCACGTATTTACGCTGGCCCTCCGCGTAGATCGTGTCGAACGCAAGGGACGACTTGCCGCTGCCGCTCAAGCCGGTGATGACTACCAGCTGGTCGCGCGGGATTTCGAGCGTGAGGTTTTTGAGATTGTGTTCCCGCGCGCCGCCAATGCGGATAAAATTCTTGCTCATGATCGCGAATTCCTGAACTCGCCTAATCGGCAAGCGTAGGCCAGCCTTCCGGATGGGGAAAGGAAAGAAACGGGCGTGCGGATTTAATGATTTAACGCCCGCACTCGAGGACGACTATTGTAGTGACAACGCGCGGTTGAAATGCTTTTGTCTCCGAAACTTCCATACAAGATGAGCACACCCCGCCACCCGGAGTTACCAGCTTTTGTTCCGCCATTACTTCCTGGCCCCGGCGAAACTGCCGTCCCGCCGCTCCGGGGGCCGTGGGGCTTTTGGCCCACTGCCGGCTGGGGAGCGATCATTGGGTGTGCGTATCTGGGAGTGCAAATTCTGGTGACGATCGTCTCAGTGATTGCCTATGGCGTGCTGCACCACGGCCAATCCCTCCGCTCGGCCGGCGCCGCCATCGCAGTGAACGGATCGGTGGTGAGTATGGCTGCGATTCTGACGGTGCCGGTTGTGGTCGGCTTGTGTCTGCTGTTCGCCAGGCTAAGGAATGGACCGAAGCTGGGAGATTATTTGGGGCTGCGTTGGCCGACCGCGGGGGCTTTCGTCGGCTGGTGCCTGGCGTTGGTTGTCCTGATCGTGGCCAGTGACTGCCTGACAAGTGCATTGGGGCGACCGATAGTCCCCGAGGTAATGGCTCAAATTTATCGAAACACAGCGTTCAAGCCATCGATCTGGGTGGCCATGGTGCTCGCCGCGCCGTTGGCAGAGGAATTTTTCTTTCGCGGGTTTTTGTTCCAAGGCTGGAGTCAATCGCCCTTGGGCGGCCCGGGAACGGTATGCTTGACCGCAGCGCTCTGGGCAATGATGCACCTACAATACGATGCGTACGGGATGGCTACGGTTTTCATCGGCGGCCTCCTAGTCGGCGCGGCGCGGTTGAAGTCTGGGTCGATGTTGCTGTGCGTGGTGATGCACGCCACGATGAACTTGGTCGCTACGCTTGAGATGGCAATTTTTTTTGGCAGCGGACTGATCAGGGTGAATCCCTTATGATTCGGGCGGAGGCTGGGAGCGAGCATAGCATTCTGGAGCCACAATTCTCTGGGGAAATTCACCTGCTTTTCCGCGGCGGTTTTCGTTGTCGCGTCCACGCGTCCTTTTTCCGGTAGGTCTGCCGGATTCGCTGCCGATTCATGGCTGGGCGCCCATTGAGCGGACCATTCTTTCCAGCTGGTTTTGCAACCGCGCCGGTCCGTAAAGCCGACCGATGTGGGAACCAGCAACGCCGGCTTAAAAAAGAAATTAGTTGCCATGACAGCGGAGCGCGGCTTAAGACTTTGCCCCAACACATGGGCAAAAAGCTCATCATCGCGGAAAAACCGTCCGTCGCCAGCGACATCAGCAAGGCGCTTGGCAAGTTTCAGAAGCAGGACGATTACTTCGAGAATGACGACTATGTCATCTCGTCGGCCGTCGGCCATCTGCTCACCATCGTGCCGCCGGCGGGCGTCGAGGCGGTGCGCGGGAAGTGGACGTTTAAGTGCCTGCCGGTCATCCCACCCCACTTTGACCTGCTGCCGATCGAGAAAAACGAACCGCGTCTGAAGGTTCTCGCCCGGCTCATCAAGCGCAAGGATGTGGACGGCCTGATCAACGCCTGCGACGCCGGGCGGGAGGGCGAATTGATTTTTCGGAATATCGTCCGGTACACGAACGCCAAGCAGCCGATCCAGCGGCTTTGGTTGCAATCGATGACGACCGGCGCGATTCGCGAGGGCTTCGCGGCGTTGCGCGATGACGCCTCCATGCAGCCGTTGTCCGACGCGGCCACGAGCCGTTCGGAAGCCGACTGGCTGGTGGGCATCAACGGCACGCGGGCGATGACCGCGTTCAATTCCAAGTCGGGCGGTTTCCATCTCACGACGGTGGGCCGGGTGCAGACGCCGACGCTGGCCATTCTGGTGGATCGTGAGGAGAAGATTAAGAAATTCGTGTCGCGCGATTACTGGGAGATCCATGGCACGTTCGCCGCCGCGGCCGGAGAGTATCCGGGGCGCTGGTTTGACGAGAAGTTTTCCCGCAAGGAGGGCGACGACCAGCTCAAACCAGAGCGCGTTTGGGACCTTAAATTTGCGGAAACGATCCGCGACAAGTGTCTGGGCAAGCCCGGAATCGTCACCGAAGAAAGCAAACCCACCACGTCGCTGTCGCCGCTGCTCTATGATTTGACGAGCTTGCAACGGGACGGCAATTCGCGCTTCGGTTTCAGCGCCAAGAACACTCTCGGCCTGGCGCAGGCGCTTTATGAGAAGCACAAGGTGCTGACTTATCCCCGCACGGATTCGCGGGCGTTGCCGGAGGATTATCAGGAGACCGTGAAGCAGACGTTGGCGATGCTGGGGGGGACGCAGTACAGCAGTTTCGCCGGGCATATTCTGCAAAGCGGCTGGGTGCGGCCGAACAAGCGCATTTTCAACAACGCGAAAGTTTCCGATCACTTCGCGATCATTCCGACTCTGGTGGCGCCGAAAGGCTTGAGCGAGCCGGAGCAGAAGCTATATGACCTCGTCACGAAGCGCTTCCTGGCGATTTTTTATCCGGCGGCGGAATTCCAAGTGACGACCCGGATCACCCGGGTCGAGGGCGAGCCGTTCAAGAGCGAAGGCAAAGTGTTGGTGAACGCCGGCTGGCTCGCCGTTTACGGGAAGGAAGCGGAACTGGATGACACCCCGAGTCTCGTGCCGGTGAAGCCAAACGAGACGGTCCAGACGACGAAGATTGACGTCGAGGCGAATGTGACCAAACCGCCGCCGCGCTATTCGGAAGCGACCCTGCTCTCGGCGATGGAAGGCGCGGGCAAATTGGTCGAGGATGAGGAATTGCGCGAAGCGATGAGCGAGAAAGGACTGGGCACCCCCGCCACACGCGCGCAAATCATCGAGGGTCTGATCTGGGAGAAGTACGTCAACCGAAATGGGCGCGAGTTGCAGCCGACGGCGAAGGCATTTTCGATCATCACGCTCCTGCGCGGGTTGGACATTCCCGAACTTTGCTCGCCGGAACTGACGGGTAATTGGGAATTCAAGCTGCGCCAGATGTCCCGCGGGCAGTTGCGGCGCGCCGATTTCATGGAGGAAATCGCCGCGGCCACCCGGGCCATCGTGGCCAAGGCCGCGCGGCACGAGAGCGATACCGTGCCGGGCGATTTCGGCACGCTGAACGTGCCCTGTCCCAAGTGCGGCGGCGAGATTCACGAGAACTACAAGAAGTTTCAGTGTCAGAAATGCGACTACGCCCTGTGGAAGATTGTCGCCAGTCGCCAATTGGAAATTCCGGAGATCGAAGAGTTGCTCCTTAAAGGCGTGGTCGGTCCGCTGCAAGGGTTTCGCAGCAAAATGGGGCGGCCGTTTGCGGCGGTCATCAAACTGGGCGCGGAGTTCAAGCCGGAGTTTGATTTTGGCAACGAGCAAAATGCCGAAGGCGGCGCGGCGGCGCCGGTGGATTTTACCGGCAAAGAGCCGCTTGGCAAATGTCCCAAGTGCGGGGCGCGGGTATTTGACGCGGGGATGAACTATTTGTGCGAGAAGGCCACCGGGCCCGAAAAGTCCTGCACGTTCCGCACGGGCAAAATTATTTTGCAGCAGACCATCGAGCCCGCGCAGGTCGCGAAGATGCTGACCGAAGGCAAGACCGACTTGCTGCGCGGGTTTGTCTCCAAGAAGAACAACCGCAAGTTCGAAGCTTTTCTGGTGCTGAAGGATGGCGGCACGGCGTTCGAGTTCGCGCCGCGCGAGAAGAAAGGCAAGGCCAAGGATGGGCCGCCGCGCGCGCCGCAACCGAAGTTGGATTTCACGGGCCAGACGTCGCTGGGCCCATGCCCGAAGTGTGGCGGGAAAGTTTTTGAAGGACCGCAAAGTTTTCTATGCGAAAAGTCGCAGTTGGACGCCAAACCCTGCAAGTTTCAGGTCGGGAAGACCATCCTGGAGCAGCCCATCGAGCGGGAGCAGGTGCAAAAGCTTTTGGTGGGCGAGAAGACCGATCTGCTGAACAAGTTTATTTCCTCCAAGACGGGCAAGCCGTTCGCCGCCTATCTGGTGATGGACCAGAAGGGGAAGGTCACTTTTGATTTCCCGCCGCGCGAGGGCGAATGAGCGCTGAAAGATATTGATCGGCGGCCCCGGGCTGGCGGCCAGTCAGTTCGCAGTCCGGTCGGTACTCCATTTGTGAACCCCCTGACGACTTTGTTAAAGCCTGCGGTCTCCGACCCGTGGGTCGCGAAGTTTCTCGTCCATCTGGCGACGGATCGCGGGGCGTCGGTTTACACCCAGCGAAACTATCGGCAGGCCTTGGCCGAGTTTCAGCATTGGCACGGGGAGCAGCACCCGCCACCGCCGCCCTGGGAAAAATTGGTGCGGGATGATTTCCGGAGCTACCTCCGCTTTCTGGGTCGGCAGAAACTGGGCCGGGCGGCCATCGCGCTCCGCTTCTCGGCGTTGCGCACTTTTTACAAGTATTTAATCCGCCACGGCGCGGCCTCAGCCTCGCCGATCAAGAATCTCTCGCTGCCCAAACCCGCCCAACGCCTTCCGAAATTTCTGACCGTGCAGCAGATGAAAGATTTACTGGCAGCGCCGTTAACGTTGCTGGATCGGCCGAAGCGGAAATCGGCCGGCCGGCCGATTTCGGTCGCGGCGTGTCACCGGGACGTGGCGATTTTGGAGACGATTTATTCTTGCGGCCTCCGGGTGAGCGAATTGTGCGGGTTGCGGGTGGCGGACCTGGATCCGTCCGAGCAACTTGTATCGGTGAGAGGCAAAGGCAAGAAAGAGCGCCGCGTGCCGATTAGCCGGACGGCGCTGGCCGCGATTGCGCGTTACTGGGGATTGTTGGCCCGGCCACCGGAGGGGTTGGCCCCGGTTTTCCTGGCACAGACCCGGCGGATTTCACCGCTCAGCCACGTCATGCTGCAAAAGCGATTGAAGACCTACCTGGCTTTGGCCGGACTCGATCCGGCGCTCACGCCGCATAAGTTGCGGCACAGTTATGCCACCCACCTGCTGGATGCCGGCGCTGATTTGCGCAGTGTCCAGGAATTGTTGGGCCACGCCCACCTGGTCACGACCCAGGCCTATACCCATGTCACGACGGATCGGCTTAAAAGGGCGTACGAGCAGGCTCATCCGCGGGCCTGAGCTGGCGGCAGGTCGGCGCCGGTAAGGGGACGCAAAAGGTGGCCGCGGGCGCGCCCCCGGTCAGTCCAAAAAGATTCTGGAAGCGGGCGGATCGACGCGGCGCGCGCGGTTCTTGGAAGCACCCCCGCCGCCGCCCGCCGTTGCGAGCCCTCCAGCTAAACGCACAAAATACCAGACGAAATTCACGTTTGCGTTGAGCTGTCATTTCCCATAACTTTTCACCGTTTGAGCATGAAAGTTTTTATTGACGGCAAATACTTCGACGAGTGGAACGCAAAGGTGTCAGTCTTTGATCACGGGTTGCTGTATGGCGACGGGGTCTTCGAGGGGATCCGCGCCTACAATGGCCGGGTCTTCAAACTAAAGGAGCACATTGACCGGCTCTTTTATTCGGCCAAAGCAATTTTGCTGAACCTGCCGTTGTCGCACGCCGAGTTCATGCGCGCCACGGTCGAAACCTGTCGCCGCAACAAGCTCCGGGATGGATACATTCGCCTGGTGGTGACGCGCGGAGTGGGCACGCTCGGATTGAATCCGAGCCGCTGCAAAAGCCCTTCGGTGATCATCATTGCCGGCAAGATTCAACTTTATCCCAAAGAGATGTATCTCCGCGGCATGGAGATCGTCACGGTGCCGACGACGCGTAATTTGCACAGCGCATTGAACCCGGCGATCAAGTCGCTGAATTATCTCAACAACATCCTCGCCAAGATCGAGGCCAACAATGCGGGTTGCGAAGAAGCCATCATGCTTAACGCCGAGGGTTTCGTGGCGGAATGCACCGGGGACAACTTGTTCATTGTCAAGGCGGGCAAGGTGTTGACTCCGCCGCTGTCGGCGGGTGCGCTCTACGGCATCACCCGCGGGACCGTGATGGACCTTGCGCGGGAGGCGGGGCATGAAGTTGCCGAGCCCAATTTGACCCGCTATGATCTGTTCAATGCGGACGAATGTTTCCTGTCCGGCACCGGCGCGGAAATCATTCCGGTGACCAAAATTGACGGCCGGGTAATCGGCGATGGGAAGCCCGGGTTGGTGACGCGAAAATTGGAGAACCAGTACCACGCCTTGACGAACGGGTCCGGCGAGCCGATATAGCCCTAGACTTATGCTTTGTTGTGTCTGTAAAGAAAAGACCGCCACGGTGCATTTGACCCAGATTGCCGGGGAAAAAATGCAGAAGGTGGATTTGTGTGAAGAGTGCGCCAAGACCAAGGGCGTGAACGACCAGACGGGCTTTTCGCTCGCCGATTTGTTGCTCGGCCTCGGGGCGTCGCAAGAACTCGAACAGGCCGCCGGCGGGGCGGACGTCAAGTGCACTCAATGCGGTTTTTCGCAGGCAGATTTCAAGAAATCCGGCCGGCTGGGCTGCGCGCAGTGTTACCAAACGTTTGCTGAAGGCCTTGAAGGGCTGCTGAAATCCATGCACAAAGGCACGCGGCATAGTGGAAAAGTTCCCGAGAGCCTCAGGGAGAAGCGCGACTATGCCGAGCAGATTTCCCTGTTGCAAAAGAAACTCGCCAAAGCCATTGCGGCGGAGAACTTCGAGGCAGCGGCGCAATTGCGGGATGAAATCAAACAGGTGAACAATCGCCTCGCGGCAACGCTGGTCGCCTGAGTTTTATGGACCTTGATCATTTTCTCGTTTCCACGACGGAGAGCGCCTTGCGGAAAGGGCCGCACGATCGGATCGTGATGTCGAGCCGCGTCCGGCTGGCGCGTAATCTGAAAGCCGGCGCCTTTCCCGGCTGGGCCAAGAAACCGGAGCGCGTGCGCATCCTGGAGTTGATCCGTCCCGCGGTGGAAAGTTTGCCGGAAATGAAGGGTGCTTTCTCGGAGACGATGGACAACTTGGGGGCCCTCGATAAGCAAATTCTGGTGGAGCGGCACCTGATCAGCCGCGAACACGCCGCCAAGAGTGCGGGGAGCGGGGTGATCCTGAACCGCGACGAAACCTTGTGCGTGATGATCAATGAAGAGGATCATTTGCGGATGCAGGCGTTGCGGCCGGGATTGCAACTGCGGCAGGCGTGGAACGCCATTGACCGGCTGGATTCTGAATTGGAGCGGAAGTTGAGTTATGCGTTTAGCAACGATCTGGGTTATTTGACCGCTTGCCCGACCAACCTCGGCACCGGCATTCGCGTGAGTGCGATGCTGCATTTGCCCGGCCTGGTGCTGGCCGAGCAGATCAACCCGATTATTCAATCGGTGAACAAGCTCGGTCTCGCCGTGCGTGGGCTGTACGGGGAGGGCACGGAGGCTTTGGGCAATGTCTTTCAAGTGTCCAACCAGATGACGCTCGGGGAATCCGAAAGCAGCATTGTGGAGCGGTTGGAAAAAGTGCTCTCCCAAATCATCGAGCACGAGGAAAATGCGCGGCAGACCTTGTTGGAGAAAAAGCCCAAGACCATCTACAACCACATCGGCCGCGCCTATGGCATATTGGCCAACGCCCACAGCATCTCCTCCAAGGAGACCATGAATTTGCTGTCGCTGATGCGGTTGGGCGTGGAAGTGGGCCTGTTTCCAACCACCCAGGGGCCGCTGGTGGACGAGTTGTTTATTCTCACGCAGCCGGCGCACTTGCAGAAGCAACACTCCGAAAAACTCTCTGCGGAGGAACGCGATTTGCTCCGAGCCGATATGGTGCGCGAACGGCTCAAGCCCGTCAGTCGGCCGGTGGCTCGGCCGGGCGGTTCGGCTGCGCCCGGAGTGGACAAAGCCGGACAAGCATAGCAACTTGCAACCAATATGAGCGAAGAAGCGATGAACAATTTTACGCCGCGGGCGCAGCAGGTGCTCGCGCTCGCGCGCAAGGAAGCCGACCGCTTCAACCACAACTTTGTCGGCACCGAGCATCTCTTGCTGGGCCTGATCAAGCTCGGTCAGGGGGTCGCCGTCAACGTGCTCCAAAAGATGGGGCTCGATCTTGAAACCGTCCGGATGGAAGTCGAGAAGCAGGTTGGCACCGGCCCCGATCAGAAAATGATCGGCAACATTCCCTACACCCCGCGCGTCAAGAAAGTCCTGGCGCTGGCCTCCAAGGAGGCCAAGGCGCTTAACCACACGTACGTCGGCACGGAACATATCCTCCTCGGTCTCTTGCGCGAGGGCGATGGGGTCGCGGCGCGCGTTTTAAAGAACCTGGAAGTGGACATTGAGCAGACACGCCAGGAAATTCTAAAGGAATTGGATCCTAATTTTGCCGTGCCGGAAGAGCAGGCGGCGGGCGAAAATCCGGAGAAGCCCAACCTCAGCGAAAAAAAGGGCGAAGTCAAAACCCCCGCGCTCAAGGCGTTTGGTCGCGACCTGACGGAGATCGCCCGCAAAGGCGACATGGATCCGGTGATCGGTCGCAAGAACGAGATCGAGCGCGTCATTCAAATCCTCTGCCGACGGACGAAGAACAATCCCGTGCTGCTGGGCGAAGCGGGTGTGGGCAAGACCGCCATTGTCGAAGGACTCGCCCAGGAGATCGCCAAGGGCAACGTGCCCGAATTGCTCCGGGAAAAGCGCGTCATCACGCTGGACCTGGCCCTCATGGTGGCCGGCACGAAATATCGGGGCCAGTTCGAGGAACGCATCAAGGCGGTCATGGATGAAATCCGCCGGGCGAAGAACATTATACTCTTCATCGACGAGTTGCACACCATCGTTGGCGCCGGGTCGGCGGAAGGGACGATGGATGCCTCCAACATCATCAAGCCCGCGCTCAGTCGCGGGGAGATGCAATGCGTCGGTGCCACCACCCTCAACGAATATCGCAAATATATCGAGAAGGATGCGGCGCTCGAACGCCGCTTCCAATCGGTCCGCGTCGAAGCTCCGTCCATCGAGGATGCCATTGAGATTTTGAAAGGGTTGCGTCCGAAATACGAAGAGCATCACAAGGCGGAATTTACCGATGGCGCGGTGACGGCGGCGGTCAAACTCTCCGACCGCTACATCACGGACCGTTTTCTTCCTGACAAGGCGATTGATGTGTTGGACGAGGCGGGCTCGCGGGCCCGGATCAGCACGATGACGCGGCCACCGGAAGTCAAAACCATCGAGACCGATATCGAGGAGCTCAAAGACAAGAAGGAGCGGGCCATCAAGAACCAGGATTTCGAAGGGGCGGCGCACATGCGCGACCAGGAAAAGCAGACCAAGGAAAAGCTCGAAGGGATCATGCGTGACTGGCGCACCAGCCGGGAAGAACACCGCGTGGTTGTGGGCGAGGAGGAAATTCTCCATATCGTTTCCAAGTGGACCGGGATCCCGCTGCAGCGCATGGGGCAGGACGAGATGCAACGCCTGTTGGCTGTCGAAGGCGAAATGGCCAAGGTGGTCATCGGCCAGCGTGAAGGCGTGTCCGCGATTTGCAAGGCGCTCCGTCGTTCGCGCGCCGACCTGAAAGATCCGCGGCGGCCCATCGGCACCTTTTTGCTGCTCGGCCCCACCGGGGTCGGCAAGACGTTGCTGGCCCGCACCATGGCCGAGCAAATGTTTGGGGACACCAAATCGCTCATCCAGCTCGATATGAGCGAGTACATGGAAAAATTCAACGTGTCGCGCCTCGTGGGCTCGCCGCCGGGTTACGTCGGTTTTGAGGAAGGCGGCCAACTGACGGAGCAAGTGCGCCGCAAGCCCTATTCCGTCGTGTTGTTTGACGAGATCGAAAAGGCGCACCCCGACGTTTGGAACATGCTGCTGCAGATTCTCGAAGAGGGCAAACTGACGGATAACATGGGCCGCGTGATTAATTTCCGGAACACGATCATCTTGATGACGTCCAACGTCGGCTCCGACACCATCAAGAAACAATCCACGCTGGGCTTCTCGCCGATCACCGATGAAAACAGCTATGAGAAGATGCGGGAAAAAATTCTCGACGAATCGAAGAAGGTTTTCCGACCCGAGTTTCTAAACCGCCTCGACGATGCCATCGTCTTCCGGTCGCTCACCAAGCCGGACTTGATCGAAATATTGAACCTGGAGGTCACCAAGGTGATCGAACGGTTGAAGGGCAAGAATATCCAACTTGAGCTCGACAATCTCGCGAGAGATTTTCTCGTCGAGAAAGGGTATGATCCTCAATACGGCGCCCGGCCGATGCGCCGGGCCGTGGAGCGATTTCTGGAAGACCCGCTGGCCGAAGAAATCCTGCGCGGCCAGTTCCACGAAGGCAATCCGATCCAGGTTACCTGCGACAAGGAGAAACTGATTTTCAACCAGCCCGCAGCGGCGACCGGCGCGCTCTCGAGTTAGTCGGCCGACCGGAGAATTGCGAGCGCCAATTGGATTCCAATTGGCGCTTTTTTGCGCCGGATTGACGGACCTCTGTGGCCACGTGGCGACGCGGGGGCGAGTTCAAGGTTATTCTGCCCATGCCCTGCCCGCGAAGCCCCCAACCCAAGTCGAATGGCGACAACCGCCAGCGGAGATGATCGGCTAAACGGTTTCAAAGTTTTGAACATCGGTCCGACGTATCCGATGACCACGCGAGCCTTGAACGCCCTAACCGGAGGATTCGTCGAGCTCACACTCGTCCAAGGAATTGGTAGTTCTACCATGATGACAAGGCTGCCTAGGATGTCCTATCTTCAAGTCATCATGAACCACAAACTCGTTGCCCTCGCTCTCAGTACCTTGCTGGTTTGCCCAACCGTCCCCTGGGCTTTCGGTGCCACGAACTCCGCTCCCTCGCTCTGCGTGATGACTTACAATCTGCGTTACGCCAGTCCGACGCCGCCGAATGCCTGGCCGCAGCGCCGTCCGCTGATGCGCGAACTGCTGCAACGAGTGCTGCCGGACGTCATGGGTACGCAGGAAGGATTGTACAGTCAGATCCAAGACCTCGCGGCCGATCTGCCCGACTACGAGTGGATCGGCACGGGGCGCGACGGCGGCAGCCGGGGCGAATTCATGGCGGTATTCTTTCGCAAAGCGCGTCTCGAACCGCTGGCCTTTGACCACTTCTGGCTGTCCGATACCCCGGCCGTCATCGGTTCGACCACTTGGGGCAACCGCAATCGCCGCATGGTGACGTGGGTTAAATTTCGCGACCGCGCCACCGGCGACGAATTCTTCCGGTTCAACACCCATTTCGATCACGAAATCCAAGCCGCCCGGGAAAAGAGCGCGGAGCTCGTTCGGCAGCGGGTTGCGGCGCTCGACACCAAACTGCCGGTGTTGCTTATTGGCGACTTCAACGCCGCGGCTGGATCGAATAAGGCGTACGAGATCTTGACCGGTGATAAATTCTTCACCGACGCTTGGACGATCGCCGGCGAGCGGCGGGGCGAAGGCATCAACACCTTCAATGGCTTTCAGCCAGCTCAACAAAACGGGGTGCGCATTGATTGGATCCTCACCCGCGGTGTGGTGTTGGTGGCGCAAGCCGAGACCCTGAGGTACACGCCGGAAAGCCACTATCCGAGCGATCACTTTCCCGTCATCGCGCGCCTGCGACTCGGGCCGGCCAATTGATCGGATGGTCAACGTTGAGTGGTTATGGGATTTTGCCGTGCGTCAATGCGGCAAGTCCGTTCCAGGGCGGCGCGGGCTTGCGACTGCTCCCTGCCTCCGATTGGTTGAGCAATAGGGGCGCGGTGCGTGAACCGCGAAATCACTTCGTTCAGTTCCGCGTGCGGTAAAAGACTTGAGCGGAGTTGAGATTCAACGCGACCGGGTAGGGGCTGATTGCACCCAGGACATCATTCCAGGGCCCGGCCAGGCTGACGGCTTGTTGTAAGATGCCGGCTGGCCAGGATAACTCCAGCGTGTTGTTGCTTAGGTTGAACCAAAGACGGCTGACCAATGACTTTATTTGATAGATCACTCCGGCGTTGCTGCTCGCACTGATATTTCCAGTGGCAGTTAAGTCCGCGACGAACAACGAATCGTCCGTCGACAGGAGCCCGTCCAGATGACCAATGTTCGGTTCATTATTCCCAATAAACTGGAAGTAATTGGTGGTAGTCAAATCCACAAACACCAGCGGGTTCTCTTCGTTGGCCAAACCCGCCAAACTGTATTTTCCGTGGAACCCGACAAAGATTCCGTTGTTCAAGCCCGCCGGGAACCCGGCCGGGGCGAATGCGATATCATTCGGGCCTTCACTTTCGGAACCGGTGAAAGGATCCGGTAGCGGTTGAAACGTGACGAGCGGCTGAACCCCTCCGCCACCCACAACGGCCCCGGTACGGTAGGCGGTATAATTGGTGGGATACCCGAAATCCGGCACGACTCCGTTCCCAACTTTGGCGGCCGGAATCCAGTTGAGTTCATCGGCACTGAAGGGTTCGTTGGCGTCCACCAGACCATCGATGCCATTGTCCTCAAAATATAAATCGCCGGTGCCCGGGCGGAACGCAAAGCCCGCCGGATTGCGGAGGCCTTTGGCGATGCGGGTCAAATTAGTGGCGACGACGCTGGTGCCGGTATCAGTGAGAGTTAGCATGTAGATGGATTCGCCTTCGAGGGTTCCGCTGGCGCCGGCGATCTGAGTGCTGCTGATGGTAGCGGTCCGGACTGTTTTCGCATAATTCTGGTCGGAACCAAGTTGCACGAGCAGGTCGCAGCTCCCGGGTTTTCCCGGTGTGGGTCGCACCCCCAAGGCCGAGTGAGGATGGTACCACAAGGGTAGGGGCGGAGGTGGCGCGGGGGGATAGTTGACATTGATCGCGCCAACCAACGTCAGGGGAGCGCCTGGGGTTGCGCCCACCCGCAAAATGGAAATTGGCTTGCCGGTGCCCTGACCCGTCACGAACACGAGGTTGCCAAACTTGCGGAGCGAACTCTGGCCACCAGGCAAACCGGTGTACAATACGGTGGCCGGACCATCGGCAATCCCGTCAAGGTTGGTATCCGTCAATCGGACAATCTGCCCGACTGAGCTCCCAAAATTTGCACCCTGACTGACCGCCACCATCAGCGAGCCGTCGGCGAGCCGTGCCATTCCCAATGGAAAACTCAAGTTGGTGGCGAACACGGTGATCCGAAAATCACCCGGGTTGACGCCGGGACCTTGAATGGCGAAGGGGGCGGCGGCGGCCACGGACGTCGCGCGCAGACCTCCGAGCAGGGTCACCAGGGCCACACACAAGCCGGTAAACAGTAGACGCGACTGACGATGGGTGTTCATAATCGTCCCACTATCTTGCAGTCTTTCCAGCAAGTCAAAGCCTGTTCAGCAGTTCTCATTTTAAGCGCAGTGGGAAGGTGGTGGGAGCGGGTGGGCAAGGTGGGTGGGAGCAAGGCGCGGCGGCGGACGGCGGAGTCTGGGGCCGTGGAATGAAATCCGAGCAAAGGTGTCAGTCCTCACTGTTGACATTATCGGAAGGTTTGCGCAGTCTTTGCGTCATGCCGCGCAAACTCAGGATGGAATTCGCCGGGGCGATTTATCACGTGATGAACCGGGGGGATCGCCGCGAGCCGATTTTTAAGGACGACCAGGATCGCGAGCTTTTTGTGGCCACCCTGGGCCAGTGCTGCGCCAAGACGGACTGGCAGGTCCATGCGTATTGTCTGATGGGCAACCATTTTCATCTGGTGATCGAAACACCCAAGGCCAATCTGGTGGCCGGGATGAAGTGGTTGCTGGGCACTTATACCGGCCGGTTTAATCGGCGGCACAAGCTCTTTGGCCATTTGTTCAGCGGACGTTACAAGTCCTTGATCGTGGATGGCAGCGGCAACGGATATTTGCGGACGGTGTGCGATTACGTGCATCTGAATCCCGTGCGGGCCAGATTGCTGGGCGCGGAGCAACCCCTGGAGGAGTACCGCTGGAGCAGCTACCCGACGTATCTACGCCGTCCCAGCCAGCGCGCCCCCTGGCTGCGGGTGGAGCGCGTGTTGGGCGAAGCCGGGATCCCGCAGGACAGCGCGGCGGGCCGGCGGGAATTTGCGCGCCGGCTGCAGGAGCGGGCGAGCCGGGAGGCGGGCGCGGATTACCAGGCGCTGCGGCGGGGATGGTGTTTGGGGGACAAAGAATTCCGCAGGGAATTGCTGGCGCAAATGGCGGCAAAAGTCGGCCCGAACCATTACGGAGCGGAGCGGCAGGAATGCGGGGCGGAGAAGGCGGAGCGAATAGTGGCCGGAGAACTGAAGAAGCGGCGGTGGACGGAGGCCCATTTGCTCTCACACCGCAAAGGCGACGCCGGGAAAGTGCAGCTGGCCGGCCGGCTGCGGCAGGAGACGACGATGACCTTGAAGTGGATTGCGCAACGCTTGCACATGGGGACCTGGACGCATGTGTCCAACTGCCTGCGGGCGGCGGCGAGGCAAGGAAAGTGTCAACAGTGAGGACTGACACCTTTACAACAGTGAGGACTGACACCTTTATGACACCTTTAAGCCAGCGCGCCCCCTGGCTGCGGGTGGAGCGCGTGTTGGGCGAAGCCGGGATCCCGCAGGACAGCGCGGCGGGCCGGCGGGAATTTGCGCGCCGCCTGCAGGAGCGGGCGAGCCGGGAGGCGGGCGAAGATTACCAGGCGCTGCGGCGGGGATGGTGTTTGGGGGACAAAGTTTTTCGCGCGGAATTGCTGGCACAAATGGCGGCAAAGGTCGGCCCGAACCATTACGGAGCCGAGCGACAGGAATGCGGGGCGGAGAAGGCGGAGCGAATGGTGGCCGAAGAACTGAAAAAGCGGCGGTGGACGGAGGCCTGTTTGCTCTCGCGCCGCAAGGGCGACGCCGGGAAAGTGCAGCTGGCCGCCCGGCTGCGGCAGGAGACGACGATGACCTTGAAGTGGATCGCGCAACGCTTGCACATGGGGACCTGGACGCATGTGTCCAACTGCCTGCGGGAGGCGGCGAGGCAAGGAGAGTGTCAAAAGTGAGGACTGACACCTTTACTTCGCCTGCCGTTACGACGACCCATGCCGCCGCTTCTACGACCGCAAGAAACAGCAAACCAATCCGATCATCGCCACCAGGTCCCTGGCCTGCAAACTGGCCAAGGCCGCGTGGCATGTGATGAAGGCCGACGTGCCCTACGACGCCACGCGTGTCTTCGGGCCGGCCAAGAAAACTGATTTCGGGGAGACCGGTCGTGAACCAGCGAAGGGGTCTGGCCACCCGAGCCAACAGAACTGAATGGGCGCGGCTGGTCTCCCCCAGCTCGAAGCCCGCCACGGCGGGAGTGGCCCAAGAAAAAGATTTATGGTGATTCGACCAAGCCGAGAGTCTGCGACAGGTTGGACGCGCTGCCGAAAGGCGATGCGAGCCACAAGTCATCGCCTACTGAATGAACCCGGTTTGGCACTGAATGTTTTCTGGCTCCCGGCTGGCCGGGAGGAAGGCGTGCGCTGCGGGCGGACGAAAGTCCGCGTGCGGCAGACCGGTCTGGCACCCAGACCGGACGCGACACGCTGGAACCAGATGGGTGACTGAACGGATCACCGCCCGCAAGGGCGGGGGGCATCCGAATCAACGACTGAAATGACAGGCACGAATTACATCTTGGACGCCGCCCGCAACGGCCCGAAAAAACAAAGACAGCTTTTAAGAAAAGAAAGGCTGGCTGCAGGGGTGTTTCATCTGGGATAAGCAAGCCGCAGGTGAGGAGGAGGTTAGTGGAAAATGACTGGACATCGGCAAGACGACTTTCTACACCTTGGGCATGCCGAAGCCACTAACCGGTGCTGAATCCGCGATTCTCCAAAG
>JANXWY010000191.1 GCA_025350905.1 Verrucomicrobiota bacterium
CCAGATTTGTTCTGCCAGGTTACCTGACACCAGCCGAAGGCGCACTGCTGGACCAGGACCAGGGCGCCCGTAGGCAGGGTCGCCAGCTTCGCGGTTTCGGCACTCGGCCCGGCCCGCAGGTTGACATTTCGGCCGCCCCGGCGGCATCGATGAAGGCGAGCCCCCCATGGGGAATCCACCAAGCCCACCTTCCTTCGTCGCGGCTTTGATCAGTTCCATTTCCTCTGGGGTGGGGCCGATTTTTAGGGACTCCCGGGCGCCGGCTGGTTTCCACTGGGCGCTGATGCGTACGATCACTTTCTGCCGGTCGGGCGTGGGGGTTTGTTCTTCCACTGTCACGTTGGCAAAGAATCCCGACTCGATGAGTTTGGAGCGAAACTGCCCGACCTGCTGGAGGTCGCGGAGGTTGCCACGGATGGAGACTTCGCCGCGACGATCCATGGAAAGTGCGTCAATGCGCGCCCCGCCCGGCGTCGCGTTCGCCAAGAGATACAGCGCGTCGAGGTAGGGCGATTGGTTCTGTTTGAGATATTGCAGAAAGCTCAATTCCCGATCAATCGTGGTCAGCGTTCGGCGCGAAGCTTGGGCCCGGGTGAGCTGCTTCGAAAGATACGATTTCATCAGCGCCGCTTCCGCGAACGGAAACAACAGGCATCCGATCAAAAGCAGCCCGGCCAGCGCCGCCCATCGGCGCACCCCGGGTTCCGCGAGCGTCATCCCGGGTTTCGCTGCCTCCAGCTGGAGCACCAACATGCGGTGAGCCGCCGCCTCCCCGAGGGCGCGTTCGAGGCCGAGGATCGCCGCCGAGCGTCCGACCCCCGGCACGAACTCCACCTGCTCACAGTCGCCGCCTCCGGCAAATCCTGCGACCAGCCGGGCGGCGATTTCTTTTTGCCGGGGGCTGCTGCCGATCAGGTACAACTTTTGCCCGGACCCGTTGCCTTTGATCGCCGACGGCAGCGCCTCCAGCGCCGCGAGGTCCTCCTCGCCGCCCGGCAGGATGCGCAGCGCGATCGGAACGCCACCATCGAAGGACAACAATTCAGATTGATCCCGGCCAATCTCCATGACCGCATAGGCCCCGGGCGGGTTCGGACAAAGGCTGCTCCGCGCCAACGCCGCGAGGGTGAAAATCGGGTTGAGGCCGCACGCAGCCAGAAGTTCGGAATACTCTGCCACGACGGCTTTCTTGACCGCGGCCACAATCAATTCCTGAGGCCCAGCGGTGCCCCCGGGTGCGATCTCGGCACGGCGGAGATAACCCCAGGCCAGTTCGTCCGGCGGGAGCGGAAATTCATTCTCGATCTGCAACCGCAGCAGCTGTTGGAAATCATTTTTGCCGGCGGGAGGCAGCGTCAGGCGTCGCAGCAAGACGCCGCGCGCGCCGATGGCGCACCACGCCCGGAGCCGCGGTTGCCAGGCGGGCCGTTTAAGGAACGCCTTTAGGCCGCTGATCAATAGTTCCCGGCAAGCCGGCGTCAGTTTTCCATTGGGCAGTCGTTCAAGCGGCAAATCCAGGCCCGCCCCGCCCTGATGCACCCGCAGGCAGCTTGGGCTGATCTCGATCAAGGGCGGGGCAGAATTCATGAAATCAAAACCCTTCATAAATCCTCCCGGTAGGCAAGAGTTTCGACGGCCTGCGGCCCGACGTTGACGATCACTTCGATGCGCCGCCGCGCGCCGGTGGAATCCACCTTTCCCTCGCTCAGGATGCGGAAAGTTTCCGAGCGGACCGTGACCAAGGGTGCGAGTTGCTTCAAAATGTCCCGGGTAATTCCCGGCACTTTCAACAGCCACGCAATGTTTTGGAAAAAGCCGTCGGACTGCCGGTGGGCAATGATCGCTTGCGCCAGATTCCGGTCGAGTCCGGGCAGACAGGCGAGCACCTCCCGGCTGGCGGAGTTGAGGTTCACGGCGCCCGGCAGGTTCGGGGCGTCATTCGCCGTCACGTCATCGGCCAGGTCCATCAGCAAGTTGTCGCTCACCACTTTGGGACCACCGGGGACGGCGCCGGGCGGGTCATTCTGCGGATTGCGAGTATCGCCGGGGTCGGGTCGATTTTGGTTTTGGCTCGCGGTCACATCTAGGAGGTTGGCCAGACTGCGTAATTCATTTTGGCCGCGGTAGGCGATGATTGCTTGCGCGATCTCCGGGGTGATCCCCTTAACACCGGTGAGCGAACTTTCATCCGCCGTTTGAACGTTGACCCGGCGGTCACCTGCCGCATTTAAATTCCGGACGGAGGAGTGGACCGTCAATAGGGCTGCCCAGCCACCATTCTCGAGCACGCCTTCCTGGTTGTCCCGCGAATCTTCCGCCCCGTCGCCCTCGGTGCCGAGCAGTCCGTTTTGCGCGCGATCTTGCCCGAGGAGCAGTTCCGGCGAAACTCCGCGAACCATCAGCAGTTCGCGGACGGTTTGGAACGATTCGTTTCGCGGCAGGCTCGGCGGTTGCAGGGCCAGGTACGCCTCCGCTTCCGCGCCACCGGGCGACACCGAGTTGTCTTCGTCCCGCCAATCCATGACCGCCGCCACGACGTCCGGTGTCATGCCGGAAAGTTTGGTTAGTTCCTCGGGTGTGGCCAAGTTGAGGTTGAGCCGGCTTTCTTCGTCGCTAACACCGAAAAGGAGACCGCCGCCTTCATCGCTGCGACCGCGACGGATTATCTGGAAATGGCCGCGCCCGAGAGCGACCCCGCGAAATTCCCGCGGGGCGTTGTAAAGTTCTCCGGTATGGCTCTGCCGGCTGCGGCTGCGACTCTTCGCCTCGTGATAAAGCAACGCCTTGGCTTTTTCCACTCCGGCCAGCGCTAGATAATGGGCCTGGATGGCGTCGCCGTAATTCTTGACCACCAACAGATCAAGGCGCGCGGTATGGAGCACGCCGATCACCGCCAACGAAAGCAGCGCCAGACACCAGAGCAGGGCGACCAGAATGGAGGCTTTGGTGCGCACGGTTTCAGTTCACGCCGTTACCGCTGGGTGCCGGTGCCGAGGCTCCCGCATTTCCCGCTTCGCCCGGCAAACTGCTCGCCGCCAGGTTGAGACGGACGACCGTCCGAAAAACGAGGGGTGGTTCCAGCCTTGTGGAGTTCGGTGGGGTCGCGGCTTTTGCGGTGGAGGGCGTGTCGAACGCGAGCGTGATGCGGACGGCTTCCGGCATGCCGGTAAGATTCGACGAGTCCCGCAAGGAACTCTTTGGCTTGCTGCCACCCGGGATCTCGCCCCAAGTGTCATACCAATCAAAACCGTCGTAATATTCAAATTGCACGCCGCGCAGTCCCCGGGCGAGCTCTTCGCGGGTGCCGCCGGAAAGCGGATCCGGCGCAATGATGGGATTCCGTCGCCGCCAGAGAACGTATTGGCCGGAACGCGGGTCCTTTTCCAGAAAGACACTGATTTGGCAGTAATCGCCCTCCCGGGCCTGGCGCGGAGTATAATGATGCGTCGCGAAGTCCAGGTTATCCGCTGACACCGCTCCCAACTTCCGGTTCATGCCTAGGAACTGAAAATCCTTCGCGAGCGGACAGGCTGCGCGCAGGTCCGCCGTCAGGATCGCCATGGCCACGCGGGCGCTTTGGAGAACATCCACCCGCGGCTCGATCAACTTGCGGCTGGCGATCGCGGAACTGAGGCAGAGATAGGCGCTAACCAAAATCATGGCCGCGAGCGCCGCACTAATGACCAGTTCGATCAGCGTGAAACCGGCGCGGCTTGGTGGAGGAAGGTGGGCGATCATGGGCGGCCTCCCTTTCTCGCTTTCGCTTTGGCTGAATCCTTGCGAGTGTCAGGCTTCACCGCCGCGGTTTCGCTGGGAGGATCGAACAGCAGGGTGCGCAACTCGTAGATCCGCTGACCGGTGCGGGAGTTCTCCACGGTCACGGCGACTTCGTGAAGTCCGCTGATGGCGGTGCCACTGATCGATTGCTTCCAGCGATACAGCGAAAGGCCCGCGCCAAAATCCCCAGCTTGAACTCCGTCGGTGAGCAGGTTGTCGGCTTGCAGCAATTCGATCTGCCCCGCCGCCAGCAGAGCCGCCGTGGTTTGCAGTTCGGATTCCTTGTTGGAACTCAGCGCGGTGGTGATTCCCAGCGTCAGTCCGACCATCGCGATGCCCAGAATCAGGATGGCACACATGACCTCCACCAGGGAGAATCCCGCGTTGCGTGGCTTGGGGATCACTGGCGCTCCAATTCCTTGATTTGCACGCGGCCCGTGGTGGGGTGAATGCGAAGGGTCAGACGGAATCCCGCGCGGTCTTGCAGCTCGATCTCCCGCGCTTCCGCCGTTCCGTCCGGGTAGAACAGCAGGCCTTCGTCACCATCCGAAACGGATGCTTCGATTTGCGTCGAGGGGGGAGAGCTCGAATCCGCGGAGGCGGCGACCTCCGCACCCGGTCGGTGGAACGCAATCGAGATCCGTGCATCCAAAGTTCCTTCGCCGCCGGGAAGATCCCGAACCGGGGTGAAACCCGCTCCGTGCGCATCGGGGTAGCGCTTCTCAATGGCATAATGATGCGTGAGTCTGTCCAGTCGCACTCGGTGTGGCTGCTGGACGGTTACAGCACGGCTGTAAGCAAGGCCACACGCGTTGGCCAATTCCCGGCCCGTCGACCGGAGCAAGGCATCTTCATAGGTGCCCTTTAGCTCGGGAATAATCATCGCCGTCATGATGCCGATGAGAACCAGCACGACCATCAACTCCATCAACGTGAAGCCGGACCTGCGCGAAGAAATTGGCGGCGGCCTTGTCATGCTCACCAGTTGCCAATGTCCGCCGCTTCTCCTTGGCCCCCGTCCGCGCCGTCGGCGCCCCGCGACCAAAGATCAAAGCCGGAGGTTCGATGCGTTCCCGGCAGGCGGTATTGAAAGGGGTTACCCCAGGGATCGGGGCGGAGCAGTCTTATGTAGGGACCGCGCCATTTGCCTTCCTCACCCGCCGGCGCTTCCACCAACACCTTCAAGCCTTCTTCCGTTGTCGGGTGACGATCCATGTGGAGATTGAACATCCCGAGTGCGGTTTCCAGTTCGGCAATGTTGGATTTGGCCGTGCTCACCTTGGCATCTTGCGTCGTACCTAGGAATTGGGGCATGATGGCGGCGGCGAGGATGCCAATAATGACGACCACCACCATGATTTCAATGATGGTGAATCCCCGGCTGGGTGGCTTTCGTAATGGCTTTTTCATTGTAATGTTTTTTTGAGGAGTGGGTTCGCTCAGTGGATGGCGCGGCTCATTTTGAAGATGGGCAGTAACAGGGCCATCACCATGAATCCGACCAGCGCGCCCACCACCATGATCAGCGCCGGCGCGAGCAGGGAAACCAAGACCTTGGTGCGCGCGCGCATGTGGCGCTCTTCGATGTCGGCCACTTTGAGCAGCATTTCATCCAGCTTGCCGGTCTCTTCCCCGACACTGATCATTTGAATCACGGTCTTGGGAAACAGGTTCAGCTTGCGGAGCGGCGCCGCGAGGGAAGCGCCGCCGCGCGTTTCCTCCGCCACCTGCGCGATCATTTTTCCGAGGACCAAATTACCAATAGTCTGCTCGACGATCTTCAAGGCGGGCAGCAGCGAAACGCCGCTGCGAACGAGGGTGCCGAGCGTTCGCGCGAACCGACTCAAGGCCGCGGTGCGGAAGACAGCGCCCATCACGGGCAGACGCAGCTTGGATCGGTCCCAAAATTCCGCGCCGTGCGGAGACCGAACATACCGGCGCCCGCCGACCGTCATCCCCACCAGTGCGATCAGAATCAAAGGCCAATCCTGGTGCAAGACCCGGCTGACACTTAGCAGAATCAACGTCGGCAGGGGCAGGACCGGCAGCAGCTCCTGGAGCATGGTGAACAGTCGCGGTAGAACCACGGTCAACAGCACGACTACCGTCAGCACCCCAAAACCCAAAACAAAAACCGGATAAGCCACCGCCGCCACGACTTCACTCCGAACCTCGTCCTCGTGCTCCAACAAGTCGGCCAGGTCGGCCATGACTTTGGGCAGCACGCCCGCCTCTTCACCGACGCGCACCATGCTCACGTACAATTGGCTGAAGACCCGGGGATGCTCCGCCATCGCGGAGGACAGCGCCGCGCCCTTGCGCACGGACTCGGAAATGTGCCGGACCACCTCTTTCAGCGCGGCATTGTCCTCCTGCTCCCCCAAGCCTTCCAAGGCCTGTGGAATGGGGATGGCCGCGGCCAGCAAAGTGCCCATCTCCCGCGTGAACGCCGTCATGTCCTTTCGCTTGATGCGCGGACCGAGTCGAAGGTTTGCGCCCCAAGCGCTGGGCTGGTCGCCGAGCGCGACGGCCGGCTCGCCGGCGACCAGGGAAGTTTCCAGGAGCATGGGAAAAAGTCCGCGCTGCCCCAACAACTGGAGCGCGGTCTTGCGATCATCCGCTTCGATCACGCCTGCGACGGGCACGCCGTCGGCCGCGACCGCCTGGTAACGGAACGCGCTCATTCCAGTACGTCTCCCGACGAGACTCGCAAAATTTCTTCCAAGGACGTGACGCCCGCGGCCGCCTTTTGCAAGGCATCCTGGTGCATCGTCACCATGAGTTTCTGAGCGGTGTTTTTAAGTTCCGCATTCGACCGTTTCTGGAGGATCAATTCCCGTAACTCGGAAGTGATCGCCAGTAACTCAAAAATCCCCACCCGGCCGCGATAACCGGTCCCGCGACATTCCTCACAGCCCTGGCCTAAATAGTACGGGCCCTCCAGTCGCCGCGCCCCCAACGCTTCCAACTTATCCCGCAGCCCCGGCGCCACGGGCGACGGCTGCTGGCAGTGCGGACAAATTCGGCGGACCAGCCTTTGCGCCAGGACGCCCTCCAGGGCGGAGGAAATCAGGAACGGCTCCACCCCCATATCGATCAGGCGGGTCACCGCGCCGGTGGAATCGTTCGTGTGGAGGGTGCTGAACACCTGATGGCCGGTGAGCGCCGCGCGAATGGCAATCTCCGCGGTCTCCGAATCGCGAATTTCTCCCACCATCACCACGTCGGGGTCCTGGCGCAAGATGGAGCGTAGTCCCGTCGCAAATGTAAAATTCCTGTTCGGCCGGACCGGAATCTGCGCCACTCCCGGCAGTTCGTATTCAACCGGGTCTTCAATCGTCAGGATCTTGAGTTCGGGCTTATAGATGCCCTGGAGAATTGCATAGAGCGTGGTGGTTTTACCGCTGCCGGTCGGGCCGGTCGTCAGGAAAAGTCCATGCGGCTTTTCTACCAACCGCGCCAACCGCGCCGCGCGTTCCGCATCCAGGCCCAGTTCCAGGGCGGTCAGCAACTTGGTGCTTTTTTCCAATAGCCGCAGGACAAGGCTTTCCCCGTAAATTGTCGGCATCGTGCCCACGCGGATGTCCACGCGCACGCCCCGGTGGTTGATCTGGATATGACCATCCTGCGGCATGAACCGTTCGGCGATGTTCATGTCCGCCATGATCTTGATGCGCGAGACCAAGGCGGCGTGCAGCTGTTTCGGCGGGGGCGGTTTTTCCTGCAACAAACCGTCCACGCGATACCTTAACTGCAGCGTCGCCTCGAAAGGCACCAAATGAATGTCACTCGCCCGTTCCTTCAGCGCGGTGGCGATGATGAGGTTGACCAGGTTGATGACGGTGGGCTCCTTGGCCATCACCTCGATGTCGTGCAGGTCCTTGCTCTCGACCGTGGCCGCGCGCTCGGGGTTGAGATTTTCAACCATCTGCTCCACGGTAACCTGGTAACATTCTGCGATCCTGGCGGCCAGCGCGGCACTCGCCACCTCGGACTCCCTCACCTCCAAACCGCTCAGCAGCCGGATGTCATCCAGCAACCGCTGATTCCCGGGCTCGGCCGTGGCAATGTGCAGCGTGCCGTTGTGAAGCGCCAACGGCAGCACCCGGTGGCGTTTTACAAAGTCCGCCGGCAAGGCGCGAAGTGCTTCCGAAGCAATGGTCAGTCGGGCAAAGCCCTCCAGCCGCCCGCCCACGCTCTGGTGGCCGGAATCTGCCGCTGCCTCGAGCACTCCCGGGCGTGCATTATCTTGAGCTTCTATTTGGGACTCGATCATCATGCGCTCTCTGGCGTTAGGGGAGCTTGGGCAAATGGCGACGCCCCAGCCTAGGAATCATTCAATCTTTGGTCAACCCGTTTTCGCCGGGCGAAGCGGGGTCGGTTATTAAACAACTCCGAACGAAAAACGTTTCAAACTAATTTACCGCGGCGTGGCTCCGCTGCCCCTAAGGTCCGCCGCCGAATGATCGGACCGCGGGCCGGATTGGCACGAAGGGTTAATGCCGTTGATCACCATGCGCGGGTTGGTTGGTGCGGGCAGCGCGTGCAATGACCTTTTTTAGGGTCGGATCCGAATCAAGCCGGGCGGGTTAGGCCGGCCAGCAATTGTAATTTTGAGGGAAAGCGGCGTGGGGTGGGAGCAGGCGAAAACGGGAGCGGACGGAAAAGCATGGCGGCTGGAGTCAATGTTGCGCCGCGAAATCTAAGACGGACAATG
>JANXWY010000198.1 GCA_025350905.1 Verrucomicrobiota bacterium
GCAGATTTCTCGGAGCTGTCGGATTGCAGCATTCCTCAGCATGTTCGCTATAGGCCCGGATGAACTCGTAGAAGGCATAGTCGTTTCGCTTTTCATCATCGACCTCCCAAAACAAAAATGTTCCAATCG
This sequence comes from Verrucomicrobiota bacterium, assembly GCA_025350905.1. Lineage (GTDB taxonomy): Bacteria > Verrucomicrobiota > Verrucomicrobiia > Limisphaerales > JADLHS01 > JADLHS01. Next base: position 130 of record JANXWY010000198.1, read on the forward strand.
GATAGCCCCTCATCATGGAGTCAAAAAGATCACAGATTTGTTTCTTATTCCAAACGAAATGTCTTTGGATCGCGGGCAGATAAAGTGGCCGCGTCTGGCTTCCAATTCTGCCAAGAGCCTCAAAAATGCTGATTGACTCAAATTCGGAAGTTTGAGCCGTCCCACGGGATTCCTCAATATCGGCTAGGTTCATCATCGGAATATTGGACAATGCCATAAATTTGTCACGCGAGTTATTCTCAAAAACGCTTCGGCTCCAGGCCCGTTTGTTTCAACAACTCGTGCGGGGTAGCTGCGTTCGCATGTTTCATCATCGCCAGAAACACACGTCCGGCGGCTTCGGCGTCGGCCTGCGCGTGGTGGTGGTTAAATCGGTGGCCGATATGCGCCGTCAAGGTGGATAGTTGATGATTGGGCAGGTCTGGCCAGACGTGCCGGGCGAGTTGGCAGGTGCAAACATAATCAAATTCCGGTCGTGGCAGACCGAAATGATCCAGAGTCGCACGCAGATGCTCGATGTCAAAGGCGGCATTATGGGCAATCACCAGATCGGCGCGGGTCAGCCGAGTTAAAATTTCCGGCGAAATGGCGGAAAATTCCGGGGCGTCCAAAACATCAAGATGTGTCAGGCCGTGGCATTCAATGAAGATTTCGTGAAACCAGCCGTGGCCTTTCGGTGGTCGCACCAGCCAATATGGCGCTTCCGCCAAATCGCCATTTTCAAAGACGGCAAGCCCGGCGGCGCAAATGCTCACGCGCGAGTGATTGGCTGTTTCAAAGTCGAGACTGATAAAATTCATGATTTTTTGGATTGTATCTGGCGTTTTTTGCGAGCCGTGCGGACGGGTGTTGGCGGGCATGGTGGCAAGCGCAACAGGTTTTGCAGTTGGGAAATTTCAGAACGGATTTTCTCATCTGGAATCATGAAATCGGTCTTGGTGCCCAGATAGATTCTTACGAAGTCCAATTTCATTTTAATTTGGTGAATTTCAAAATCGGGACATTGAATTTCCAGCCAGCATAGAAATTCGTCCAGCACATCCGTCCAGACGCGCGGAACATTGCCCAGCGCAAATCCATACCACCCTTTGCCGACACGGTAGGCCCATTTATAGAACAGCAAAATATCCGAGGTGTAATAATGATGATCAAAGCGTTTTCCCGGCTTTGCCATTTTTCTTTTCAGTTCTTTTTGGGCGCGAGCTAGTCGTGCTTTGTGTTTTCCTTTTAGTTCTTCGACTATTCCCAATTTTGCAGTTTTCATATTTCTTATGCCGCAAACCCCATACGCGGGCGGGTGACTTCGTCGGTATCCTGTCCAGCAAATACTTCGGCAAGCGAGTAATCGCGGGCTTGTGGCAATTTCCTGCCGAGACTTTCGGCGAGGCGGGCGGCTTGGATGTAATCGAGTCGGCCAAACACGCGATGGCAAACCAAGCGACCGGGGCGCAACAGTGCCGAATCAATGTCGGCGGCGGAACAATTGATCGTGCAGATGATTTGCAAGCGGAGAAAATCGGCAAGCATTCCATCGGACAGATTCAAAATCGCGCTGACCTGTTCGCGGTTGTCAGGCCCACGCGGCATCAGGGCTGCATCAGAATCCTCCAGGATGACGACAAATTTTTTATCGGAATGATGCCAACGCTGATCTGTCCAGAAGCCGATAAAATCGGGCCGTGAAAGAATTCCCATGGATGAAGCGGCGATGAAGTAGAACCGATGCGATTTTTTGAGTTCGCCCATGAGGTGCCGGAGATAAAAAGTTTTGCCCGTGCCCGGACGCCCCTCCAAAATTGAGAGGCCGTTGGTCCTTACGCAAAGCTTTTCGACAAAACCCTGATGCCATTCTCCGCTGCCGCTGCCGTAATGAAGGGCAAGGGCTTCGGGTTTGAGCACCGTGTCGGAAGACAAGGAGACTTCTTTGGTTTTGATGTTGTCTCCGTCCTGCTGGATAAGATAGAAAATGCCGCCATCGGAGGCCGGGGGCATGGGCCTGCGGTATTTTTGGCTAAACTTTGCCACGAGCTTTTCAGCTTCAACCGGAGTGGCAGCAAAACCAATAATCCTGTCCTTGTCGGCATAAAGAAATGCCTGCTGGCCGAACCGAAAGGTGAGATCGTCCCATTCCTTCGTGGTGTCCTTGGCGTCTTTGGAAGAAAGTTTGCGGATGGATCGGAACAGGGTATCGGCATTCTCTGTGACCATCCGATCTAAATCCCATGAGCCGTAAAACCTGCACACATGCAAACGCCCACCGCCAAAAGCCGACATTACCGGAACATGTGGCTTGCGATATTCTTCAACGAAGGCATTCGCTTCGGCGAGGTCGCAAATCATTCTGGTCGGAGAATCAGAATTTCCCAATGCCGGGATTACCTGTTCCGATACTTGGTCGGATTGAACGGTGGCAGTCTTTAGGGATTCAGGTGCGTTCGTCATACGGTGTTCTTTATGCACCTGTTGTGACTGACGTTCAAAGGAACTGAATGTCCCCAATCCCTGTCCTCAAGCGGAGAAATTTATTTGGCCTTCGCCACTGACGGCTGATTTTTGAATTCCGCCCGGAGCCGACTGATGCGCTTGGCGCTGGTGCCCGCCACCCAGCCAAGACCGGCGCAAAGAAATTCGTGCTTCCTTTCACCTTTCAAGCCGAGCCGGATGGCATCCTGATCGAGTTGGCGAAGTTTTCCGGCGGATTTCATCCGTTCGGCAAAGTTCTCGGCAAGGGCGTTGCCTTGGCGTCCGGTGACACGGACGCGATGCAGACTTGCGATGGCATCCCAGCGAATATCCCGCTTCGGGTCGAATGACCAATAGGCAGGGATGTGAATCATCGTGCCGTAGGGCGTGAGGTTGACGGCGAGTTTGAGCAGAAGCGGTTCGTCGTGCTGCATTCCATAGAGATTCCACCGCAGGCAGAACGCATCAAACGCCGCGTGAAAAACTTCCTCTCGCCGCCGCACGTTGACAGAAAATGACGGGCGCAAATTGCGCTCGGCGGTCATGGTGCGGCGGATTACGCCCTTGTGATCGTGGTAGATTTTAACATCAAAGGCTGCTTTGAGGCGCGCCCACTGGCGGCGAAGTTGTGGATCGTTGCGCATGGCAATTTCATTTTGAGAATACTTGGCCTGCGTTTTGACCAAATTTTCGTAGGTGCCTTTCTGAACCTGGAGTTCGTGGTCGGCCACCGCCGCGCAGACGGCATCATCGGGCGGTTCGGGCAGCAGGTCTATGAGTAACCGGTGCCGGGCGTTCAGGTGTTTCCCCTTTTCCAGAACAGACAGGCAATCTTCCAGCACATCCTGGACATTGAACGGCCAGAGCGTGGTCGGGACGAACATCCATTTATAAAGCCCGCGTAGTGGGTTAACCACCGCCTCGTCCAGCTTTCCGATGGCAGAATGGTAACGCTGGAGTGCTTCGCCGGCCCATTCCGCCCGGTCAAAGGCGCGGGCCTGGAGTTTTTTAAGGTCGAGATTGAGGGCTTTGGTCATGGTTTTACCGTGGCGTCGAGCATATCCCGGCATCTGAATGAATCCAAGTGCTGAGAAGTCTGGCAAGGGAGACAGTAGGTGGGAGGAAGTTATTTTGTGCAATGATTGCACAATTTTCGCCCTGAAGTCTGGCAGGCTGGCCGTTGTGAAAATGACGTTCACTGTCCCCGTTTCCGCTGCCGGAGATTGGCGGAAAACGGAGGTCTCATTTTGTGTAAAGATTACACAAAGCGGGGGATTTCTTCGGCCATGCTTGTGCCGAATGGAAAAATCATTGTCCGAGTGCATTCCGTGTATCACATACACCTTTGAGGGGAAGAATTCAGGCAGACTGGCGGGTAACGATTCGCCTTCGGGTAAAATGACAAAACTGTAAATGAAAGCAGGCAGGAAATTAAAAGTTGTGCGCAAAGCGCGCAAAGCCTTTTTGGAAGGCTGGTAAGATTGCGCCCTATGTTTAGCGCCGTTGCTCATAAAAACCTGGCCGATGCCGAAAGTTATTTCGACGAGCATCTGGCGCAGAATGATTACTACGCCGCAGGTGAAATCCGGCCCGGCCAGTGGATCGGCGCGGGCGCGGAACGATTGGGATTAAACAATGCCGTCACCCGCGAACAATTTCATGCGCTGTGTGAAAATCGAAATCCTGGAACTGGCGAACGCTTGACGCAACGGCAGCAGAAAGAAAACAAGCGCCGGGTGTTTTTCGATTTCACCTGTGCACCGCCCAAATCCGTATCGGTGCTGGCGGTGACGTTGGACGACCAACGATTGGTCGAAGCCCATGAGGAATCCGCGCGCGTTGCGTTCCGCGAGTTAGAAACCTTCGCCGCCACGCGCGTGCGGAAACAGGGCAGTCAGCGTGACCGCACGACCGGCAATCTTGTGGCCGCAGCCTTCGTGCATAACAGCTCGCGTGAACTGGACCCGCAGTTGCACACGCATTTCACCGTCTTTAATGCCACATTTGATGACAGCGAACGGTGCTGGAAAGCCCTGCAAGCGGGTGGAATGTATGACGCCATCCGTTACGGCACGGCGGTTTATCGGAACGAACTGGCGAAACGGGTTCAACAGATTGGCTACCGGATTCAACCAGCGAAGCATGGATTTGAAATTGAAGGCGTCGGCGATGAGGTGTTGAAACGTTTTTCCAAACGCGCGCAGCAGCGTGACCAAGCGGTTCTCGAAATGGAACAAAAGTTGGGGAGAAAACTTTCAAATGATGAAATTTCCCATGTGGTGCATCAGAGCCGGGCGAAAAAGCTCAAAGGCATCTCGACGGCGGAAGTGCGTGAACGCCAGTTGGCGCAGTTGTCATCAGACGAACGGCAATCACTTCAAAAACTTTGCGCCTCGGTGCAACGCACTGGTCAACCGCACATCGCCGGGCTGGAAAAACAAACCCTGAATCACGCCATCGCCCATGTGTTCGAGCGCAAATCTGTTGTCGCGGAGCATGAATTGCTGACGACCGCTTTGGCGCACCGGCAAGGTGAGGTGGATTTGGGCAATTTGAAACAGGAGGTGAAGTATTCGGCGGAGCTGGTAAAGACCGAACGCGGGTTTTCGACCAAAGAAATTTTGGCGACGGAACTGGATTTGATTCAGACCGTCAACGCGGGATGCGATGCCGTTGCGCCGTTGCATCCAGGCTACCGGCCTGCTGACTGGCTCGGCGAAGATCAACAGCGAGCCATTTATCATGTGCTGCGCACCAGTGACCGCATTACCGGCCTGCGTGGGTTGGCTGGCAGCGGCAAAACCACGGCGTTGCGCGAGTTGGTCGCCGCCTGCAAGGAAGCCCGCGTTGAACCGTTGTTCTGCGCGCCAACGGCGGCAGCAACCGAAGTGTTGAGAAAAGAAGGATTCGAGGCGAAGACGCTGCAAAGCCTGCTGCTGTCCAAACAACCATTGTCCAAGGACAAGCTGGTCGTGCTGGATGAGGCCGGGGCGGTGGGCATGGATGACATGAAGTGGCTGTTCGATCTGGCGCGGGACGCACGCATTGTGCTGTCGGGGGACACCGGCCAGCACGCTTCGGTTGCGCGTGGCGATGCGCTGCGGATTTTGGAACGGCATTCCAATTTCAAATCCGGCCAGTTGACGGCCATCCGGCGGCAGCGCAAGGCCGCTTATCGCAAGGCTGTGGAACTGGCCGCGCAGAAACGCACGGTGGAAGCGTTCGCACAGTTGGAACGCATGGGTGCAGTGGTCCTTGCGGACGGCCACCAAGAACTTCACGACGCGGCAGCGAAGTCATATTTGAAGGCGTTGGCGGAAAACAAATCCGCGCTGCTGGTCGCGCCGACGTGGAATGAAATCGAGGCGGTGACGGAAAAAGTGCGGGCCGCTTTGAAAACCACCGGTCGGCTGGCCGGTGAAGAAAAAGAATTTCAAGTTTTTGATTCACTCTCATGGACAGAAGCACAGAAACGCGATGCTCGGCAATATCGTCCCGGCATGGCCATTCATTTTCATCGTCGAGGACATGGTTTTAATAAAAATGAAACCGTTGCTGTGGTCGCGGTCGAACACGATTCGCTAAAAGTGCAGCGCGCTGACGGCACGGAAACTTTTTTCCCTTTGGGGCAAGACTCTGCCTTGTGCGATGTGGGGGAGCGACGGAAATTAAAAATCGCCGCCGGGGACAAGCTGTTGCTGCAAGCCAACGCGGTGGCCGTGCGCAAGCACTTTATCAATGGCGAACTCGTCGAGGTGCGGGCGATTCAGGGTGATTCCGTGGTGCTGGCTGATGGCCGGGTGATTCCACAGAACTATCGGACATTCACGCACGGCTACGCCGTCACGTCGCACGCCGCCCAGGGCAAAACCGTGGATGAAGTTTTGCTGGTCGCCTCGTCGCGTTCGCTGCCTGCCATCAACCAGGAGCAATTTTACGTCAGCATCTCGCGCGGGCGCGAGCGTTGCCAGATTTTTACGGACGATGCCGAGTTGTTGCGTTCGTATGTCACCCATTCCAGCGAGCGGCTGGCGGCGGTTGAGGCCATGCCGCAACGGGATTTCCTCCAGACCATTTTGCAGCGCGGCAATCGCTTTATAAAACGGTTCCGCCAGCGACTTGCCCGATCACTTTCAATCAAAACCACCGAAAGGAGCAGTTATGAAATCCAACCAACTAAACAGCAGCGAACAACCGCCCGCCACATCAGCGTCTAGCCCGCGCGACAATCCTTGCTTCGGCCACGATCCCAACGCCGCCGCCGTCGCGGTGCTTACCGACGATGGCATCAGTTATCTCCTGCCTTTTGCGCAGTTCTTGTTCGCCAAAAGAACGGCCAACCCGGCCTTGGAAAATGAACCGGAGGCACCGCCGGATAAAATGTCCATTCATTTTGCGGGTGCCGAGGTCATCGTTCTGGGTTGCGGGCTGGAACGGCTGGAACGCTGGCTTCAGGGATACGAATTGAGCTTTGTAAAGTCGGCGGACAGCCGTTTGGGTGCCGTGTATGACACCCTCATTACTTCCGTCATCCTCACTTTAACCAAGGAAAACGTATGAACCCAGAACGCAAAGAAATTCTCAATCTGATTTCGCTGCCTGGACGCATGAACGCCGCCGAAGCTGCTTGGCGTCTCGGTTTTGAACCAGACCACATTCCCATTCTAGTCAGTGCCGGCCAACTCAAGCCGCTGGGCAATCCACCGCCAGGAGCCGTGAAGTTTTTTCTGACGGCCGAGATTGAGCAAAAGAAAGGTGACGCCAGATGGATGAACAAGGCAACCGAACTCATCCGGCTAAAGGTCAAGGACAAGAACGAGCGCGCCGCAAAAAGCCGGACGCTCAAAGGTTCCGTATCCACAACCAACGGCAACGCAAGCAATGGAAATAATTCCCGTGACCGTCGTTGCTGAATCAGCGGCGGGCCTCGCGTCTCCATTATACGCCGCGCAATCTGCATCGCCAGTGGTCATTCCCAATCATCATCGTAATCGCAGTGCGCCGAATGGTGCGGCGGCGGAAACGGGTTGAACGTGTCCGAGGGTGGTGGTGGCGGTCCCGACAGATGGATGAACAGGCCAGGCCGGACATGAAGCGTGGATTTCCCACCCTTACGTCGCAATGCACTACTCAATACCCACGCCAGTAAAGCCAACATGAGATAGATGGCCCCAATAAAAAAGCCGAGGGCGTGTTCGTGGATGAAGCCATCAAGGTGTTTTAATCCCAACGCTTCCAGTTCCAGTGCTTTAATTTGCCAAGGTTGCATGATGTCCTCCTTGTGCGGCAACGGCTTTCGCCGCTGGTTCGGTGTTCCGGTTTCCAATAATGGTCTTCTGTTGCCGCTCGTATTCGCTCAACGACGGCATTTCTACCGGCGCTTTGCGCGAATAGGCCCGTGCCATCGCCTTGCTGTTGTGTCCAAGGTTTACCTGGGCATACCGTTCGGGATAACCGGCGGTTTTTGCGCGTTCCGCCCACGCATAGCGGTAGCTGTGCAACGACACGCCTTTGATACCCAACCCTTCGCAGCGTTGTTTGAACTCCGTGGCCCGGTCGCCAGAGCGAACCGTCCGCAGATACGGGAACAAGGGGCCACTGCCCGGCAGATCGCGCAGGATTTCCTCCATGTCGTCATCCATGCGCATAATGGCGATGGTGCCGGTCTTCATACGCTTGTAGCTGATGACATGGTTGTCCCAATCAACATCCTCGGCGTTGAGGAACGCCAGATCGGATTGCGACGCGCCCAAGTGCCACGCGAGTTTGTAGAACGCCTTCCGTTCAGGATTGTTTTCGCGGGCGACGATGGCTAGATGTTCCGCCAGCGTGATGCTGCGTTTCTCCTTGAACTCGACGGCCGGCCACTGGCGTTTCGGCACCAGCGGCCACAGCAGCCAGTTCATGTCCACACAGAAGTTGTGCAACCGCCGGAGATAAACATTGGTCGAGACGGTGCCTATTTGGAGGACTTTCAAAATCGTCTCGGCCTTGGTTTCGATGATGACCTGCGGCAGCAGCATGGTGAACGCCTTGTCCTTCGCGGCGGTTTTCCAGCGGTGCTGATTCGCTCCCTGCTTGGTGTTGGTCAACGATTCAATGGCGTGCTGCCAAGTGCGGGTCTTGATGCCATTGTCCGAACCGGCCAGATACGCCTTGGCAATTTGCAGGTTCAACACCGGCTGGCGCTCGGAATTATTTTTGGCTTCGATGATTTGCTGGGCGTCGTCCGCGTTGGTGGTGCCCAGACTGGTGCGCTTGCCGGTTTGAGTGTCCACGCAGTAATAGGCTCCGCCACGGATTCCACGGCAGATGAGACGGTAACGTGTTTTCATAGTTATCACGCAACCGCGAGAATAAACGAGGCCGAATCCAAAGAGTTAGCGGATAGCCGGCGGATTACGCCAGACTACGCTGGTTTCTTACGGATTGGAAAATTGGTGTCCGTTTTGGTGTCCGTTTGGACTCCCGAACCTCCTAAACCGCTTCTGCACACGCAGTTGGAATTGGAGGCGAGGGTCGGAATCGAACAGAAGCAGGGAGTTTTTCCGAAACTCACTACTCCGCAATTACCACCCCACCACCAGAGGCGAACAGCCTCATAACTAACGAACGCCAATAGAATCAGGTGTTTTCGCGCATCTGTCAAGCACTCGACATTACGCACCCAATACGAACCGATTACTCACCAATTACTCATTCATCACTCGTTCACTGGCACTTTCACTGGCACTAAAAACATCATTTAACTGCCTGATTCATTGCCGCATTTACACCGCGCTGGCCCGTGCGTGCGGTTGACTGCGCTCACTTCGCTCCGCCAACCCAACGCACGCGCCGCGACGGTTTGGTTCACTGCCGGTCCGTGCCGCTTCCCGTCGCGCTTGGCGGAAACGACTATGCGTTCGTTCCTCCCGCCGCTCCGTCCAGCAGCACCGACCGTCTTTCCATTTTGTTTTCGCTAAACCCGCTGGACCATCCCCCTTACGGCTCAAACGGGGAGATTCTGAAATGCGGCCATTTTGCCGTTAAAAATTCGGGCTTCACTTTTTAACACTTCCTCAAGTGTTTTGAGAATCGGTGCAGAATCAAAATACCGACTCGCTCGTCACTTATCAGGCATCCGCCGATGAGGTTATCCGCTGTGTTCATCCCGCCCACACCCGCGCCTCTGGTTGCTCCGCGCAACCTCGCGCCAGCGGTCGAAACATCTTTTCGCCCGCTGTCACTCCGTTGCTGATGCTCCGCCGCCCGGCGGCGCGGGCGCGGGCGGGTGCGTTTCGTGAGGAGCGGGTCTGCTCTCCCCGGTGCGGTGAAGAGAGCAGTCCCGCTCCTTCAGAACGAAACGCAAAACATGAACACAACGGAAAACCTCATCTCCACTGGATGCCCCGCAACCGCTCCGCAGCCCATCAATCAAATCATCAAGCCGGTAAAATTCCCGGCTCAACCGCACGAATGGAAAATCATTTCATTGCGGGAATGTCCCACACCCGAAGCTATGCAGCACTGCGAAACACCGGATCAGGCAGCCGCCTATTGGAAAACGCATATCGCGACACATCCTTACTTCAATTCTGAATGTGAATGTCTGGTGGTTTTCATCCTCAACACCCGTCGGCGCGTCAAAGGTCACTATCTGGTGTCCATTGGAACGATGGATACGATCCTCTGCCATCCGCGTGAGGTATTCCGTTTAGCCATCATGGCGAGTGCCGCCGCAATCATCATTGCCCACAATTTATGTGTCGCAGCACATAAATTATGTTATGTGAAGCGCCGAGTTATGTGCAGTCCCCGATTCGCGGGGCTGGCATTACAGCGGCTTTCAGCGAGGGAGGAATGCTGTGGATGCGCATAAACCTCCCAAGGCGAGCACGCCCGAACCGCCGGTTCGCACGTTGAAGATTGAGGCGGAGGGTGACTACTTCAGAGGCCGGATCAAACCCAAGCTCCGCCTCATGGGGCTCTGGCTTGAGCGCGCCGGCTTTAAGCCAGGCACTCGCATCTCTGTCAGATGTCTTGGTTCCGGCGTCATTGAACTGCGCTCCGAGACCTCCGGGGTGCCTGAGGGAAAGAAAGCCTCATCAGACGAACTCGATTGTCCGTTTTGATGGTGAGCTTTTGTTCTCGGTTGCTTCACATAACCGCTGTGCTCTTTTGGAGTGCAGCGGTTTTTCATTTCAAGCCGTCATAGTTTTGCCAGCCACGCGAGGAGTTGGTCATCGTCCTGCCAGGAACATTTACGTTTGGCAGCGGGTGGGATAAGCTTTGCTGACGATTGAAGCGTTTTACGTTTCATCTCCAGATCGATTTCCACGTATCCGTTGGTCGTTTCGATGGAGGCATGGCCCAGCCAGGACCGGATCATATTCAGGTCCACGTTGGACTGAAGCAGGTGCATCGCGGTGGTGTGACGCCACGTATGGGGAGTGACTCGCCTGGTGAGCAGCGAGGGACAGGTTTTCGCCGCTTCGGCGACGCGCTCGGCGATGATGTAGCGCACCCCAAAACGGGTGAGGCGGTTGCCTTCGCGGTTGACGAAAAGCGGTGTCGCGTCATCCAGACGGACGCCGCGTTTTCCTAAATACGCCTTGAGTGCGGTGACGGTTTCCGTCCAAAGCGGACAGGTCCGCTCTTTCCGCCCTTTGCCGTGGATGCGAACGGTGTGAGGACGGCTGAACCGCAGATGGTTCATGTCCAGATCAACCAGTTCCGACACGCGCATCCCCGTGTTGTAGAGCAAGCGCAGCAGGGCGTCGTCCCGTTGTCCCTGGATCGTCTGGCCATCAATGCTGGCAAAGATTTTGAGCACTTCATCCCGTTCCAAATACTGTGCGACGTGGTATGACTGGCGCTTGAACGGAACTGCCAGGATGGTCTGAGCCTGGGCCATGTGACGCGGGTCAATGCTGGCCAAGTAATTGGAAAAAGCATGGAGGGCAGCCAGCCGGGCATTGCGAGTCGGGACGCTGTTTTTGCGGACCCGCTCCAGATGTTCCATAAAGCCGCGAACCGTGTCGGCGGTCAGGTCTTCCAGAGTCAGGGCGGTGCAGGTTTTCCGATGCCGGCGGCACACGAACTCCAAAAAGAGCTTCATGGCATCCCGGTAGGCCAGCACGGTATGGCCGCTGAGGCCGCGCTGGGAAAGCAAGTGTTGCTCGAAGAACCCGCGAATAGGCGTTGCGATGTCAGTCTTTGCCATGAGCTTTCTTTCTGCGCAGCGTTGGCACCGCGAAGTGGGAATGAAACCGCGTGCCCGCACTTTCCAACAACTCTGCTGTGGCGTGAAGATAAACTTCGGTGCAGGTCACCGTGGAGTGTCCCAGGTAAGTTGATAATACCGGCAGCTTGGCAGCCAGGTTTGCGCCTTCCCGATACCAGGCCAGCAGGCGGTTGACAGCGAAGGAATGACGAAAGTCATGGATGCGCGGCCCACGATGCCCCGGTGGCTTGCGGATGCCGAGCTTGCGGATGATTTCCAGGAAGATGGTGGTGAACCCCGCCTCTCCGTAACGCCTGCCTCGGAGATTAACAAAGAGGGGTGAGTTGGCGGCGGTGGACATGCCAGCCATGGAGCGCTGATGCAGATAAACGTGAAGTTGCGTGGCAGCGGAGGAGGACAAAGGAACATTACGAGTTTTTTTGAACTTGGTCTCGCGGATTAACAGCACGCACCGTTTGAGGTCAACGTCCGCCAGCGTCAGCTTCAATGCTTCGCCGATCCGCAAGCCGGTCGTGTAGAGCAATCCAACGAGATTGGATAGGACGGTCGGTCGCAGACTCCCGCGTGGACCAATCCGCCGGGCAGCGGCCATGATTCGTTGCACTTCCTTCCGGGAGTATATATATGGCGCCGGACGGGTGCGGCGCGGCAAAAAGCTCCGATGCACCACACAGGTTCGCGGATCGAAGTGGGCCAGATACCGGCAGAACTGGCGCAGTACGGAGATGTGGTTGATTCGGGTGCCGATGCTCAAGGATTCCAGGCTCTTGATCCGGCGGTCGGCGATTTCACGCGTGATGGTTTCTCCCGGCTGAAGCTCACTCAACAGAAAGCGATCCAGGCCGATAAGGAGTTTCTGGCTGGAGACACCCCGCCGGCCGGCCGCTTTGCGTGTTTCCAAAAAGCATTGGAGTCGGAAAGCCAATGGACTGCGAAAGAGGCACGTCGCCATGTCTTATCCTTTCTCCGGCCAGGGCATAGCCGCATCGCGCAGGGTCTTCAAATCCGCCTTCGCATAGATGAACGTAGTGTCGATGTAACGATGCCCCAGCACGTCGGCGATGGATTTGATGGGTGAGTCGTTCGCCAAGGCGCGAATCGCCCACGAATGACGGAGCGTTCTGGAGCCGCCGCCAGCCATGGTGACGCCGGCCTTGCGCATGTATTCGCGCACGAGGTGGGAGATCACCAGACTGTTAAGCGGGCGAACCGGCGCTTTGACCGTGAGGAAAACTTCCCGGAACGGTGTCTTGTCAACTCGATGGCGGAGATAACCGATGAGCGCGTCACCCACGGTGTCCATCAGCGGCAGCACCACCTCCTTGCCGCCTTTTTGGGCGCGGATGCGGATTTGAGAACGTTGCCAATCCAGGTCGTCCAGCAATAGTTCGGCGACCGAAACACCCCGCAGGCCATAAGCCATCATCAGAACCATGATCGCGTAATCCCTCGCGCCGGTCGGCGTGTTCTTGTCAATCGCGCCCAGCACCCGTTCCAAAGCCGAGTCTTCCATCCCCTTGGGCAGCGAAGCATGGCGATAACGCCGGACGGGAGGAATCAAGCCCGAAAAATCCATGCGCGTGTGCTGGTGTATGGCGCAGAATCGAAAAAACCTGCGGAGAGCCGCAGCCAAAGCGGAGAGATTTTCCGGGCTGTCTTTAAGGTGCTGTTTCACGTAGCCCTCGACCGCCTCAGCCGACAAGGTTTTGAAGTGGTTGGGCCTGGCTTTCCGTCGCAGGGCTTCCAGGAATGAGCCGACCTGCGCACGGCACCTCTGAAGCGTGACTTTGGAAAACTCGCACTCCTCTTGGAGATGTTGGAGATAGCGATCAAGCAACCAACCGTACGGTGTTTTTACTGGCTTTGGTTTTGGCGGTTGGCGGACTTTGATTTGAATCAGATAATCCAGTAAGCGGTTGAGTGCGTTGCGGGCGACATATCGTGGCGAATAAAGGCAGGCGGTTCGGGTTTGAACCAAATAGAGTTCAAGAAAGGAATCCACCTCCGTCTGGGTGATTTTGTCGGCTTGCAGGATCTTGTTCTCAATCAAGAAAGCGTTGAACTGGCAGCATTTCCCTAAAATCTCTGTCGCCGCACCGACGGAATATCTGTGATCCTTGAGGTGGGCGGCGAAACGGTCGAAATAGGGGCCAAGGGGGCCGCGCCGGAAATCGACGAGGGTTCGTTTTTCTCTGTACCAGAATTCGAGCATAAATTTGGCGGCATTTTTTGGTTGAAACCGGCGGAGCCAAGGTGAACGATTAACAATTCATAATTGGAGTTTCCAAGATTTCCGTGATTGCGCGGCTCATGCCCAACGCGCAATACCCCCTGATGAAAAAAACCGCAGTGCTGCAAAACGCACTGCGGTTATGTGAAGCGGAGCATTTCAAAACGGACAGTCGGGCGGCTCTGGTGCGGGCGGCTTCGTGTCGTTCACCGTCAAGGCGTCGGGGGAGCGCAATTCAATAACGCCGGGAGAAACGCAGGTGACCTGGACGCGATTCCCCGGACTGAACCCGGCTCGCTCAAGCCAGCCTCCCATGAGGCGAATCTTTGGTTTTATGAGACCTTTCCAGCAGTCACCATCAGCCTCGATCTTCAACGTGCGAACGGGCGGAGCCGGCTCAGTCTGTGGGAGTGATTTACTTACAAGCATGACACTCCTTTCGCCGTGGAACCCGCGCTAACGTCAGCGCCCCCAGTCGGTCACTGCACATAAACCGGCGCTTCACATAACACAATCATCCAAGCGGTGAATCAACTCCGTCGGAAGCAGACATCAAAATCACCCGCGACCTCATCCGAGCCGGTCAACTTCTTAAAATCGAAGTCCTCGATCACATCGTCATCGGCAATCCCAACCATTCATCGCTCCGCTCCTTGGGTTATTTTTTCTCCTAGCCGATCACGGCTTTCCCAAAAAGGGGAGGCCGCTGCTTGATCGAGCAGACTGGACGACCTTCATTCCGTCCTCGACAGATTTCTCATTCCTGGTCTTTTTGAGCGCGCTTCTCAACATCTTTGGTCTCCGTAACGACAATCTCGACAATCACCGGCTGTCCCTCCGTAATGAGTTTCCGCTGACTGCTGGGCAAAGCGGCGAGGAAGGACAATTCCATTCGCTGCATCGTCGTCTCGATTCGTCGTAAGGCGTTGCCGCGAATCAACACTTCGTGCGTTGCGAAGACTAAGCGAAGGTGTTGCTGCTTTCCTTCGGTTTTGAGTTCGGCAAAAGCGAACTGATCGAACGGCAGCAACAGACTCCGTTCAGCCGACAGTTCGATTTTGACGCCGTGAGCGTTCGGGTCGCTCGACCAACATTCGGGTGTTTTTGTGTTCATGTTTTTGTGT
>JANXWY010000252.1 GCA_025350905.1 Verrucomicrobiota bacterium
GTTCAATATACTGGAATCCCGCGCGCCAACCGCTATCGCCACCTTCGACCACATAGACCCAGCGAGCCGGATCGCCCGCGTCGGAATTGTTATCGCCAGTCCAGAGATTTCCGTACTTATCAAACGTCAGTTCCTGCGGATTGCGCAGACCCGTCGCAAAAATCTCCAGCTCCGTGCCATCGGGATTGCAGCGAAATACCGCGCCGGACTCGGGCGTGTAAGCCTTACGGCCATCCGCGGTTTTCACATTCGCACCGCGATCACCGATCGAATAGTAGAGCTTTCCATCCGGACCAAACTTGAGCCCGTGCATGTCGTGCCCAAGAAAGCCCACCCGCACGCCGTACCCATGATGCAGTGCCTTCTTCACATCCGCCACCCCGGTGCCCTTGGTGTCCTGGAGCAGCCATAAATTGGGAATATCCGCGAACCAGACTTTGCCCTGCCGCGCGAGAATGCCAGCCGCGAGTCCGTCGCCGATCTTGTCGAAACCATCGGCGAACACCGTGGCGCGCTGGGCCCGTCCGTCCGCGCCCGGATAAATGAGACGAACCCGATCCGGTTCACCCGACAACGTCGCGGCCCGGCTCGGGGAATACTTTTTCAAAATCGCGATGTCCTCCTCGACCGTCTTCGAGGCGAGTTCGTCGTTCAGGATCATGTCCTCCACCGCCGCCGCACCATATTTCTGGATCATGGCGGGATCGGCCCAACTGCGCCGGCTGCGAATGTCTCCGACGCCCGCATGGAGCCGGAAAGTTTCCACCACGTAGAACCGGCCCTGTTCATCGATGCTGAACGACACGGGATTGGCGAGGAGCGGCTCCGCCGCCACGAGGTCCACTTTCAAACCGGGCGCCACTTTGAATTTCCTGATCGCCTGTTCCCCCTCATTGGAAGCGGCCGCCACCTTGGGCGCACTCGCTTTGGGAGCGCTGGACAACTCGGCCCCATTGGCGAGCCCCGTCAGACTCAGCAGCAAAGCCGACAAATATAAACGAGACGAAGACCGATGAAAAATTTGTGAGGACATGATGGGCCAATGGTATCGGTAACACCCCGTGAATCAAGGGACGAAAACCGCCATAAGAAAACCCGAAACGATTCAGGGGATGATCCAACAACTTCGCCCGGCTTTTGAGTGCAAAGTGGAACTTCCACGAGATTTTGGATTGCGTCGACAGAACGGAATGGCGACGGCGCTTTTGCCTGGACGATGAGCGTTGGGATGACATTGCGCCCGGTGTGTGCCAAAGCGGTGTTGCGTCGGACTTGCCACCGCAGTCCACGACGCTGTCGCGCTTTCATGGCAGTTTCCATAACTCAAACCCCCCGCCCAACCGGGCGATGCCCGGCGCTCCGGACGTCAAATCGATACCTTGCGGAAAAATCCTGGGTGAAAATTCGGAACCCAATGCATTTTTTCCTCAGGTTCACCTTGCTCGCCATCGATCACTCAATTGGGCGTGCGCCCCTCCATTGCAAAATCCGGCTGGGGACTGGACAAAACCAAAGCACCTGACCATAGGGGAAGAGGCAAAAGTGATCGTCCCTGGAGAGGAGGCGGGCAGGGTGTCAGTTGCAGGAAACCGCGTCACTGTTTCGAAGACGCGGGGGCCGCTTCTAAAAGGTAAAAGACAACGCCCGTCCAGGATTTTTCCAGTTTCAAACGATAGTGTTCCTTCAACCACGCGGGCAAAATCTTTTGCGGATCGCCATGATCCGGTCGGGCATAGACAAGACCCAAGGTCCCACCTTCCGCCAATTCCTTCGCGAAAGGTTCGAGCGCGGCTTCGACCGCCGCCGCGGAAATTTTTAGGGGCAAGAGCTTTGCTGGGCCTTCATAGTAATGCTCAAGAGACAGCTTCATGTAGTCGGCGCAAACGATGATATTTCTTGGTGGAGGCCGCAATGTTTGAATGAAACGCGCTGCCGATCGGATGTCGTCGCGAGCGTGGCGAGGATCAAAATAATGGTTCGCCAGGGACATTCCGACACAGCCTGCGAAAGCTAGCGCGATGACTTTTCGCCACCAGCCTGTCTCCAAAGCCCAGAGCATGAAGCCGCACACTGCAACTGTGAGCGGGATTAGCGCAAGAATCGCGTAGCGGGCGTAGTAGGGTATCCCTGGTTTCAATCCGGTAAGCACAGCGGGGCAGCCCCAGAAAATTCCCAGCCCGATCGCTGCGAAGAAAAATCCGTTCCGGTTGTGTTGCCACAAAAACTTGAGTCCGATGCCGGTCACCAAAGCCACGAGTATCAAGCCGCCCGCCAGCAGCCCGCCAGCAACTGGATCTTCGACGAAGACTCGCTGGCCGAGGACGCGCAGTTGTTCAGTCGTCGGGCCAAACGTCGTTCCCAAACCCAACGTATAGCCGGCATAGGCCAACGCCTGCGTCACTGTGCCGCGCGATGTTTGTTGCAATCCCGTGCCGGAGTGGACGGAATGGAGCAGTCGCGGGAGCCAGGGACAAAACAGGAGCGCCACCAGAAGATTGGTTGCCCAAAAACCAATCAGCGCCTTCTGCGGCAGCCGAGGCTGGAAGAGCAGGCTGAGCAGGCACGCAAAGGGCAGGAGAAAAATTCCGTAAGTGAAGGTGTATAAACTGAGCGTGGCACACACCAGGTACAACAACGCGTTTCGCCGAGATGGTGATTCACAGAACTGGCAGGTGAAAAGCATCGCGCCCGTACCGGTC
>JANXWY010000260.1 GCA_025350905.1 Verrucomicrobiota bacterium
GCGCTGGCCACGCGCGTGCTCGAGCTCGGCCCGTCGGGGCCGCACCTGTTCGGCGGCAAGTACGACGAATACGTAGCCTCGAGCGGCCACGAAGCCCCGGGCATGCGCGCCCTCAGCTAGGCGCTCCGCCGAAATCGGGCAGGACCCCGTCGGCGCCGGGCGTGAGGTACGCGCCGAGCGCAGATTTCCCTTCGGCGCCTCAGGCAGTCTTCGCAGGCCGGCGGGAGATCGATCGCGGGCGAGGGAGGGCCGGCCTGCTACGAAACTCGGCGCCGAAGGGAATCTGTTTTGCCTGGAGGCGCAAAAGGGCGGAGTGCTTTGGTCGCGCGACTTAAAAAAGGATTTCAACCTCAAGACGCCGCTGTGGGGTTTCGCCGGTCATCCCCTCATAGACGGGCCGAAGCTGATCTGCCTCGTGGGCGGCGACGGTAGTGTGGTCGTGGCTTTCGACAAGGACACGGGCAAGGAACTCTGGCGCGCGCTCAGTGCGAAAGAGCCGGGCTACGCGCCGCCGATGATCTACGAGTTTGCGGGCAAACGGCAGCTCATCGTTTGGCACCCGGAAGCCGTGAATG
This sequence comes from Verrucomicrobiota bacterium, assembly GCA_025350905.1. Classification (GTDB taxonomy): domain Bacteria; phylum Verrucomicrobiota; class Verrucomicrobiia; order Limisphaerales; family JADLHS01; genus JADLHS01. The sequence continues at coordinate 576 of JANXWY010000260.1, forward strand.
CGCTCGATCCCGAGACGGGCAAAGTTATTTGGTCGTACCCGCTGACTCCGCCGATTCGCTCGGCCATGTCCATTCCCAGTCCGCGCCAAGCCGGCGACCGTCTTTTTCTCACCTCCTTTTACAACGGTTCGGTGATGCTGCGCGTGGACTCCGATAAACCGTCGCTGATCTGGCAAAGCAAGAAGGTGAGCGAGACCGACACGGATGGCTTGCACGGGGTCATGGCCACGCCGTGGCTGGAGGACGGCTACATTTACAGCCCGTGCAGCTACGGGCAGTTCCGCTGCCTCAAGGCGGAGACGGGCGAGCGTATTTGGGAAACGTTCCAGCCGACCACCGGCAAATCCATGCGTTGGGGCAACACGTTTATCGTGAAGCACGGCGACCGCTGCTTCCTGTTCAGCGAAACGGGCGACCTGATCATCGCGAAACTGACGCCGGAAAAGTACGAGGAAATCAGCCGCGCGCATCTGTTGGATCCAACCAACCGCGATCCCGGGCGGCTCGTGGTGTGGTCGCATCCGGCATTTGCCAACCAGTCAGTCTACGCGCGGAATGACCAGGAAATTGTGTGCGCCTCGCTGGCGGCGGACGGTGGGCGCTGAAGGGGCTGCCCGGCGGGTCGCTCTGCCTTGGTGCTTCCCAACGGAGCGGCAGTCCCTGAGGCGCGTGGCAAGTGGTTTGGAGGGTCAATTCGCCGGCGACGACCAATGTCGCTTCGCGTTCTCCGGGCGACCTGGTGATCGCGCTAGTTGCCCGAAGCCGGCGATTCCACTCGGTACAGGTCCGTCTTGGTTCGCAAATAGAAGGCTCGACCATCGACGGCGGGCGAGGCCATGAAACCTCCCGCCAGCGTGTTGGTCGCCAACACTTCGAGGGCGCGCCCGGGTTTGAGGACCGTTGTCGTACCGTCCTGACTAAAGAAGTAGAGCCGGCCGTCGGCGTAGATGGGGGAGGCGGCGTATTTGCCGCCGATGCGTTCGCTCCAGACGACTTTCCCGGTGGCGGCTTCGATGCAGGTGACGAAACTTTCGTCGGCGGCGGTGTAGATCAAACCGTCCACGAGCAGGGGCGAGGCATATTTTCCGATGTGGTTGTTCAGTTTCCATACCACATTGGATTCGGTGGCGGTACCGTGGCTGTCCGCTTTCACGGCCCACATCTCTTTTTTAGTCAGGCCGGTCACGATGAAAGCAAGACCTTGATCGTACAAGGGCCGGGGCGCGCTGGACCAATCGTTGTACTCCACCCGCCAGAGTTCCTGACCCGTGCGCGGATCGTAACCGTACGCCGCCTTGGCGCCCACGCTCAGCAGCTGGGGTTTGCCGGCGACCGTCGCAATTAATGGCGCGCCGTGGGATTTGCGATGATCGCCTTCCCGGGTCATGGCATCCGTGGACGTTTCATCATTCCACACGACCGAGCGGTTGGTTTTCCAGACCGTCGCCCCGGTTTCCTTGTTGAGACCAGCCGTGTATTGCAAGTCCGCACCATCGAAAGTCAGGATCAGGAGATTCTCGAACAGGACGGGTGAAGCGGACGCGCCGCGATAATGGCGGCAGGGCAGGTCGGTGCGTTTCCAAATCACTTTGCCGGTCCTTGTGTCCAGACACGCGGTGCCCGCACTCCCGTAGTGGACGTAAACGCGGCCCGGCTCGATCACCGGCGAAGGCGTGGCAAAGCAATTCATGGAGGCGCCGTTGCCGAGCGGTTCGGGATTGTCCGCGTGAAACACTTTTTCGTTGAAGAGTATTTTTCCGTTCGCCTGGTCCAGCGCGATGGCGAAATAGTCGTGCCCTTCCTCCGTCGCGGTGGTCAGCCACACTTGATCCCCCAGCACGACCGGCGTGGACCAGCCGCGAAACGGAATCTCCGTTTTCCATTTGATATTGTTCGTCTCGCTCCAGTGCAACGGCAGCCCAATGAGCTTGGTGTCTCCGGCGGCGGAAACATGGCCGTTGCCCCACGGCCCGCGGAAGTCCGGCCAGTCGGCCCGGGCCGACGGCAGCCCGAGGGCCAGACCGGTCAAAAGTAATGCCCAAAAAATTCCGCCGGGATGGTTGTGGTATTGGTCGCGTGTCATGATCGCAGGGTGACAAGCCGAATGTCGCGAGTCAATCACGGCGAACTTCCCGTCGTTTTGTGATTGACCTGGGCTTAAACAAAATCAACCTCAAGCCAATCGACTCCCGCAAAACGATGCAAAAGATCAACACGCACAAGTTGCCCGAGGATTCCTGGGCTTCACCCAAAGGAAATTTCAGTGGCTTCGGCAAAGGTGTTTCGGAAGCATTGGGCCGCCAGCCGAAATCCACCGACCTGCTGGAGCGGCATCCCTTTGATGTGGAGATTTGCCGCATCCCTCCGGGCAAGACGCCATATCCCTATCATTCCCACAGCGCCCAATGGGAATTTTACCATGTCATTTCCGGCACGGGCGTGGTCCGGCACCAGGTAGGTGTGACGGCGATTGAGCCCGGCGACGCTTTCCTGTTCAAGCCGGGCGAACCGCATCAGATCACCAATGATGGCGCGGCGGATTTGGTTCTCTATGTGGTCGCGGACAACCCGATCGGAGAATCCTGTCATTATCCCGACAGTGGGAAATGGTTGGTGCGTTCGCCGGAGCGCCGGATCATGCGGTCGGAGGCGCTGGACTACTACCATGGTGAAGAGTGAAGTCCCCGCGGCTACGAGCAAACGTCTCCTCGCGGCCGCGCGCGAACTGTCGGCGCAGGTTGAACGGCTCAAATTTCGTTCCCCCGTCACGCACACCTACAATCCGTTGACCTACGCGTGGCGGGCGCACGCGGAATACTTGCGCCGCTTTGGCGGGAGTCGGAAGCGCGTTGTCTTTCTCGGCATGAATCCGGGCCCATTCGGCATGGCCCAAATCGGGATTCCGTTCGGTGAAATCACCGCGGTGCGCGATTGGATGGGCATCTGCACGCCCATCGCGAAGCCAGCCCAGGAGCATCCGAAACGGTTGATCCTGGGTTTCGATTGTCCGCGTTCCGAAGTCAGCGGCCGCCGGCTTTGGAAACTTTTCGCAGAGCGATTTGGGTCGCCGGACAATTTCTTCGCCGAACATTTCGTGGTGAATTATTGTCCGCTCGCCTTCCTGGCAGCAAGCGGACGGAACCTGACGCCGAACCTTCTGCCGCGCGCCGAACGCGACCGACTGTTCAAGCTTTGCGACGAACATTTGCGCGCGGTTCTGGCCATTCTCCAACCGGAATGGTTGATCGGAATCGGTGGCTTTGCCCGCGAACGAGCCGAGTTGGCTGCGGTCAACTCCAAGCTGCGCGTCGGGCAGGTCCTCCACCCCAGTCCGGCCAGCCCCAAAGCCAATCGCCACGATTGGGGCCGGACCGCGACGCAAGAACTCCGGCAGCTTGGGGTTTGGAAGTGATGGACCGTTAATTCCCATCCGGATTTGATCGCGGACTGGCCAAGACTACGGGCTCAACGTCACCGTGAGGCGGTAATAGCGGGTGGCCGCCGTCATGGGATCGGAGATCTGCATCGTCCCGCCATTGCCAAGGATACCGCTGGTGAGATTGCTCCAGCCATTGGTGCTGCCGAAAGCGTCCAACTGTTCGACGCCGTACGTTCGTCCGAGGTGGGTATTGAATTCCAGCCGACAAAACTCATTGCTCACGGATACCTGGCTGAAATGCAGATAGTCTGAAGCATTGTTGGGGTCGGTGCCGGCGATGAATTCGTGTTCGTTGTTGGCGCCATCGCGATCGCGATCGCCCAGCGGGCCGTCGTCGCCCTGGGAACTTTGGGGGTCCAGTCCGTTGGCCAATTCCCATAGGTCGGGCAAGCCATCGTGGTCCACATCGGGGCTGACTCCAGCTGGATTGGCCTGGCCGGCAGTCGGTGGGGCCGCTTGCCAATTGATCGGGTCGTTGCCAAAGAGGTTAGGTTCGATCCGCTGCAGTGAAGTGCCGCCGCCGTCCGCATTCGTGGGCCAAGGGGTCGTGTCGCGATAAGCAATTTTCTCCACGAGGTAGTACGGCACGAAGATGCCGGTGGGGGTCACGTTCGGGTTGTCCGGGCGTTCGAGTTCGACGGTTTCGCCGCTATTATCGAGCTTGCCGCTCCACGGACCCAGAATAACGGTATTGGTGGGCACGCTGTATTTCGCAATGAAAGCAGTCTTGAGCGCGGGATAAATGGCTGGGTCAAAGCCGACCACCAGGAGCCGGTCGCCCGGTGGCAGCACGACGCCGGTCGGGAAATCGAAGTCCACGGCGTTGCGCAGTTGCCAGGTATTGGCCGGGACGTTGACATCATAGAGGGGCACGTTGGTGGATGCGATGTTTTGCAGCTCGACGTACTCGTTCAGCGAATCGTCCGCGCCACCCGCCAGATCCGGCGGGTGATACATGACTTCCGAAATTACCACGGGGCCGACGCGCGGGTAGGCATTCCGCGCGCCCAACGTGTTGGCGCTTTGCAGCACGAATTGCTCTTCGCCCTGACTGTTGAGGTAACGGCCAAAGGAAATGGGATTCGGGGCGACCCCAAAGTCGAAACCCTGCGCGTAGCCGGTCAGGTTCGTGTTGGCGTCCGCGGAAAACAAATAGATCTGATCGCCGGTCGAATTGAACGAAAAGCCCTGCGGCCCCAGGCCGAATTGATCGGCGGTGAAAGTCAGGTATTCGCCTGGGGAAATCAGGGTGCCGGCGGGGATGCGATACTTCTTGGGCGTGTGCGGATCGTCGGTCAGGAACCAGCCCCCGAGGTTGACGGTAGCGAACGTGGGATTGAATAACTCGACCGTGTCCACCAAGGGCGGATCGGTGTGCGTGAGTGCTTCCGTGATCAGGATGGGAGGAAGGTTTGGCGGTGCGGGATCCATCCCGCCGGGCGAGCCATAGTAGGCGGCGCTGGGGCGCCAGCTGGACTGCAATTTCCAAGTGTCGGGGGCGGCGAGCGGGTTGACGATGACAAGGGAGTAGCCCTCGCCGTCCGTCGCGGGAAACCAGTCGGCGCGAAACGTGAAATCCAGAATGGGTTCGGACAGCGCCCCGAACAACGTCAGGTGGTCTCCACCGTTGCGGAGGTTTTTGGCATAAACCCCGGCGACGAGCGGGGCGGCGCCATAGCGCGACTGAAAGGCCGCGAGGTTTTTTACCACCACGACATGCTGTCCGCCGGTCAGCGTCAAACTTGGGAAAATAAAATCAATTCCGCCGCTCAAGCGAAATCCCTGCAGTTCCAGCGGATTGGCACTGATGTTTTGCAATTCAATGAATTCGAAATTGTCCGCGTCGTTCGTGTTGCCGGCCGGCGGCGGCGGCGGGTTGAACATCAGTTCGGTGATGCGCAGCGGAGGCGTCGTCACGTAAAAACTAGCCACCATTTTTCCCGACCACGGGCTGGAAATGGGCGGGTTGCGGGCGCCGGTGAGATTCTGGTGGGCGGGATTCCAGGAGCGCGCGAACACGCGCACGTTGTTGGTAATCGGCAGCGTGACCGGGCCGCTGTTGGACCGGGCGGATGGGGCGATGCCGCCGCCGGGCAGGCGCGGGTCTGTGCCATCGAGCGTGAATAATAATTGGCTGCCGGGTTGGGCTGCGGGCGTGATCGTGAGGGATTGGCCAACGGCCACCAGCCCGCCCGTGCGACTGAGCATCGGTGGCGCGAGGAAATTGGTATCCATAAAATTCAAGCGATCGCTCAACCATTTTTTCTGGAACCCAATTTCTCCGGCATAAGTACCCGGGAACGTGAACGTATAGCTCGGGTCGGGCCAGCCCGCCGGCGGCGCCACCGTGCCGGAACGAGGCGTGGTGTCGGAGGCTCCTTGTCCCGCCCACCGGGCCTGCTCGCGGGGTTGGGCGCGCCCCAGTTGATTGGTAAGCCCATCGATGATGGCAAAAAGATGGTTGGTGGAAAAAGTCGTTTGCCGCAGGTCCTGATAACGGTCAATCCACTTCTGCCAAAAATCGGGGTCCTTGACCACGCGGCTGTACCACGGGTTTCCGAACACGGCGGACGGATTAAAAAGGTCCGTGCCAAAATCAGTGCCGGTCGCCGCGCCGAGCGGGTTGGAGCCCATCCAGGTTCGAGGATTCCAACACCGCCAGTCCGTGCCCGCGCTCGTCCCCAGGCTGCGGTCAAAATCCCAGAGCGGTCCCATGGCGAGCTTCTGGTCGCGGTCCTTGAAAAAGTACGCGCTCAACCGCAGCGCATCTGCGCTCAGCGCCAGGGCGTTCAAGAGGTGGTGATCCACCCAGGCATCGGTGTCGATCCAGGCCGTGTAACCGGCGACCGGATTGGTCCAGTTGGCCGCGGTCAGGGTGCTGTAGAAGGCGTTGAAGTAGCTGCTGATGTAATTCTCCTGGACGGCGCGCCCAGGATACGCCGCGAAATCTTTCATCGCCGGTGCCACATACACCATGCCCTGGTTCCCGGCATTCAACGTGCGCTCGTCGGGGTCGGCCCGATCAATCTTCAGGACGTAACCCCCGGTGACGGCGGGCGGATTGGTTTCCATCGGCTGGAGTTTCGAAACATCCACGCGGTTGGCGCCCGCCTTGATTTTCTCCTCGAGGACATAAATCCCGTTGTAGTTTCCGACTGTGGGCGAGCTGTAATTCACCGCGCCGCTCGCGAAACTGGTGAACACTTCCACCATTCGCGTCCGCGGCGCGTAGCGTCCGATTTCACGGCTCAGTTCGTACATGAATGGATTATGAATCAGCGGCTTGTCGAAATAGTTTGGCGCGTAGAAAACCCAGTCCGACTCCGCCGGGAGCCCTAGGACGGCGACCGGCGCGTCGGTATTGTAGGCGTCCCAGGATTCGACGGCGAAACTCGACTTGGCATTGCCCTGCGTGCTGCTGCCGCGAATGTTGATGCCGACTCGCACCGCCACGTCCGGTGGGTTGGTCAGCGAAGCCGGGCCGTAGTCGGTCCCGAAAACCATCATGACCGCCGATTGATCCGCCGTGGCGGACGGCGTGCCGCTGCCAAAATTATGGAACACGACGATCGGCAACTCCGAGCTGAAATTGGCCGCGCCGGCGGTGATTTGAAGGTAGGTCTCGCTGCCGGGCACGCCGGGGAAAATGTTGGTCTGGGTGGAAAATGCCCGGGCCCGAACTTGAACGCTCGTGCTGAGGGTCAGCGGTCCGGTGTAAAGCGGCGAACTGCCATTGGGGACATCGGTCAGCGCTGCTGACGCCGAGTTCGTCACCAGGAAATAGCGGATCACCGTGTTGCTGTTGTCCGTGCTCAGCGCGAGGGCGAAGGGTCGCTGGAACGTCCCACTCGGTTTCGAGAATTTCACCGCGGGGGCAAAGTTCAAACCCACCGTGGCGTTGGCCGCCCCCGGGGTCGCATTGGTGAAATAGCCGACGATGGCGGGGTCCAACCGGTCGCGGCCGTAGGAAACATCATCCAATTGTTGGGGGCTGGTCGCGAAGGCCGAGATGACCGTGGCGCCATCGGAATACACCAGGCCAAGAAAGGCGCCGGCGGATTTGTTCAACTTGAAGTTGGTGTGCAGCGGCGCGGCCGGATTCGTGCGGTTCTTACTCGAAGCCCAAATCAATAGATAAGTATCGGCCGGCAGCGTCACTCCCGCCGGGAACCGCCACTTGGCGAGGTTCGCCGCATTATCGGTCAAATACCAACTCCCGAGATCCAGCGCTTGGTCGCCATAGTTGTAAATTTCCAGCCAGTCGGAAAAATCCCCGTCCTCGTCGCGCGTGGTTTTGGTGTTGCCCGCCATGAACTCGGTGATGCGCACGTTGCCGGCCATGGCCGCGGGATCGAGGGTGTAACTGTAGCTACCCCCGTCAAACTGGTTGGAATTGGCGGAGCGATCCACGATTCCCTGCGTCCCGCTCCAGGCCACCAGCACCGACCCGGTCGCCGGTTGCGGAAACTGAAAGACATAAACATCCGGGCTGTAGGCCACCACGTTGGTGGCGGGTGCGCCATTGATCAGGAGGTCCGTCGCCTCCACGCCTTTGACCCCTTCGCTAAAGTGTACCTCCACCGCCGTGAACGCCGGGACGATGCTGTCGGGTGGTGGCAGGAGCGTGATCAGCGTCGGCGCGACGGTGTCCCGGATGCGTTCGTACCCGACCGCATCCAGCGCCATGCCCCAGACCACGTCGCTGCTGCTGGTGTTTTGCTGGTGGACAGAAGCGGCGATGAGATTGGGGCCCGGCGCCAGCTCCAAAATTTGCAACGGATAAGTTTCATCCTGAATGGCGTCGCTCCCGCCTCCCGGTGGGAAATCCGTGGCTAAACTCAAGTTGGTAATCGGCCCGGGCGGCATGCGGAGCCGCAGCGCTTCGTTGCCGTTCAAATAAACCACCGCCCCATCATCTGCGCGAAAAGTGCCGAGGAGCGACGCCGGAATGAAGTCATTGGTGTTGGTCACGGTCGTGCGAAAATAATAGGCGTGACCCGAGGCCAAACCGGGTGGCGGCGCGCCCGGGGCCAGGAGGGTTGTCCCCACTAAGCCCACGATGGCCGCATTGTTTTCAAAGGCGAGCAACCCCGGGCCGGTGGGCCAGCTGTTGTCATTGAAGGAGGGTGCGATCCAATTCACGCCGTCGAGATTGTTGGACTGTTCGTAGCGCCAGTTGCTGGTGAAATCCAGGACGCGATTGGTAACCGCCGGTCCGGGGCTGCCAAAATCCACGGTGAGCACCGCCACGGCGCTCGTGACGGCGCCGAACGTATTGGCCGCGCGCACCGAAAATTCCACTGCATGATCCGCGCTACCTACCGCCGCAATCGTAAACCAGTTCGACGTGGCTGACGGAATAACGGCCCCGTTCCGGAACCATTGATAGTCGAGCGGCGCGCTGCCCGTCGCCGTCACTTGAAACGTAGCGGCGTCGCCTAGGAAAATCGTCTGGTCGACCGGGGGTTGCGCGATGGCCGGAGTCTGGCCAAAGCATTTCGGAAAAGGGGCCAGGCAGAAAAGCGCGGCCAAGATGAAGCACAGGTTTATTGGACCTCCATGGCCACTGGTTACGACGCGCATCGGGTACGGCATGTGACCGAGAATAGATCATATTCTGGCGGTTTTGTCATCTGCCATTGTCCGTCGCGGCGTGGGAAATTCCCGCGCGCGTTCCCGGGCCGAGGCGGCGATTCCCAGCGGGCGACGGAAGGACGGCGCCGACGGCCCCGGGCGTGGTGGCCGTCCGGGCCTCTGGGCGTTTCAGTTCGCTGGACTTTTGGGTGGGCTTGGATTGAAATGCGGTCATGACAAAGTTGAGTTTTCCCTTCACGGAAGAAAAAATCCGCGCGCTCAAAGTGGGTGAAGAGGTTTTGATCTCCGGGGTGATGTTCACCGGGCGCGACGCGGTACACAAATATTTGCACGACGGCGGGGCGCTGCCCCCGGAGGTGAAATTGCGCGACGGCATCATTTATCATTGTGGCCCCGTGATGATGAAGCAGGACGACGGCTCCTGGAAATGCACCGCCGCCGGTCCGACCACCTCCATCCGCGAGGAGCCGTATCAATGGCAGATCATCCGCGATTTCGGTGTGCGCGGCGTCATCGGCAAGGGTGGCATGGGCGAGCGCACCCTCGCCGCGTGCCGGGAGTACGGATGCGTCTATCTGCACGCGGTGGGCGGGGCGGCCCAAGTGCTGGCCGACTGCGTGAAGCAGGTGCGCAATGTTTACATGATGAAAGAATTCGGTGCGCCGGAGGCGATCTGGGAATTGGAGATCGTGGATTTCCCGGCCGTGGTGACGATTGATGCGCACGGGAACTCCTTGCACAAGGAAATCCTCGCGCGCAGCCAGGCGGAACTGGCCAAGCGCTTGTGAGCCGACCACGGGTTGCGAAGGGGCACGGCGCCGACCAAAGTCAGCGGGAGGTTCTGCCCATGGTTCCCGCATGAAAAACTACACGTTCGTTGATTATGCGACGCAGGTTTACATCGCCTTCGTGGGATTGATCGTCCTCGGGTTTCACGGCGCGCACCTGGCGGTTTGGCCGTGGCTGCTGTTGGCCCACGGGCTTGGCCTCGGCCTGATCCATGGCTTGATCCAACTGGCCGCTCGCTTCCCCGCGAACCGGCTGTTCGATTTTCTGCGGCACTATTATCCGATTCCGCTTTATCTCGGATTCTATCCCGAGACGGAATTGTTGAACCAATTATTCGTTCACGGCTACCTGGATGCCCATTTCCTGAGACTGGAACATTGGCTCTTCGGCTGGCAACCCGGACTGGAACTCATGCTGCGCTTCCCGGCGACCTGGCTGGCCGAAGTGTTCTACGCGGCCTATTTCTCGTTCTACCTCATGATCGCCGGCGTAGGTCTTGCGTTGCTGTTGCGCGACCGCCGCCAGTTCGCCCATTTCATTTCCGTGGTCTCGTTCGTGTTGTACGCGTGCTATGCGATTTACATCTTCCTGCCGGTAGTGGGCCCCCGAATTGTCGATCTCAATCTACCGGGCCTTGCGCTCCCGCCAGCGGCCCTACCAACCACGAATTATGACCCGCCGGAGTCGGTCCAACTCGCCGTCTTTTTCCGCCTCATGGGCTGGTTTTACCAGCACTTCGAGTCCGCGGGCGCGGCGTTTCCCAGCAGCCATGTGGCGGTGGCGATCTGCACCGTTTATTTTTCCTTTCGCTATCTTCCTAGAATCCGTCACATCCATTTGCTCCTGTCCCTCCTCTTGTGTGTCGCGACGGTTTATGGCCGTTATCACTACGTGGTGGATGTAGCCGCCGGAGTGCTGACGGCGGCAGCGCTGATTCCGTTGGGCAACTGGCTTTATTTCAAGTTCGGAGAGCCGGAGTCAGTTTGAAAAGTAGCGGTAGGCATCCTGCCTGCCGTAGCGGGCGGCATCTTGCCGCCCGGAAAAATCATCCGAGTGTCGGTAACGCCCTGATTTCACAATGCTCTTTCGGATTCGGGGCGATTCCGCCGGGCTGGAAGCCCGGCTCTACGTCAGCCAAGATGGCTGACGCCACACTATTCAAACCGCGCGCTCGTAAATCCGGTAGGTCTTGTAAACCCGGCCACCAAACGGTTGGAGCAACCGGCGCATCATGACATTGTCCTCCAGAATCCACGAGGCCTCGGCCGATTTTATGCCCAAGCGCAGACTGGTCACCAGCCCTTCCGCCAACATCACCGCCTCGACGCCCCGGTTGCGATGCTCCGCTTTGACGCCGAGGGTGAAGACGCGGCAACTGGTGGGGATTTTGCCGCCGAACACGTAGGGCAGTACGCTGAAAATTTTAGGCGTAATCAGTCGCCCCCGCAGCGGCTTGAGTGCCTCGTTGTAATCCGGCAGCGTCAGCATGAAACCCACGGGCTCGCCCGCCGCCTCCGCGAGCCAGACCAGCCCTTCCACCAACAGCGGCTTGAGGCGCGCCGCCAGGAAATCAATTTCGGCGTCGGTCATGGGAATGAAGCCCCAGTTCTTTTCCCAGGCGGCATTATAGATTTCTTTGATTTTGACGAGGGCGGCGGTCAGCGTTTTTTTGCGCACGGCGGTGAATTGAAATTGCGGACTGCGCTGGCGCGTCTTGGCGGCGATGCGCTCCAATCGTTCGCGCGGAATGCCCGCCACGTTGATGTGATACGCCAGCAAGTCCTTGGCTTTCACAAAACCCTCGCTCGTGATCAGGTCCACATAGTATCGGGGATTGTAGGTCATCATGAGTTGCGGCGGCGAATCGAAGCCGTCCACGAGCAGCCCACACTCATCGTTAGTCGTGGGATTCATCGGCCCCAGCAAGCGGTGCATGCCTTTCTGTCGGGCCCAATCCCGGACCACGCCAAAAAGTTGCCGACTCGTTTCTGCATTATTCTCACACTCGAAGAACCCGAAGAATGCGGTCTGCTCCTGATGCGCCTGATTGTGATGGTGGTCCAGAACGCCGGCGATGCGGCCCACGTCCCGCCCGTTCCGTCGGGCGATCCAGAGCTGCATCTCGGCGTGTTGAAACAACGGGTTCGCGTTGGAGAAGACCTTCTTCAGATCCAACAGCAGCGGCGCAACCCAATGCGGGTCGTCCTGATAAATGTCGTAGCTGACGTTGAGAAACCGACTGACCTCCCGGGGCGTCCGCGCGCAGGGGATGATTTGCAGGGTCTGGCTCATTTCAAAATGTCGCCGCGCGGACGGTTAGCCAGAGTGAATTCATTTCGCGGATTCTCGGGAACAGCGTGGCAACAGTCAATGCGATGCGCTGCGCGGCGGCGCGGAGTGACGGATACCCGCCCGTTGCGACAGGTAGGGTCAGCGCGCTGCGCTGACCGCCGGCCCGTGCAGGGCCGGAACGCTTTCCCGCGTCCTCAACGTTCCCTCCGAAAGGGATTGCGCCGCTACTACGCGGCGCAGGTCGGCGCAGCGCGCCGACCCCACCACCGTGGTAGGCATTCGCCGTGCGTTAAGGCGATGCCCGGTTATCCGCACTTGAATTTTGGGTTTGGTTGCGGAATTGAAGCGTGGGTTGAAGCTGCCACGCCTGTCGGTCGCAGCCACGGGTGATTACGCGCAATTGATCGCCGCGAAGCGGCTGGAGATTTCACGGAGCGAATCGAACATGACGCTGGAGGGATTGCGACTGGCGTGGCCGGCGAGTAACACCACGTGATGACTTCTGCCCATCCTCGCATTAGGCCACGTCGTCCTCATAAAGTTAAAATCATGGCAGCCAAGATCGCCAGCGACAGCAGAACGCAGACAACCGCAAAGTGCCGTAGCGACCGTGAAATTCTCTGCTCAATAAAACCGTGCCGACCGAACGCATACCGCAAGCCAAGAAGAATGAACAAACTGCCGACTATCGAATATGCCTCCGCAATCAGAAGAAAACCGCCATCCCAGATGTCATGACCCTTGTGCCAGTCATGCGTGTGGAAAGCATAGATGGTGGCCGCACC
>JANXWY010000277.1 GCA_025350905.1 Verrucomicrobiota bacterium
CGCGCCCCCCCCCCCCCCCATGTCCAGCCAGGCAATACTTTAACAATCATTGTGTCGCCTTAGGTCCATCGGGTTATTGGTGGTGGGCCTCGGGGGGTGAATGTTGGCGGAGAATTCGCCGGCTGCGGCGCGGCGACGGAACTCGGTGAGTTGATCCTGGCGGTAATATTTCCGCCCCCCAATATTTATTGCAAGTGGAAGCCAACCGCGTTGCTCCCATCGCCAAACCGTGCTGGCGGTAACGTTCATTTCCCGGCGAAAGCTCCTGGAGGATTGGAGGGGCTCCGCAAGATTTCCTGCTTCGGCGACAGACTTTTCGATTACTTCATTTTGCATGTGACGTTGTGCTTTTGCACAGCGTCACTTTTGATCAATGGCGGAAAGAATGCTCAAAAGAAGCGTTTCGGAAGCAAGGTTTCTGAAATGGCTTACAGCCACTCCGAAGCAAAGCGGATCGCTCGCTCCCACGCTCGTTTATCCTTGAAAAACGGTTGCCCGGTCAGCTTTTCAGTGTAACGCATGGCGGTAATGATGTTCATGCCAGTCTGGATAAGTCGCCCGGCGCCGAGAGCAAGAAGCCGGTTTCGCATCCGGTCGGTGTCGGAAGATGGCCCGCGCGTCTCATGTGGCTTGTAACCCTTCTCCTTTCGGCGATTGCGAAGCCAATTATCAAACAAACGCAGCAATCGTTTGTTCGGTTTATTGAAGTCGATCTCAAAGGCGGCTAACTCTGTCGGAGATTGATTCGCTTGTCTTCCGAACCGCCGAGAATAAACCCAAGTGTCGGCATTTAAGATCAGTTCGTACCCGGCAGACCAAAAACGCAGCCCGGTGGGTGTTTTCCCTTCGCTGTAATCGCGCGCGGCGTTGCAAATCTTCTTCAATTCGACAAGCGGAAGCGCCCGAGGCGGATTATCTTTCCAGGAGGCTTCGAAACGGCGCATGCGCTCCGGCCGGGGTATACTGAGATAAGGCTCGGCGGGCCATTCGGGCCAAGGAATGCTAAACCATTCGAGGAAAACCTGTTTGTCCAGCGAACTGCGTAGGTGATTGTCGAGGAGCGCGTCGAATGTTTTTGACCTCAGTGTTTCCTTGTCTTGACCGGGAAGCGGGGACGACTTGCCAATTGCTTGCTGCCAAGTAAGCCACGCTGGCAATTTCTGGCGATTTTTTAGGACAAAAGGCACGTCACCATCCATCCGGTAAAACTCGTACGTTGTGCAGTAATACACTTCATCCTCGGCCAGGAACGCGAAAGGACCGTATTTCCGGTCATCATACCAATCAGTCTTGCTTCGTGCGCGAAAATCCCACTCCTCGCGGGGTGGGGGATCTGACCTTGGCTGGAGCTCGTTGGCCATATCAAGATGACTTGCCTAATGCGTTGGCGGTGATCAAAATCGAAACTGTGGCTGGCGACGGAGGCACTATGGTAGAGCCGAAGTTCATACGCGCTGCTTGTGTCTTGCGGTGTTCGTCCGCAAGATGGCCATATACTTTGCCGATGAGGATCCCGCCGTCTCTGTGTCCTACCCAGCGAGCGATGGTCATGAAGTCTATGCCTGACATGACGGCGTAGGAAATAAAGTGATGGCGCAAGTCATGGAAACAGAACTTTTGCAGCTTCGGGGAGAGAAGATTTTTCCGTTGTTCTACCTGCTCGGACTTGCAGTGGCCGCAGCAAGTGGCGTTTGCGCCGAGTGCGAAGCGCTGACAGTTTTGGCAGACACTTCCGGCGGCGCCGCGCGCGAGCCGAAGTGATTCCATGAAGGTTTTCGTCGAAGCGTCCTGGTCTCCCCGCTGAGGGCTGGGGAAAAGGAATTGTGAATCAGGTTGGCGACGGGTGGACATTGCTTTCAAGTGCGTTTCGAGTTTGGGGTTGAAGTCCACGTAGCGGGCCTGGCGGTTCTTGGCGTCACCTTCTGCGCCGATAGTGACGTGGCCGCGCTCAAAGTGCACATCCTGCCATCGGATACGTAACGCCTCGCTCCGCCGGGCGCCGGAATATTGCAGGAAACGGAGGTAGTCGGCGAATTGTCGCCCGTTCTTACTGGCTGCGAGGGAAACTTCGCAGAGTTGGTCCACTTCCTCAGCGGTGTATAGTGGGCGGGATTTTTGATCCACGCGTTGCCAGGTTAACCCTTCGAAGGGCAAGGGAGGTTTCACGTGGCCGTCACGGAGTGCGGCCTTGAACACGCCGCGAATGGCGATGAGGTAGAGATTTACCGAGCGCGGAGCGTAGTCGTCGCCGGCCAAGGCGGTAAGGATATTGCTGAGATGGTGTGGGCGGATCTTGTTCAAGCGGAGCTGGCCCAGCTTCTCCGTCCATTGCTTCAGATAGCTGATTTCTTTCTCGACGGAGGAAGCTCGCTTGCCCGAAACTGCGAGGCGTTGAGTGTGGATTTTGACATAATCAGCGAAAGCCGGCGTGAGGCCCAGGGGACGCAGTCGATCGTCGGCGCGTTCGGTCTGGAGTCGGGCGTAATCGGCCTTGGCTTCATCAAGAGTTTTGGCTGTGAGGGGCACCATGCGCGTGGTCCTGCGGCCCAGGTCGTCGCTGATGGTAAGATTGGCGAAGAAACGCTCGTTGCGTTTCCAAAGACCACGAACGCGACGGGCGCGGGAATCGAAGACCTTCCGGTAAGTGTCCGATCGCGGTTTGCGAGACGTTGCACCAGCTTGCATGCGCGTGAACCTTACCGATTACATTACCGATGTCAAGAAATGGATTTATTGTAAGTCGTAACATATTGTTAATAAATGATTGCCGGTGTGGCGAAATGGCAGACGCACAGGACTTAAAATCCTGGGACCTTAAAAAGTCGTGTGGGTTCAAGTCCCACCACCGGCACCATTCCGATAATCGACAATGAAATTAGGGGTTTCATGTGGATCGAGGATTTCGAGACAAGCCGGGCATAACGGTATCGCATAACGTGGTCATGGCTTTCCAAAGTTGTTCAATGGTTTTCAAGACTCCCACTCGGGCGAAGAAATATCCATTATGCCGAAGTGTGCAGGCGATATTTTCAAAACCGAAGGAATCGCACGGAGACTTAATGGGTGATCGCCTCGTCGGCAAGATTCATTGCTTGGTCAGCTCTTGAGATGGCATACACCGTTGGGCTGGATCAAGGTTACTGACACTATGAATAGCTCATATTCCACTCGTCGATGGAGCCCATACGGTCGGTGCTGCGCCGGCCGGTGCCCGCGTGGCATTTTCTGGCTCCTGGTGGCCGCTCTTTCGCTGGGCCTTGCTCTGGCAGGAGCGCCCCCTGAATTACCATCCACTCCAGCCGGCAAGGTCCTGGCAGGTTATCTCGACGCTCTGCATTCCGGCAACCAGGACAAGCTCGAAGCTTTCATCAAGGCGCATCGGCCCGACCGGCCTGACGCTCTCGATCGCATGCTCGACCTCCGGTGGAACACCGGCGGATTCGACCTGTATTCGATCGAATCCTCGCAGGCGCTGAACATTCAGGCAGTGTTGCGTGAACGCGAAGGCGACGGCCGCTATAACCGCATGTCGGTGACCGTGAGCGATGGGGAGCCGGCAGTGATCACCAACATTAGTCTGGTGGTTATTCCCCCACCGGTCGGCGCGCCCGTTCCCGAGCGGCTCACCCAACCGGCGGCGGTTGCGGCGTGGACAGCCGAAATCGACAAAGCCGCTTCTAACGGGAAGTTCTCCGGCGTGTGGTTGTGGGCCGAAAACGGCGAGGTGATCACGTCGGGCGCGAGGGGCAAGGCGGATCGCGAGACCGGAATCGACAACACGCTCGACACGCAGTTCCGCATCGGTTCGATGAACAAAATGTTCACCGCAGTCGCGACGCTTCAGTTGGTCGAACGGGGCAAACTGTCGCTGGAAGATACGATCGGCAAGCTCCTGCCCGATTATCCGAACGCCCAGGTGGCGTCCCAGGTAAAGGTCCGGCACCTGTTGTCGCACACCGGCGGCACGGGTGACATTTTCGGTCCGAAGTTCGAGGCGCATCGGCTCGAATTGAAGACGCTTCAGGATTACGTGAAGCTGTACGGTGGGCGCGACCTCCGGTTCGAGCCCGGCACCAGGTGGGAATACTCCAACTACGGATTCCTGCTGCTCGGCGTGCTGATCGAGAAGGTCTCGGGGAAATCGTACTATGACTTTGTCGCCGAGAACATCTACCAAGTCGCCGGCATGACCAACTCGGGGTCCGCGCCGGAAAGCGTGACGGTCGCCAACCGGAGCAAAGGTTACCTGCGGGATCGGTTTGCAATGGTTTCCAACGAACCGATGCTGCCCTGGCGCGGAACCTCGGCGGGCGGCGGTTACACGACGGCGGCCGATCTGATGAAGTTTGCCGGCGCGCTGATGTCGAACCAACTTTTGAAGGCCGCGACGCTCGCCGAGGCGACGCGTCCGCAATTCCCGACGGGCGATTACGGCTTCGGATTCCAGATCGGCGGGCCGGACGAGGCGCGGACCTACGGCCACGGCGGCGGCGCGCCGGGAATGAACGCGATGCTGCGCGTATATCCGGAGTCGGGCCAGTCGGTGATCGTGTTGTGCAACCTGGACAGTCCTTCGGCTTCGCGCCTGGGAGATTGGCTCCACGCCCGCATGCCACTCAAGTAGTTCCCGCAACCGGCGATGCTTAGCCCATGACGATCGCTTCACTCTCCGCGCAGACATCCTCGCTCACAGGAGCCGATTCCGCGGCCGTCCCGGGCATGGCCTAAATTCGGAACGCAAGTACTCGACCCCGACGGCGGACTTCCATACTTCCGCCTCGCCGAGCCGTGCCGTCCGCGGCTGTGGCGAAGGCAGCCGGCGAAGTTGTTTGGTTTCGCTCATCGCAGGACCATGCGCTGAAATGGTAGTCAGCGCCTTCGTCGCCCGTTTAGTTTATTGTCAATTCTCCAGCGAGGCACAAACGACTTCGGTCTCGTTCCGGGCGAACACATGCCGGTTCGCGAAGGCCGGGGGTGCGTAAACAAATTTCTTGCCATCAAACGGCCAGGTCGGATCGATCAAATGACTGCGACTGAGCTCCACGTATCCCGCCGGGGACAACCGGGCGCGAATGAGGTTGCCTTCGTCGGTAAACAGGAAGTAGCCGTCGCCTTGGGGAGTGATATTGATGCTGGCCCCGTTCTTCGTCGTAGTCACGCTGTTCGTGCTCCAAATCTGCCGGCCGGTGGCGGCTTCCAGACAAACCAGCTCGCCGGGGGACCGGCAGCTATAGATGTATTCATCTTTTGCCAGGGGCGTCGAAGTGTTGCACAAGATTCGTTTCGAGGGCGCCCGATTCTCCGGCCAAAGGAACTTCGCGGCCGGCGGGTCCCCGCCTAGCTCCAGCAGCAATCCACTTATCAGCAATCGATTTTCCCAGAAAACCGGCGCCGCGACGTCGTCATTGTTGCTCGTGTTCATCAGTTCCCGCCAAAAGATGCGGCCGGTGGCGGGTTCGAGGGACGCGAGTGATTTGTCGGTCCAAACGATCAATTGCCGACGGCCACTCGAGGTGATGACGATGGGGGAACTGTTGGAAGCGTGCTCATCGAGTGCTTTCCAGACCTCGGCCCCGGTCAACTTGTCCAGCGCCAGGATGGTGGCGCCGGGCTTGGCGCCGGTGAACACGATCAGGAGGGAGCCTTCAATCAAGGGCGAAGGCCGGCAGCCCATCTCTTCCACCGTGTATTTGTTCCAAAGGTTTTTCTCCCAGAAAATTTTCCCGGTTTTGACATCCAGGCAGTGCACCCAACCGTTCGCACCGACGGTGTAAATCCGTCCCGCTTCCACAATGGGAGTGGCGGTGGGACCGGCGCCGCGCTCGGGCACAAAGGTCCATTCCCCGTAGTGTTCTTCGTAGCTGAAAATCCAAAGGACCTTGCCGGTTTTTTCCTCGAAGCAATGCAACCGTTCGCGGGAGGTGGGCTTGGTCAATTCAACGTCGAAGACAAAGACCCTGCCCTGCGCCACGACCGGACTGGAGAACCCGCCGCCAACCGGATGTCGCCAACGGATTTTCAAGCCCGCCTTTGGGAATGACGCAAGGATTCCTGTCTCCTGCCACATTCCATCCCGATTAGGTCCCCGGAACTGAGGCCAGTCCGTGGCCAGGGACTCCGGTGTCATCAGGTAAAGGCCCAACATCGGCGATAACGCCACCTTCAAAAGGCGAGTTAAAAAACGTATTTGTGTTCCGGCGCGCATCGCGTCTTGCTTATCACCCCAGTCCGCCGGAATCCAGCCTCATTCCCCTGCCCAATTATTGGCCCCCGATTGCTTGCTAGCGCGCCGGAATTTCGCGCCCACCCGGAACTGCTCGAAATCCGCGGGTGCGACGGGAAGTGGCGGTCAACCCGGGTGGTAGGAGTGTTCGCGCTGCGAACACCTCGCCCGCGCCGAGCGGGCGGAACGTGCGGTGACTCGGGCGTGCCGATGGACGCGGCACGACGGCTCGCCGCGCGAGCCGTTTTACCACCCTGACCTCCACTTCCCGTCGCACCCGAAATCCGCTGCCCTATTTACGCCCACGCCATTAAGTGGGATGCTTGCGTGGATATAGCTGCCGCAATCATCAAGCTCGACCCGAAACGGCATGACGCGTCGACGCTCCACGGCCGGCGCCTGGCCTCGTGACTGATAGCCTTGGTAACCTTATGCCCGAAACCCATGGCCCACGGTTGAATCCGGAAAAACTGCAGTTGAGCAAATGGACTGCGGTGAATCCTCGCGACCGGGAAAAGCATTTTCTGGTGACCCGGGTTATCCATTCCAAGTCGCCGGTGCACCCGATTCAGCAGGTTGTATTGGAGGCGGTGTTGACCCACCGCCGGATCACCCTGGACTGGACCGAGCTGGCCAATAAACAAAAGTGGCTGCAAGGTTGGCTCTGAACCCGGCGCCCCTTTTGAGTGGGGCATCTGGCGGATGGTGGTACTAGTGACAAAAGTCGAGGGAGAATCGCACCCGATGGTGCTGCGCCGCGCGTGCGTTCAGCGGCCCATCGGCATGTTCCAATCGACGCTCAAACTTCGCGCGGACCTGCTCCATGGCAACACCTATGGTCAGCTGCCGTCCAGTGTTCGAACTGCTCCCCGCCAGCCTGCCGCAAGCGTCTGGATATCTGCAAGCCAGAGTGGGGTTGAATCTGTTGACACCGACCCGCCGGGGCCTAAGCTCGCTCCTGATGAAGCGACTGTTTTCATCTGCGGATTGCCAACCGTTTGGATATCATCCCAAACGGCAGGATAGCCAGACCTGCATAATTATTTGTTGAGTAAGGTTAAGGCGTGCGATTCCATTATGTCGTGATGTTTCAATTTCGGTTCGGTCTAAACGCATGTGAAAAGATTTCTCGACTTGCAGTTCTCCTCGCGAAGAACAGACGCAAAGGTTCTGTGTTCGGTCGTGATCGTCTTCCTTATCGTAGCTTGTATCCTGATCAAAGGCGGCTCGGAGCCTCTTTACCAAGGGAGGACGCTCAGCGGTTGGTTGGAGGACCTGGACGAGGGAAAAGCTGGCGAGGTGCGCAAACGCGCCAATGCTGTCCTAATTGAAGCCGCTGGGAAGGCGGCGCCACATTTCGTAGAAACACTGCGCGCTAAAGACTCGAGACTTAAGTTGCTCGCCATTGGACTGGCGCAGAAACAAAACATAATCAATCTCCGTTTTCAAACTGCCCGCATGCGCCGTGAGCAGGGCATTGCCGACTTCAGCCGGTTCAGGGTCGGTGCAATCCCCGTGCTAACCAACCTCCTTGAGGATCCATCACTTGCCGTCGAGGCAGCGCGGACTTTGAGTGGAATTGGCTCCGAGGCAACCTTTCATCTGATACAGGCTTTGGATCACACAAACGATCAGGTGAAAATTGCGGCAGCCTTAGGTCTTGATTGTATCTACGCGAACGGGGTCCGGTTTCAGAAACTGGTGGCACGGCCAGGCTGGCAGGGGATGTTTCCAACAAATGCCGTAGTGGCCGCGTTAGTTAAGCTTCTCAATGTTAAAACGCCAGAGGTCTCTGCATCCGCAGCGTTTGCCTTGGGCGAGATGCGGGAGCAACCCAGAATTGTAATTCCGGCGCTGACGGAATGCCTTGAAATGACAACCAACTCGCGGGTGCTTCAGGCCGTCGCCGACGCACTCGGAAAGTTTGCGCATGACGCGGTTACGGCAGTTCCTTCGTTGCAGTTTGTCATTTATGATACTGATCCTGCTGTGCGAAATGTGGCGGCGCGTGCACTGGAAAAGATTGAAGGTCGAAAGCCAAGCGATTGGAACACAAAGGGGAAATGAATTAGCCCAACCAACCGGATCGAGCTACCACCTCAAGTCTCTTCATTTTCGAGAGAGTTTTTGGACAGTTTAGCGTCAGAGGTTTTCGAGGCGGCGGCTCGTCCGGGTCGTTCGGCATAATCACCGCATGCAACTCGAAGGTTTCAAGTTGGAGGACATCTACCTCGAAACGCCAAGCGAGAGATTCGATCTTCACAACTGTTTTGATTTCACTGGTTTTGCGTACGACGTTTCAGCGCGGTCGCTTTCGCTTCACTGGATTCCGAACGAGTATGCTCAGGCGGGCGAGCAGCGGAATATTTTTGTGGAGTTTCACGGTGTTTCTGACTTCTCGTGCGAGCCGCGGGATTCTTCGATGCCGATTACCGAGGACACCTGCCTTTCCAGTGTGTGGTGTGAGCCAGCCCCGGATGGGCATCAAGTCTTCCAGTTCATGTCTGGTTTTGTGCTGAGAGTTTGCGGAGAGCGTGCTATATGGAGAATCGGATGAAGCCGAACCAGATCACTGCACGCAAAGCCGGATGGCCGTCGCAGCTTCGCCTCGCGGTCAGCGTCTTTTGGTCCGGCGTGTGTGAGTTTTTTCGTTCGGCATACGAGATTCGGTGGTTTACTCCAGTGCTACTATGAACATGACTCGCAGAAACATGGTGCTATCCACGGTCAGCGCGCTTGGTGCAACCTTGCTGCCAACCGCCGCCGCCCAGCTCCCGGCAGTCGCTCACGAAGGAACCGCTGGTGACCTTTCGGGTCTGGTTTCGCTGGATGATTTCGAAAGGGCGGCACGGGAGCGGATGGCCGCCATGGCCTACGAATTCGTCGCCAGCGGCGCTGGGGACGAGGTCACGATCCGCTGGAACCGGGACGACTATAATAAGCTCAAGCTCCGACCACGCGTGCTCGTGGACGTGGACGTTCTTGATACGAGCTTGGAGCTGTTCGGACAAAAATCGGATTTTCCCATCCTTCTGGCACCGACCTCGCTGCAGCGATTAACTCACCCCGAAGGAGAGGTGGAGACCGCACGTGGTGCTGGGGCGGCCAATGCGACCTTCGTCGTGAGTAGCCTCAGCACGCGCCGGATGGCCGACATTGCCCGAGCCACCACCAAACCTCTGTGGTTTCAGTTGTATGGTGTGAACAAGGAAAGGCACGGGTTCGTACGCGACGTGGTGCAGGAAATGAAAGCGCTGGGTTGTCGCGCTCTGTGTGTCACGGTGGACGCCCCGGTGCTAGGAGCCCGCAACCGCCAGGCGCGCGCCGGGTTCCGCATTCCCGATGGTTTTGAAACGCCTTATTATCCGGAACGTGCCGGAGCAAAATCCGCCGCGGGACTGCCGATCCTGGGGAGTTTCACTTGGGACGACGTGGCCTGGCTGCGATCTACAACCACATTGCCGATTCTACTCAAGGGAATTCTGAACCCGGACGACGCGGAATTGGCAATCCGTGCCGGCGTTGATGGCATCATAGTCTCCAACCACGGTGGACGCTGTCTGGATACCCTGCCGGCCACCATATCGGTTTTACCAGCGGTCGCCGAGAAGGTGGCCGGCCGGGTGCCACTGCTGGTAGACGGGGGCATCCGCCGTGGGACGGATGTGCTGAAGGCTCTTGCCCTCGGTGCCAAGGCCGTGCTCATTGGGCGGCCCTACATTTTTGGTTTGGCCGCTGGAGGCGCGGGGGGCGTGAGTCGAGTCGTTGAAATTCTTCGCGATGAATTTAAGATGGCCATGGCCTTGACCGGGCGGCGCACGCTCGCGGAGATCGATCGGTCTGTGATCGGTTGAGCGATCGGCTATCACGCTTGCCACAAAATGATTCGGTTGCTCGTCCGGTTACAACGGACCCATCCTTGGCCGACTAAATGTGCAGCCGGCGAAGGCCGAATCGCGCCGCGGTTGCAATTCAAACGTGCCCGGTCCGCCGCACCTGAGCACGAGCGTTCGTTCGCGCGGCCATGATTTATGAACACAAAAATAGACATCAAAAGCGCAGTGATGGGTTTGGCTGTTGGCGCGCTCCTGACACTGGGTGTGGGCGCCGCAACCTCGTCTGGCAGTTCGGTCGGGCGCTACCAGGTGGTAAGCAATGCCAACAATGGTGGCCAGGGCGGGAGTCATAGTTTGATTATCGACACCCTGACTGGGAGAGTGTGGTTGGGATATTTGCCGTCGAGCGGTAAAACCGACGATGGTTTCTTCCAGCCAAAGGACGGCGAGAAGTGAGTCGCCAGCGGCGGAACACCTGAAGGAATGCTGTTAACCCGGAACGCAGCGGAGGCTTAACTAGATTCCTTCAGGTGTTAACAAGCTAAAGCAGCCCGGTGGGCCCGTACGCGCGGTGTGCGACGAGAACCGGGCGCACGAAAACAGCAAATCCCAGCGTTGTCCTGGTTCAACGCACTGCTCCTCGCCTCGAACGGCACGGGCCGCCGCGTCGGGCTCGATCCCTTACTTGAAGCCGAGGTCCAATCCCTCGTGAAACATCACCCCGATCTGCTCGAGCCCGCCGTGCCGGCCGTTATACCAAAGCAACCATTTCTGTCCGTCAAACAGGGCGTAGGGCTTGTAGCAGGCGTCGTGGTCCCACGCGTTTTCGCCGGGACGAATAATCGGGTTGGCCGGGTGCCGCTGCCAGTTCGAAATCCCATCGCGGGAGCGCGCCAGCCCGATCTGGGCGTGTGCCTCGTCGCGGAATCCGATGTAGAACATCACCTGCCAGTCGCCCAGTTTCACGACCTGGCACGCGGTGACCTTGTGCTTTTCCCAGGCGCTCCCCGGATCGGGAATGAAGATTGGATTCGCGTCATGCTTGGCCACTGCAAGCCATCGGGGCTGGTCGCGTAGCTGATGGTGCTCAGTGTGAGTGGCCGTGGTGGAATGGGCTGACTTGCGTGGATCCAGTTGACTCCCACTAAAAGACACGGGCAAAAGGCGTCAATGTCCGGCGTGTGGCAACTGTAGTCGTAATACGAGTCGTGACGGTGGTAGCGGTTGAAATCACCGAGCATCGCTGCAAGCTGCCCTGACGACTGGTTGGGTCGGCTCTTTATTTTTGCGGCTTCCAATGGCTCATGAACTCAATCGCCTCGGCCGATAAATATGGTGCGAGGGTCTCGTCGGGAGGATCTCCCGCAATATTCTCGAGGAAGCAGGTGTAAGCGGCCTCGCCTAATCCTTCGTCTTTTTCGCACCGTCGTACAACTGCCGCCACCGCCTCAAGCTCATCTTTCTCCATTGAGTGATGCTGCTCGCGGAAGAATCCCGTGAAGTGACTGAAGACACCGCAGGCAGTAAACGAGCCGTCGTCATCGCGATAGAGATTCTCTCCCGCCCAGTAGGCACGGAAGTCTGGCCGTATACGGACTAGCTCTTCAAGAATGTCGTTGGCGGTCATGTTACTTTTGCGCCCAACGATGCGGACCACCGACCCCGCGCCAGTGGGCTCGGATTTGACACCGAGACGTAATCGCGGGGCTCGGTGCATCCGATTTGTTAGCTCTCCGGTCCACAATCTTATGCCGCGCAAAAGTGGTTGTGCCTAGATGCGAACGACCCAGCAGCTCGCGAACGCGCTGAGTTGCTTTACGGGAAAGCCCAAACGTTTGAACAGGTTTTCGATCTCGCTTTTATTCCGATAGGGTAGTGTTTCCGGGGCGGCGTCAATCAGGGAGCGGGGATCAGCAAACTTCCGAACCACGCGCTGCATTTTGAATGTGATCCTTGTCTCCTGCATCGTACAGCCCATGGCTACGCGCAGCAACTCGAGCGCGGCGCGAAAACGACCAAGGCTCGCCCTTTCAGCCACCCAGCCAACCATCCGCGCGGGATTCAAGAGGTAAACTTCCAAACTCTGTCGAAACGCCAGTTTCGTCCCACAGAGCAAACCGACTTTCGCCAGAAAATTCTCTTGGACAGCACTCGACTTGTAGAAGGCGACGAATACCTTCCCCGACTCGCTAACAACTCGGCGTCCTTCCGTGAGCATGGCCCGAATCGCGTCTTCGTCGGCAGTAAAATCAACTACCCCGGTGGCGTAAATCACGGTTGCGTAACTGGCCGCCGGAAACGGCATCGCCTTGGCATCAGCCTGGACGAGCGCGAGCCCCCGCCGAAGCTTCGCCTGCCGGATCATCTCCGGACTCAGATCGACGCCCTCGCACTCATATCCATGTTTCCGCAACTCCGCTACGATCAACCCTTGGCCCGCGCCAACAACCAATACGGGGGATTCAATCTCTGGCAGCAAGCGGCGAACACTAACTAAATCGAAGTTGCTGTCCTCGACCTCAGCGTGAAACTGCGCCAGTGCGTTCCAGAAATCAGGGCAATAGCTCATCTACAATGAAGTATGAACCACAAAACGCCTGCATTCGAACGCTTCCACAGCGGATTTCGTGCATCGCTAAAGTAGAAACTCACACACGCCGGACCAAGGGACGCTGCCCGCGAAAGCGGAACTGGGTGCGCCATCCGGCGGTGTGTGCAGTGATTTTGTTCGGCCTCTTGGTCATGGCCTTCCGGGTTGTCCCTCAATCGCAATACTCTTCCTTACCCGCTGTATCTCCCCCTTACGACTGAACTCCACAGAATACACCGGCTGGTAAAATCCCTTGCTGAACTCAACCGTGCAACCAGCACCCTTGCCGATCAACTCAACATTGATGCGACACTGATAAGAATCATCCAACGGGTGTCCCTCATCCTGCAATCTCTGCTTTGCTTTGTGCTTCAGCTCATCGGTACCCATCCATTCGTTGCCTACGAAAGAAACGATCACAGGGATGCATACGGAGGGAGACCGTGGAATGGTGGAATCATATGGCTTCCCAGCCTGCTGTCGAGGTGAGCGCGCTGTTGACGATGCGCAGCTCACGAGCAAACCAGTCAAAATGATGATAATGAAATGGCGCATGGTTATGTACGCCGAACGAATAAAACTCGGCGACCCGGCCCACGAGAAGTGTGAATTGCAACCGAGACGATCACGCCGGGGCTCGCTGGAGAGCTTAGGCATCGTCAGTGAATTGGGGCTCATCTCGGCCATGGACTAATTCTCGGCTTAACCGCAACTCCTGTCATCAGGACTGGAATCGAAATCGTCGGCACTCTTCCGCCTCCCGCTGGTATCAACTCAAACGAGACTAGGTAAACCCAGTGGCCGTCGCGACCCTCCCGCAGGCTCAACGAGTCGAATTTCCACGCCTTGGAATCGGAAACAAATTCTGAAAGTGCGGCGCGGGCCAGCCGGAGTGCCTTGCGTGCTGACAGCGGTGGATCGTCATCGGTCTCGTTCCAGACTGGCGCCTTGGCAAGCTCGGTTTCGGAAACCGTGAAGTCGTAGCGATTGGTCTCGTAATAACTGGTCCAGACTTCACCAGCACGTCCACACTGAATCATCATGGCAACTGCAAGCGGGAATAGGAGGAATATGCGCATATGATACCTAACGTTTCTGAGCTGAGCCACCGCCGACTCGCGACGTGAACCGCGACAGCTCCGATTACAGGGCTGACGTGACGATGGAAAGATTTCTACCATCTTGGTGGCATCTCGTTTTCCACGCCGCTGTTCCAATAGTGAAACATTTCGTCGCTATTCGGGACTTTGAGTGGACGCACGACGCGGAAACCCACGAAGTCTGCCTGGTCCATATGCCAGAAAGTCGGAGGCAACTGAGGGTCAGTCTTCCAACCTTTGTCTGACTTTTCGCGTGCGGCGCTACGGAGTTGTGCTGGGTCATCCGGCCAAGCCCCGCCCCGAACGACATGGGGATAGGGTTGCGTAGCCTTGTTCCAGGGGTTTATTGACAGTTCATCTTTTTGCTGCCCATAGAAATTCGGGGCGTATTGGTCAAGGCACCATTCGGCGACATTGCCATGCATGTCATAGAGGCCCCACGGATTAGGTTTCTTCCTGCCGACCTTTTGATACTTGGAAGTGCTGTTGTCGTAGAACCAAGCATAGTCGGAGAGCTTTTCGCGATTGTCGCCGTATGAGTAAGCGTTCGTGGTGCCGGCACGGCAGGCGTATTCCCATTCAGCCTCGGTTGGCAAACGATAGAAGTGTCCCGTCTTGGCACTGAGCCATTCACAATATTTATTGGCCGCGTGCTGAGTCATGGCGACGGCGGGATAACCCGCTTTGCCCATGCCGCGACTGGGGTCAGTGTAAGGTTTCGAGGGTTTGGACACGGCGTCCCAAGAAGTGCCGGTGTTAGTGGTGTCTTTGGGATTCGTCTCCTCGATGTTCAGCATGAAAGGCTCATACTCGTTCCAAGTGACTTCGCATTGCTGCATCCAGAAGGGAGAGATTCTTACTTTATGTTGTGGCCCTTCATCCGGGCGGCGGCCTGCTTCCGTTTCCGGACTGCCCATAATAAATTCGCCGCCTTTGATCGGGACCATGACCGAGATGACCGCCACAGAATCGTTCGGAGCGAGGCGACGCTCGCGATCTGGAACAGAGATGGTGTTGGTGTAAAGCTTCATTTCGGCTTCACCGGTTTGGGGGCTCGTCGCGACAATTCGTTTGTGCAACTGCTGGACTAACTTGGTTTCTCTTTCGGTTTGTTTCGTTATCGCGTCCAGCCAGGTCTTTTTTGCTTGGGCCTCCTGGGTGGACAATACGGGTTCGGCGGCGTGAAGGTTCACCGCGATAAAAAGTGCGAGGGCGCCGGTAAACTGAATCGTTACTGTGTTCATGACTCGATGGGCCGAACAAGTAATTCTGCAGGTCTGGATATCATGCCGTTTGGGATGATAGGCGAACAGTTGGTTCGTTTATTACCATTTGGCCCCAAGCCGGCCCAGTCCATCGGATTGCATGCCGCGACTCTAGGCCGGGGTGCTGGGGGCGTCAAACTCAGATGCAAGGATTTGCGCGGGAAGCCGAGAGGCAACCTCGCAGCCCGGTTGTGAGGGTCTGCCCAGCAGCAGGAAAACCCAGGCCGGAAATCCGGCGTCCGGCGTGCGGCATCGGTCAATCCTTTCCTGAACTCTCGGCCCCGGCTGGGTCGGGCGCGAAGGTCCCCGAGCCACCGTGAACTCGCTAGTTCCCGCCGCCGGCCCACACGGGCGGCTGCTTGAGGTGATAAAGCATCTCACCCGCTTTCGGCACGAACAATATTCCCTCGCTCTCGCGATTCGCGAAATCCTGTTCACAGATGGATTGCGGGTCGCGGTAGCCGAGGTTGATTTTTTTGCAGATGGATTCCGGAATGCCGGTGGCGAGGGTCACTTGCACCCGACAATGCTCGAGGCCGTTCTCGAAGGTGCCGAGGCCACGTACATGGGTGGCGTGGGCGAGGACGCCCCACGGGTAATTTTTAAACTGCTCCCATTGTTTGAGGAAATAGTCGCGGCAGTGGTAGCCAATCGCCTCGATAATCCGGCCGTGGGTGACGGAAATCTCTTGGACGTGCGGCGCATAAATGATCAGCTCGCCGCCGTCGGCCACGACCGGTTCGAGTTTATACATGCCCTTGCCGGCGACCCAAAGGTCGTCATACATCGGCGGCATTTTGGACAGCACCGTGTGGAACGGCCGGTCCTTGTAAGTGATGTGGACTTGTTTCGAGAGTTCGCTGGCGGCATCCCAGGCGATCTCCGGCGTGCCAAAAAAAAGTCCAGCGAGGGATTTGTCCGGCGCAACCACCAGCGCGAAGCAACGCTTGCTCACGCCGACCAAGGCGCCGGCGCGGTCCACGACTTTGCGGACGGGCGTCCATTTGTTGCCAATGATCATCGGGTTGGTTACGACCGCGCCGAGCCAGTGGAAGAAATTCAATATTTGCGGTCCGCCCACGCCGGGAAAGAGATATTTGTTGCCGCCGGAAAACCCGACGACTTCGTGCGGAAACACCGGGCCGACGATGATGATCTGGTCGTAGTTGAAAACCAGCCGGTTGATCTCCACCGGCACATCCAACGCGAACAACCCGCCGGTGAGTTCGCTGACCTCGGCGGCGGCGAGGGTGCCGATTTGCTGGAGCGCGGCGGGGTTATCCCATTCATGATTGAAGAAGCGGACGCGGCCAAACTGGGCGCGCCGTTCCGGCAGGGAGATTTCCAACCGCTCGCAAATCGCGGCTTCGCTCATCGGCGGATGCGTGCCGAGGGCCGTGAGCACATCCAGTTCTTTGGTGACGCGACCGATTTGCGCGAAGATGGTTTTGAAAAGCAAGCCCACCGGCGCCGTGCGCGTGCCGTCGGGGATAATGAGCAGCACGCGCAAATCCCGGTAATCGGCCGCCGGCAGGGCTTGGGCGACGAGTTGCTCGACTTGTGCCGCAGAAACGCTGGCGCCGGCCGAGGCCAGCTCTGAGATTAAACTCTGCACTCGGAGAAGTTAGGCTTTTGGAAACGGAAATCCATCTTGGAATCCGGCAAATCTGCTTCGCGAATAAAACTCCGACCCAGCTCCCCAAAAAGGCGTCGCTGGCCGCCGGAGGCCGGTGTCGGCGCGGCCGGGAAGGACTTGAAAGTTTAGAGTGGTTGGAGCCCAAGCCGCATGGCGACCTCCCGGGCGCTACGGGGCCGGCGGGTGGCGTCTTTCGCAAGACACGCTGCGATCGTCTCTTCCCACATCAACGGAATGGTCGGATCGCTCACTCCAAACTCAAACAATCGGTCCGTCATGCTTGGGGGAACGACTTCCTGCAACTGGGCGAACACGTCACCCTCGTAAAATGGTGGTTTGCCGGTGAGCAATTCATAGATGGTCGCGCCGATCGAATAGATATCATCTGCCACCGCCGGCGGCTCGCCCGTCCACTGTTGCGGACTCATGTACCAGTCCGTCCCCACGATCGGCGGCTGAGCGACGTCGATGACCGGCCCGTGTTGGATGTCCCGCGACAAGCCAAAGTCCGTCACCTTGATCTGCCCGCGCGAGTTGAGGATCAGGTTGGCCGGCTTGATGTCGCGATGCACGATCCGCGCTTCGTTGTGGGCGTACTCGAGCGCGGCGCACAAATCGCGAATCCACGGCTCCAGTTCCGCCACGGAAAAAATCTGGCGCGGCTTGTCCACCTTTAAGCTCCAGAGTGACCAGCCGTCCACATATTCCATGGCCACCGCCGCGCCCTGCGGCGTCTGAATGAAGTCGTGGATGCGGACGATATTCGGATGGGCCAACTTGAGGCTGCGGCGGGTCTCGGTTTTCAACCGTTCGACCTCGTGATGATCCGCGATGAGGTGGGGCGCGATGAATTTCAACGCGACGGGCTGTTCCAGCACGCGATCATGCGCGAGCCACACCACGCCCATGCCGCCTGCTCCCAGCGTGCGCGTGAGGAAATAACGACCAAACACCCGCTGACCGGCAGCGAGCGAGGATTCCGTGTTGTCGACCCGGGCCATCGTCACTGCACCTTACCAGACGCCCGGCTGGCCCGCACGGTTGAAACTAAATCGTCTGGCTCAGGTAGCCGCCGTCCACGCGGATGTCCGCCCCGGTGACGAAACTGCTGGCCTGCTGGCTGGCGAGAAAAACCGCCGCGCCGACCAATTCCTTCGCCGCGCCG
>JANXWY010000391.1 GCA_025350905.1 Verrucomicrobiota bacterium
TCGCCCAAGAAGCCTTGACCAATGTCGTGCGCCACGCGCGTGCCAAGGCGGTGACCGTCGATCTCCAGCAGGAAGCCGGGCAGCTCCACCTTCGGGTGCGCGACGACGGCATCGGGTTTCAAGTGTCGGAAAGCCGGGGGCGGTCCGTGCGCGGTGAAAGTCTGGGTCTGTTAAGCATGGAGGAGCGGGCGGTGCTGGCGGGCGGAGGTCTGGAATTTACGTCGCTCTCCCCGCAGGGTACCGAGGTGCACGCTTGGTTTCCGATTAAATGGCAAAACGCAACACCAGACCAGAATCATGCCCCATGACGCGATCAGTCCGATTCGGGTGATTCTGGCCGACGATCACACGCTCGTGCGGGCGGGCATGCGCGCCTTGTTGGAAAGATTGCCGGGCGTGCGCGTGATCGCCGAGGCGAACGATGGCCGCCAAGTCTTGGAACTGGTCGCCATTCACTCCCCCGAGGTTGTGATTATGGACATTGCCATGCCGGGCCTTAATGGTTTGGAGGCCGCCGAACGCATGGCCGAAGATTTCCCAAATGTACGAGTGTTGATCCTCTCCATGCACCAGAATGAAGAGTATGTTTATCGCGCCCTCAATGCTGGCGTCGGCGGCTTCCTGCTCAAAAAGGCGGCCGTTACTGAATTGGAGACGGCGCTGCGCAGCGTCATGAATGGCGAAGTTTATTTGAGCCGCGAAATAGTCGACCATTTACCCAGGAATTTCGTCCTGGACCGAATCGCCCAACACAAATAT
Source organism: Verrucomicrobiota bacterium (assembly GCA_025350905.1). Lineage (GTDB taxonomy): Bacteria > Verrucomicrobiota > Verrucomicrobiia > Limisphaerales > JADLHS01 > JADLHS01. The sequence continues at coordinate 760 of JANXWY010000391.1, forward strand.
CCACTTGAACAACTCACTTCCCGGCAACGGGAGATTCTGCAACTTATCGCGGAAGGCCAGAACACCAAAGGCATCGCGGAAATCCTGAAGGTCAGCCCCAAAACCGTGGAGTACCATCGGCTCAAGCTGATGTCTGTCCTAAATGTTCACGACATTCCAGGCCTGGTCCGTTTTGCCCTTCGGGAAGGATTAATTCCAAAGGAAAGTTGACGGTCCCTCCCGTTCCGTCACCGCTGACCTGCGTCTCGTACTAACTGACCAAAATTCGGGGCCACGAATCTTGAAGTGCCGTTCGTTCCTGCCGACAGATCGTTGAGCGGGCCGATCATTCCAGACCGCTACCTGCATATTTCGAATGCCGGCAAAAAACGTGCATCCGGCCAACCGCCGGCGCCCGTTCCCAGATCAGAAATTGATCGATTCGTCCCCGCGAACGCGACCCGTCTGCTGGCCACCCTTCGCCGCGGGGCACCCGGTTGGTCACCCCTATGGATTTCAGAAGTCCGATGATTTGAGGTGCCATCCCGGGGCACGGCGTGGCGACGCACCCGTCATTCCGACGGTCCTGCCGCCAGCGCCCGAATCCGATCCGGGCGTCATCAAGGCTGGGTATCTCGAATGCGATAGAAGCGATTCGGGAAATTCGCGGCACTGGGATCCAGAAAGTCAATCGCCCCACTCGGCCCCAGCGTAACCGTGCCAATGGGGGTCCAAGTCGGCAAAGCCGACGTCGCCTGGATTTCGTAAGTGTGACCGCTCTGCCCGTTCACGGTCAGGATGACTTGCCGGTTCAGCGCCAGGCGGATCTGCACAGTAGGGGCTCCGGTTGGAACGGTGTACGTGATCTCATTCGAGAACGGGCTCTCCAGCCCGGCCGCATTGTAAGCGGTAATGGCGAAGAAATAAGCTGCGCCGGGCGCCAAACCTGAAACTGAATTCGTGCTCACGTTTCCCACCACGGTACTGTTCGTATAAATTCCGCTCGCCGCGCCATAATAAACCCGGTAGCCGGTGACCTCGGCACTGGCGCTGCGATCCCAGGCCAGCGCCACGCTGTTGGCTGGAAAAGTCACGCTTCGCGCCGGGACCGGGTCATGAATCAGGGCGAGGAACAGGAGGAGGCCCAACATCCTTGTGCGTCCCACCAAGTCCGAAAGCCTATTTGAAACCCCGTTGGTACGGCCCGCTGCTGGTTCCGAGATTTTTAGCATGAGTACCCCTACGGCTAACCTGACCGCACTGCGACTAGGGCGTTCCTCACCTCGACTGGGAAAACCCTTGGCGTCAGTTGATGGAGGTAAGCCTTGAAGGGGCGAAGGCGGACTGGTGTCCATCCTGGGGATCCGAAAGCCCGTTACTCCTTAGTTTCAAATGCCTTTCGGAAACACCTGCTGGTTCGGCTAAAGGTGAAGCGGGGCGGGCCTTCAAATGATTTATTTTCCAACCAGCGAGGCCAACGGCTGACCGGCTGACGGCCGGCGCACGGGCAGGAGCAGAAAGCAAGGCTGCCCCAGGCCGACAATTGGCAAGGCTCACGTACAGTCCAGCCGACACCGGTCGGCAAGCCGGTGCTGGACTCCTTGCAGAATGCGACGATTACCGATCCCTTCACCGCCGCTTCCATTTCTTGGAATTTTAAGCTCCTGAAATTGCAGTCTTTGCTTGTCGGAAAAAGTACCGCGACCCGGCCGGGCGTGGTTAGGCCACCGGTTACTTGCCGTCCGTCTCAGGTAACTCATCGTAGCCGTCGCCGCCGGCAACTCCCTGCACGATGGAGAACTGACGGGCGACGAGTGCCAAAATAATGCCGACAGGAATACTCGCCCAAATCAAACTGCGCGACACGAAATGCCGCCAACTCTCCGCTGGCTCTCCGAACCAAATACTGCCGAGGCCGATGAGCCACACCGCGCCGAACACACCGTTGCAGACTTGGTGCAACCCCAGGGGCAAATATCGGTTGTGAATCATGGGCGTGTCCGGTGGCCTAACCGTTCCACTGGCTCCAGCTCGCGAGGGTCGCTAATACATGCCCTCAACGATGTTCTTCTCCATCGCACCGAAGGGACGGACTTCGGCCACGCCGATTATTTCGCTTTGAGGGCGGGCTTCTTCATCAGCTTGGGGCCGCGATGAACGTAAGTCGCACCGGATTCCCGTTCCATCTGCTTGTAATGCGCGAACAGGGCGCGAACATCGTGATTGAATTCAGCGGCGATCCGGTCGCGGGTTCGACGGAGTTCGGCAATGATCGGGTCTTGCTTCATCGGGTTCAGACTACCATGAGCTGTTCCGGGGTGCAAATCACGGGAAATTCATATTCGTGCGCGACGCAAATCCTTGCCACCTGTCGTTCCACATGCGCATTTGCAATATGGGTGCAGTTCCAGGTCAGAAGAAAATCCATGCCACTGGTCGCCGCAATTGCGATGTGCGCCGCATCGGTTGCGGCTTTGGACGGCAGGTAACCCCGCCTCAAGATTTCTTCGGTAAGATCGGCAGCAGGCTCAGATGCGGACAGTCGAGGAATGGTTCGCACCGCGTTCAATCGCTGCTTCGCCATCACCAGTTCACCATCACTGATTTCTTCGATGACGATGTCGGAAACGTAACAGTCAAATCGCGGACGCAGTTTGCGCCACCACAGCCGGGTCAACCGTTGTCGCTCCGCCTGCAAGGCGTTCTTGCTTGGCCGTGCGGTCAGATAACTGATGACCGAAGATTCGATGTAAACCGTCGCTATCACCGGTGTTTAATACACCCCTTCCACGATGTTCTTCTCCATCGCGCCGAACGGGCGGACTTCCGCCACGCCGTCCCAGGCGTAGGGGGCGCGCGGGGCGCGACGGATGGCTTCATCGCGTTCCAGGAAGCGCGGCATGAAGAATTCCTTCGTCATCGTGGTGAGTTCCACTCGCCCCCATTCGTCGTGGGCGACGACCTGATCGGTTTGCTGCGGGTTCACGACGCGGAGCACGGCGCGCGGTTGTGGGGCGTAGTAGGTGATGGAGAATTTGTCCTCCGGCTTCAACGGCACGCTCGCGGCCAGGCCCATGAGCGTGTTGCCGTAGGTCGGATAAAAGCCAATGCGGCCTTCCAGCACTTCCTCGACGATGAAGCGCACATATTGCGGCGCCATGGTCGTGCCGCCGCAAAACACGCCGCGAATGCCGGCATCGTAGAGGTCAATCTTCTCGGCGAGCGCTTCGAGCAGTTTCGGAGTGGTGAACAGGCCGGAGACTTTGCGGTTTTTGAGAATGGTCACAGCCTGATCTACGACGTGATCCATGTAGGCACGGGCGACCTCGAATTGTTTGTTCGAGATGACTTTCTTCACGAAGCGCGGGTCGAGGTCGATGAAGTAGCACGAACTGCCGCGCACATTGGCGAGATGTTCGATGGCGAGGCGCAGGCGGCGTGGGCCGGTCGGACCCATCATCAGCCAGTAATGGTTGCGCGGGAAATGTTCGTCGGAAATTTTCTCGCTGAACTCGGAGTAATCCACCTTGTAATCGTTCCAACCGATGCGCTGCTTGGGCATGCCGGTCGTGCCACCCGTTTCAAAGATGTTGAACGGCTGGCCCTTGAATGTCGCCGGCACCCAGACCTCCGGTTGCCTGTCGCGCAGCGATTCGTCCTGGAAGTGCGGGAACTTGGCAATGAGATCAGCGAAGGAATTCACCGTTTGGCGCGGATCAAAATTTTTCTTCGCCCAATCGAGCCAATAGGGGCAACCGCTGTCCGGCGAGAAATGCCACGCGATGATTTCGCGCGTATGGGTGTCGAGTTGGAATTGGGCTTTTTGGATGGCGGTTTGGTCAATGCTCATGGGATTTCAAAAGTTAGTCTGAAAAGTTAACACCCGCCCTCACCCCCGCCCTCTCCCCCGAGGAGTGGGAGAAACGTTCGGCAGACGCGGGTAGAGTCAGGCGCGCTCCGGTTGTTCGACGTTACGGAGCAAAGGACAGAGGTGCGGTGATTGCAACCGCGACGAACAAATTCGCCCAAGACGTGCCTAGCTGTTCCCTCTCCCCGGGGGAGAGGGTCAGGGTGAGGGCGGTCGTTCATCTCATTTCTCATCGGTCGGCTCCTTCGGCTCGGGCAGGAAGAATGTCGCCGCCAGCGCGATGACAAAAACGCCCGTCCCGACGATGCCCGCTGCCATGGCTACCGAATCAAACGTCGTTTTCCCGCCGACCATCGGCGCCAGAAGGTTCGTGGTGAGAAAAGCGGCCGACGTGCCGATCATTCGGCCCCCGACGTTCGTCGCAAAGCTGCCGCCGGTCCCGCGCAAGTGGAGCGGAAACACCTTGGGCAGGTATTCGCCGAAGTAACTGAACTGGGCCACCACCGTGAGTCCGCACAAGAGAATGCCCCATTGCATGGCCGCTGCGGATTGATGGTAGAGAAGCCAATAGGTGACCGGGAACAGAACCAGTCCCGGCACGAGGAAGAGCCGCAGCAAATTCCGGCGGGTGATGGCCACGACCAGTAGCAACGCGAGCAGGATGCGCCCGAGCAAACCGCCGAGTTCCTGATAAAGCTGGATCGTGTTGCCGCGCGCCTTGACCGCGGTGTCGAACGGCTCCTGCAGATCGCGATTGTCACCAATCAACTTCATGATTTTCTCCCGCTCGCCAACGGCCTTCTTTGCGTCGGGATGGGCGGCCGTAAGTTGGAGGAGGTTGGTTTCGAGCTGGCTGAAGCGCGCGCCAAGCGTGGCGAGCATCTCCTTGTTGTCCGCCTTGCGGGCGGCGCGTTGGGCAATGCGGGTTTTGGCGCGCTGCGCTGCCAGTTCGGCGAGGCTGGGTAGTTCCTGCTCCGCTTGGAGGAATGCCGGCAGGACAGCCAGGAGATTGGTGTTGAGCTGGCTGGCTTCGATCTGCAACGGCCGGAGCGCCGCCCGTTGTTCGGTCAGTTCCGGCAATCCCGGGGCCACCCGCAACGGGGTCAATTGCAGTGCGCCGAAGGCAGCGGCATAGGCGCACCCCGAGAGCAGCGCGGTCACCAGGGTCACGCGGCGAAGTTCAGGTGCGAACAGCTCGCCGAAGCTCGGTCGTTTGAGCGTGCCGGCCTGGCGGCGCTCCCGCCAGACCTGGGATTCGGGGACGAACGGCAACAGGAACGCGATGAGAATCGCCGGCACCAGCCCGGTGAAAAGCAGGTAGCGCCACGCGCCGTGGGCGTTGAAAATTTCCGGCAGCGGCAGCGCGGGGAGTGTGTTCGCGTGGGTGACGACCCACACGTTGACGCCGGTCACCAGCAAACCGCCGACCGACGCGAACGCTTGCGTGCTGCCCAGTACGATTTCCTTGCGGCGTTTGTCCGGAAACAATTCCGCGAGCCAGGTGATCGCCGCGACGAACTCGACGCACACGCCGATGAACGTGGTGCAACGGAAAAAGACAAACCAGCCCAGCGTCGTGCTGAAGGCGGCGGCCACGGGCGAGAGCGAGTAAATGAAAATGCTCGCCGCCATGATGCGCTTGCGCCCGAAGCGATCAATGAGCCAGCCGCCCAGCAGGCCGAACACCCCGCCGCTCAACGCGGAGAGCCAGATTAGATTGCCAATCCATTTCGTGACGAGCGGATTGTTGGCGGGCACCTGGAGCAATTCGGCAATGGCCGGTACGCCCACGAGCGGGGTCATCAGCAGCTCGTAGGTGTCGAAAAGAAAGCCGATGCTGGCGATGGTGATGATCAGCCATTGGGTGGCGGTGAGTTTCGGATTGGATGACATGCGCGGTTGGGTTGGGGGGTGGCTCAGGAGGCTTGGCAGGCGGCGGTCACGGGTAGTTTTTTTTAATGGTCAGCTTAAGTCCGGCCACCGTCCGTCCCGCTCGCGTTTGCTCCGGGATCCAAAACGACCGCGCCGCGTTCGAGGCAGCGATCGCTTTCATCCGGCCGCCAACCGGGTTGGTGTTCAGCATGCGACTTGGAGGATGGAAGAGATGCGAATCCGATGTCAATTTCATCCGTTTCAATTATCACGGATGGAACTCTCGACCAAAGTCAAATTTGCCGGCAGCCGCATCCCCGCTCGAACTTCAGCGCCCGGGTGCTGCGCCCACCCTTCGCGGGGACGATGTTTCGATGATTCGAGGTTGCCGGCGTTCCTCAGCTTGTCTATGACATGGCCCATGCGACACACCTCCGTTTCCACGATTCTCGCTGTCGGGCTCGGGCTGGCAGCCGTTTCCGGGGTGACCGCTGCCGAGCCAACCCTCCCCATCCGTTGGTGGCTGAGTTCGCTCGACGGCAAATTCCAACTCGCCAAACAACCGGCCCTCGCTTGGACCGACGCGCTCAAGGCCGACAGCCCAGCCGTAGTGAGGGTGGACGACACCATCGCCTTCCAGACCTTGCTCGGGATGGGATCGTCGCTCGAATCCTCCACGTGTTGGAATCTCGCGCGGCTGGTCCCGGCGGAACGGGCCCAGGTGATGGAGCGGTTGGTGAACCCGACGACTGGCATCGGGATGAACTTGATGCGGCTCTGTATCGGCACCTCGGATTTTACCGGCGACCCTTGGTATTCGTACGACGACCTCCCGGCCGGCGAAACCGATCCGGAATTGAATCATTTTTCCATCGACCGCGACCGCCGCGAGATCTTGCCGGCGATCAAGTTGGCTCAGCAAAAAAATCCAGAACTGCTGTTTTTCGCGTCCCCGTGGAGTCCGCCGGGCTGGATGAAGAGCACGGGCACGATGATCGGCGGCCAGCTGCTCCCGCAGCACGCGGCCGCTTACGCCGAATACTTTGTTCGCTTCATCCGCGCTTATGCGGCGGAAGGAATTCCGATTTACGCCGTGACGATCCAGAACGAACCGGGCGTGGATCGCGCCCAGGAGAAAGATCCAAAGTGGCATTATCCCTCGTGCCGCTGGACCGGGGAACAGGAGCGCGATTTTATCCGCGCCCACCTGGGCCCGGCGTTCCGGCGCCACGGACTCAAGACGCTAATCTGGTGTTACGATCACAATTATAACGTGGTCGGGTCCGGCGATGATGCCGGCATCGCCTACCCGCGTACGATTCTGGCGGATCCGCGGGCGGCGGCGTTCGTGAACGGGGTGGGCTTCCACGGCTATGTGGGCGGGCCGGACGGCATGAGCGTCTTGCACCGCGAGTTTCCCACCGTGCCGATCTATTTCACGGAAGGCTCCGTGTTCGGCATCAACGGTGCGGTGGACCTGATCGACCGATTGCGCAACTGGGCCGCCAGTTACAACGGCTGGGTTACGATGCTCGATGACCATGGGAAGCCCAACAACGGACCGTTCGCAGCGAGTCGGACCATGGTCATGCTCAATCCGAAGACGCTCAAGCCCTCTTACCATTTCGAATATTTCATGTGCGGCCAGTTCATGAAATTCGTCCAACGCGGCGCGCGGCGCATCGAAAGCACCGCGGGGGACAAGGCGTTTGCCAACGTGGCCTTCCGCAACCCGGACGGCACCATCGTCCTGATCGTGGCGAATACCACCGCTCAAAGGAAACGGTTTGCGATTGCATGGCGGAACCACAATCTGGTGACCGGCCAGGAACCCAAATCGGTGGCGACGTTTCTCTGGACGGAGAAGTAATCCCAATTGCAGTAGGATAGGCGTCGTGCCTGTTTCAAACTAACGGTCTCCGCCTGGAGGTGTAGTTTTTCGGCGGTAGGTTTGAGTCACCCAATGGTGGGTAACCTTTGGCCGTTGAAGACAGGCGTGACGGTTGTCCTACGAGTCACGGCGGTGGCTCGCTCAGTTTTCAACTACATCTTTGGCTAAAGCTTCGCCAGATCGAGCACAATCACGGTGGCCATCGGGTTTTTCGGTTGGGAGGGAACTTCAATCGTTACGTCGTTGGCGCGCACCGCGAACTTCAGGCGTTGGCCTCCGTCGAGCAGGGCGACCTTGAACGGCCGGCCGGCTAAACCGGTCACGGTTAGTTTTCCGTCGCTGGGCCAATCGAAGACGTGGAGGAACAGGCGGGTCCGGCCGTTACCGAGCGGCTTCATGGTGCAACGGCCCCACGCGGGCTTACCGATCGGGCTCGCCTGCGTCCCGTAAATCGCGTTGTGGTTTTTCTCCATCCAGCGACCCATACCTTCGAGCCGTTCGACCGCCTGGTCCGGAAAGGTGCCATCGGGGCGCGGCCCGATGTTGAGGAGGAAATTGCCGCCTTTGCTCGCGATATCGATGAGCTTGCGGACCAGGTCCTCGGTGGACTTCCACTGGGTGTCGGCGGCGTTCCAGCCCCAGTGGCGGTTCATGGTCATGCACGATTCCCAATCCACTCCGGGGAGGCCTTGGTCGGGAATTTCCTGTTCGGGGGTGCCGAAATCACCGCGATAGCCGCCGTCCTTGGTCTGGCCCGCCATCCCGTGGCGGCCTTTGTCCACGCGGTTGTTGATGATGATGTTCTGGTTCAGCCCGCGCACATAGTCGTCGAGGTCTTGTCCCATCGCATGCGTCCAGGTGTCCTCCCACTCGCCATCGAACCAGAGCACGGCCGGGTGGTAGCCGTTGACAATTTCCTGGAGTTGTCCCTTGAGGTAAGCTCGAAACCGGTCGAAGTCGGCGCCCGCCGTGGGACGGTTCGCCTTCTCCCATTCACGGCGGGGCAGATAATCTGGATGGTGCCAATCCATAATGGAGTGGTAGGTGCAGAAGCGGACGTCCTGTTGGCGGCAGGCGGTGCTTAGTTCCTTGAGAATGTCGCGGTGGAAAGGCGTCGCCATGACATCGAAGTCGGAGACCTTTGAGTCCCACAAGGCGAAGCCGTCGTGGTGCTTGGAGGTGATGACGAGATATTTCATCCCGGCCCGGCGCGCGAGTCGGGCCCAGGCAACGGCGTTGAACTTCACCGGATTGAACTGACCAACGAACTGGTCGTATTCTGGTAGCGGGATCTTGGCGCTGTCGCGAATCCACTCGGCGTGGTCGGTCTGGCCTTTCCATTCGCCGGCGGGAATGGCGTACAAGCCCCAATGAATGAACATGCCGAAACGCGCCTCCCGCCACCATGCCAACCGCGCGTTCCGCTCGGCCGGCGTCTCGGTCGGCAACGGCGCCTCGCTCCGAATCGGTTGGCGGCTCTCGCTCGTTTGGGCTATTGCCGGTTTGGCGCCATAGCTGAAAAAAAGGGCGACGAGGCAAAGCCGAACGACGAGGGAGCGTGTCTTCATAAAGCTGCCGGCCATCAAACCGCAGAATCCATCGCGATGCAAGCCGAGGCTGCCCCGCAGGGAGCGCTTTTAACTTCCGGAAACGAGTTGCCGGTTCGTTACCAACCGGAACTAAGTTCTGGGCGGATGGGTTTGGGTGCCGGTTAGCGGATATCGGGCACGGCAAACAACACCCCGCCGAACAGCAGCCACGCGAGGATCAGCGTCCAGAT
>JANXWY010000400.1 GCA_025350905.1 Verrucomicrobiota bacterium
CGATGCGGGCTTCGAGTTCGTCACCGGCGGTTTCGAGATCGAAATGAGTTTGCAGATCGAGCCACCAGCCGGGGCGCGTGCCGAAATAGCGCGAGAGGCGCAGGGCGGTGTCCGCCGTGATCGCGCGATGGCCGCGCACAATCTGGCTCACGCGCATGGGCGTGACATCGAGGGCGTCCGCCAGCGCGCTCTGGCTCAAGCCCAGCGGTTCAAGGAAGTCGTGCAACAGGATTTCGCCCGGATGCACCGGCGGGAGTTTCGTTTTCATGGCTCAATGGTAATCTACAATTTCAACATCGTGCGCGTCCTCGCCCTGCCAGCGGAAACAAACGCGCCATTGCTGGTTGACCCGGATGCTGTGCTGTCCGGCGCGGTCGCTTTTTAAGGCTTCCAGGTGGTTGCCGGGCGGCAGCCGCAAATCGCGCAACTCGCGCGAGCGGTCAAGCTGGGTGAGCTTGCGAAGCGCCACGCGCTCGATTTGCGGCGGCAATCCGTGGTCACGCCGCCGCTGCCACAACCGCTCGGTCTTCCGGCAGGCGAAACTGGCAATCACCGTGCCAAGTTATCGTTGCGCGATAATATGTCAAGGTGCGCGATGGTGCGGGCTGCCGCCCGGAGCGCGGAATTGATTCCGCTTCAACGTCCGAATGTTTGGCAGCGTGAGGACATGCTCCGGCCCCAAGCGCGATCGGGCGACGAAGCGGAATAAATTCCGCGCTCCTCCGATCTCCAACCTCCGATTTCAGCTTTCTGCTTTCTGCTTTCTCCTTATTGCTTTCTGCCTTCGGCCTTTGAAACCAGCGGGAGCACCGGCGGCAGGTTGAAGGTGGAGCGCGGTAGGCCAGACTCACTCGGGCCGATTTTGCGAAGTTGGAAAGAAACGCGTCCAGTCTTGCGCCGCGTGCAAAACGCGGACGACCATGATGGTCTCCTCAAACGGCTGATAGAAGATCAGATAGTTGCGGAACTTCGGCACAACGAACCAGCGGATTTGCGCGTGACGCGGCGCGGCCTTGCGAATGCGCGGCCCGAGTTCACGATGCTGCGCCAGGAAGTCGGCGGTGTTGAGAATGGTCTGGCGGACACGTTCCGCGGCTTCGGGATTGTCGCCAGCGATGAAACCGCAGTGCTCGTCCAAATCGCGTCCGGCCTTTGGACTGAACCGGGCCCGGATCATGGCCGGCGGCGGAATTCGTCGGTGGTCTTGGCTTGATCCAGATTTTCCAGCCCTTCATCCAGCAGTCGTTCAAGCTCCGGCGTCATCACGACCTCCATCCCCTGGCGGCGGGCTTGATGCTCGCGCAACGCTTCCGAAACGACTTCATCCGACCCCTGGTAGTTGGCGGTTTGAACCAGCTCGGCAACGTAGTCTTCGAGATTTTGCGGCAAGGCGATGTTCATGGCCTCACGATAATTCGCTGCAAAAATGTGTCAACCGGCAATCTGGCACCCTGAGCGGCGCGCGGAATTTATTCCGCTTCAACGTCCGAATGTTTGGCAGCGTGAGAACATGCTCCGGCCCCAAGCGCGGCCGGGCGACGAAGCGGAATAAATTCCGCGCTCCTCCGACTTCCGACTTCCGTCCTCTGACTTCTGCCCTCTGACTTCCGTTTTCAGCCTGCGGCCTTTGAAACCAGCGGCCGCGACTTGAGGGCGGATTGCGGTCGAGGCATGGATCAAGGACTCAAACGGATCCGATAGTATCGCTCACTCGCGCCGCCAGAATTGTCTGTAAAGGAAGCGGTGCTGCCGTTCGCGCTCACGTTGCCTGCCAGCACAGTCCAGTTGGTTGCAGCGAGCGTTGATTTGTATTCCACTTGGTAAGTTCCATTTGTAAACGAAATCCAGGTTAGCGATGTTTCCGAGGCGTTCGATCTGTTAATTGAGGTGATGACGGGCTGGCGAACCAATCGAAAGATAGTGCCTCCGCCACCGGCCCCACCATAAGGCGTGGTGCCGTAGAGATTCCCATCATTTCCCAAGACCAGACCAGCAGCGGGCCAGAAGCCGTTTGTGACGTTAAACGATACCAGCGTCGTTAGGGAGCCATCCGGCGTGATCTTAAACACCGTGCCATAGCTGGAACCTGCCGCGGGATTATAGGTAGAACCGCCTTCGAACGTTGTTCCATAAAAATTGCCATCGGGGCCTTGTATCAATGGAGCACGAGGACGGGAGCCATTCTTGCCGCTGAAGAAAAACAACGACGTCAGTGCGCCATTCGTTGTGATCCTAAAAACCGTGCCTTGATTTGTCCCGCCAAACTGCGTGTCTCCAGACGTAGTGCCATAAAAACTTCCGTCAGTTCCTTGCACTAAGCTCACCTCTGAGGTGATCCGACAAGCGGATTTTTAATTTTTCTTCGCCAGATTTTTCCACGGGCTCTTGCCCAGTTCGACGCGGTCGAATAGGGCCACTAACGGACTGCCCGCTTTCCGCAACGCGGCTTCATATTTGGTTTCCTCATACGGTTTACGATCCTGCCAGCAGCGCCAGATGATCCGCTGCCATTTGAACGCCAGCGCCCGCACCGCCGTGTGGTGGTGGCTGCCCTTGCTCCGTTGTTGCAGGTAATACGCCCCGGCCCACCGACACCACAACACGCTCTCCTTGGCATATTCGTGGAAGCTTTGCCGATGAAACTTCGGACAGCAGTAGCGCCGATGGATGTAACAGCTGCCCCCGCTGCGTTTGGTCACCGGGGCCACGCCCGTGTAGCGTTGCAGTTGGGCGGCGCTTTCGGCGAAGCGCTCGCGGTTGGCGCCCAGGCTGGCCAAGAGGCGCGGGCCCAGCACCGGCCCGGCCCCCGGCAGACTGGCGAAGATCATCCGGTCGGGATGGGCCGCATAGGTCGCCGCGATTTGTTGGTCAAACTCCGTCACGGTTCGCTGCACCAGTTGGAGCTGGCGGCAGAGCAACTGCACCCGCAGCACAAAGCTCCCGATCACTGCCATCTCGTCGGTGACCGCCACCGCCTTGGCCACCAGCGCCAGCCGCTCGGTCTGCAAGCGGGTACTTCGGCTGCCGTGTAGGTGATAAAACACCTTGAGCCGCTCGGGCTTGGCCTTTTGCACGGCCTGCAAGCTGGGCCATTTTAACAGGAAGGCCGTGGCCAACGGCCGCCACAGATCCTCGCCACACAGCATCAGGGCCTGCGGATAATACTGTTTTAACAGGGCAATGAGCCGGTTGCTCAGGCCCGTGCGCTCATCCACCACCGCGCGCCGATGGACGACCAACTGTTGGACCGCCCGCGTGGCGCTGTCCTCGGGCGCCCAGACCGGCAGCTTGGCGTGGTGGGTCAGGAGCAGGTCGGCCAGATACTCGGCGTCCTTGGTGTCGTCCTTGGCGCGGCTGGTGACGAAGGCCTCGCGATACTTTTGGAGCGTGATCGGGTTGATCGGATGGAGCGTGATCCAGGCGTAGGTTTCCAAGAATGGGATCAGGTGGACGGCGGGTTGTTCCAGACAGAGCCCAACGCGGGCGCCGGGATGTTGCTGGCGGAGTTCCAGGAGCCATTCCCACAGGGCTTCGGGGGCGGTGGCAATCACGGCCGTGCGGCGTTGGCCCGTGTGCGTGTCAATCAGGCAGAGGTCGGCCTTCTGATCAGAACGATCCAGGCCGATGACCAGGTCATAGGGATGGGCAGTCATGTTAGTTTGTCCTTTCCGGTTGCCCGCAGACTTGACCCAGCGACGCCAATATAGAAGGGTCGTTCTGACATGAGAGACGCCCTCTTGAGTAGTCGTTAGAGGGTCAAGCCCCGCCCGACGGGCCGGTCCATAAGCTCAAAGTCGTTACAACGACTGGTCGTTAGCAGACCTGGCCCGCCGAGGCGGGCAAACCAAGACACGGATAGTGAAAACCCACGGGCCGCACCATCCGAATCGGGCCGCGAACTGTTTCGCGGCGACGAAGTTATTCACGGGCTGGCGGCGCGCGCTTTCCGCACGGCTCGCTTGCGGCCCATGAATAACTTCGGATTACCTATATTGCGTAAGGGGAACTACCGTTCGCCCCGTTGAAGTAGAAAATTGTGGTTACCGCGCCGTTCGCTGAAACCTTAAATACGGAACCTGAATTGCTGTTTGTACCGCCGGTTGAAGCCGTGCCGTAAAAATCGCCATCAGCCCCTTCCACGAGGGCATCATAAGGATGAATGCCGTTCGAACTGCTCAAATAGACCAACGTCTCAAGAACTCCATTCGTGGTGATTTTGAACACCGTGCCAAAGCCCGAAAAAAGACTTCCATTGAACCCCATTCCGCCGTTCAGCGTCGTTCCGTATAGATGGCCATCGGTTCCTTGCACAAGGTTGGCAGTTGGCTCTGCCCCGTTCGTGCCGCTGAATGAAGCCAGCGTCATGAAATTGCCGCCTGGTGTGATCATAAACAACGTACCTCGATTACTCGCTCCGCCTTGGTATGTCG
>JANXWY010000413.1 GCA_025350905.1 Verrucomicrobiota bacterium
GGTGCGCGGCAACCAGTGGAGGGCATGCAGCGTTTGGGCGGTGTGGTATTGGACGCCCGGCGCCCCGCGCAACAACAAACCCACCAGCGGCTCAATTACCGTGGCGTCGCCGTTTTTTTTCAACGCCTGGACCGCCGCTTCCTGCACCGCCTCAACCGGGTCGCGCAAGGCGGCGATCAACGCCCTAACGGCGTCCGGATGTTTAAAATCTCCGAGTGCCGAGGCCACCTCCGTGCGGACCGCCGCCTCGCCATCATTCAATGCTGCCACCAACACGGGCACGCTTTCAGGATCCTGGAGGGCGCGAATTTTCTGCACCGCCGCCATCCGCTTCTGCGGGGTCCCGGTGGCAAGTTGCCGCTGCATCAGCCAAAGCTTGGTATTGACCATGAGTGCCGTTTTACATGGAAAAACTGACTCTATAGTGACGCAGGATCCGCCGTTGTCCAGCCACATGCTGGCGGGCCGGCGCTCTGGCGCTCCGGTGGCAAGTTACTCCAGCAACCGCAACATCGGCGCGGCGCGCACCCGCAGCGGATTTACCTTGAACGCGTGACCTTCCAACCCACCCAGCCAGACCTCGACTAATCGGAGTACCGCCGCCACGTCCAACCGTTGGTGGGGGGTGGGATATTTTAGCAAGTTGGTTTGCGCCAGTTTGAACAACGCCGCCGAGGGCTGCAGCCGCTCCTTCTGCAAATGCACGAACGCCCCGGCCAGTTGGATCAAGCCCTTGAAAAAATCCCCGTTCGGCCCGTGCCGATCCGGCAGCCATAATTCTTCCAGCACATCGTGCGCTTCGTAGAACCGTTGCTCGTTGAAGCAAACAAAGAAACCGAGATAGTGCGCGGGCAGTTCCCGGCCCTGCAACGCCGCGATGCACTCCGCGATTTTCCCGCTCTTCTTGCTCACGCCGCCAGATTAGCGGGCCAACGGCCCAAGCGCAAACCCACCCCGCCGGATCAGAATCCTCCCGTCCCCGGTCATCCGCTGAAATTTTATCTACCGCCAGCGACCTACCAACCGACCCGCCCGGTTCGCAAGGCGCACCAACTCGACGGCAGGCGATCGCGGACTTGGGTTTGGTCGTGGGCAGCGATTGAGCGAAGTATCCTTCCGATCCGGAATTGAACTCACCTTTCCCAAAGTCGGCGGGCTACGGGGCGGGCCGGTCGGGTTTGCTCACTCCGTCCAGTTTGCCCGTGTCGCCGAGCCTTGCCTTGGATCGCCTCGAAGCGAAGGGTTCTGGCCGCAACGAAGCCCGAGGCTTCTCAAACTACACTTTTGCTTCCGGAAACTTTTCGCGAATCCGGCGGCGGACGAGGTCTTCATGCACCGGTTGCAAGCGGCGGCGAGTGACGAGCCGCTCCACCGCGTCCAGCAGTTCAAGCCAATCTTCAAGCGGCGGATTGGGCACGCTTTGCCACTGGTCAAAACGCTTTTCGCGATGGGAAAAGATCCATTCGCCGCCCACGCGCTGGGCATTTACTTGCAGCTTCGCTCCGTCGTCCGTCACACGTTTCCAGCTGATTTCGGCCTTCGGCATTTGAGTTAGAACGGCAGATCGACACTGGCCACGGCCATCGCGGCAATTCCTTCTTCGCGGCCAATAAACCCCATGAGTTCGTTGGTCGTCGCCTTGATGCCGATCTGGCATTCCCGCACGCCCAGGGCATCCGCGATGCATTTCTTCATCCCGGCGAGGTGGGGATAAATCTTCGGGGCTTGCGCAATCACCGTGGCATCCACGTTCACGATACGTCCGCTGCGTAGCAGGACCTGGCGCGCCGCCTCCTCCAGGAAGACCCGGCTCGGCACCCCTTTCCAGCGGGGGTCGGTGTTCGGAAAGAAATGCCCGATGTCCTCCTCGCCCAGCGCGCCGAGGATGGCGTCGCAGATCGCATGCATCAACGCATCCGCGTCCGAGTGGCCATCCAGCCCCTTTGGGTGCGGAATCTCGACGCCGCCCAGCACAAGCTTGCGTCCCGCGACCAACTGATGAACGTCGTAACCGATGCCCACGTGAACCATGTGGCGAGCTTACGGGCGAGCGCGACCGCAACCAAGATTATTGTGCCCGGTCGCGGAAGGGATGTCCTAACGGCAAGGGAGGACGAAGAGAACCGGGACAAGGATGGAGGGCGGGCCCCGAAGCCAATCTTCGACTGGACCCGTGGCCCAGTTTCACCCCTTCGCCTCGGCACTCGCTCCGGGCAGGGTGAAGAAGAATTTTGCCCCGTGACCCGGCACGCTTTCCACCCACACTTTACCGCCGTGGCTTTGCACAATGTGTTTTACAATCGCCAGCCCCAAGCCGGTGCCCCCCTCCTCGCGGGAGCGGGCCTTATCCACGCG
>JANXWY010000261.1 GCA_025350905.1 Verrucomicrobiota bacterium
GTTTTTGCCAAAAAGACGCTGCCAATGGTGGAGTTAGTCGTGCCGTTTTGCACCGCCAGATTCGTCACCGATTGCCAGTGGGCAGCCCCTGTGTTCCCAATTGCCAAAGGCACCTGGTAGTATTCTCCGCGACGATACGCCATCTGGCTGTTGACGTTGACGTTGGTCGCCGTGGCTGATGCGGCGCCCAACATGTCCACCGTGCCGGGAATATCCCGGCTGGTGATTTGATTTAAGCTGTTGTTCGTGTAGTTGGCAGCCCGAAGACCGGCTCCATTCTGGTCGCCTCCGGCTTTGGTGCTGGTTCGGTTTCCAATGTTGTCAAACCCATATTCAAATTGCTGTCCGGCCACAGGCGTCCAGTCGCTCCAATAACGTTTGCCGCTTTGGACTTGGCCCAGCGAGTCGTATTCGTAGAGCCAGAAACTGCCGTCCGCCAGGTTCATTCGCACGCGCTGGTTGGCGGAGTTGTAAGCGTAACCGAAGGAAACCGTGGAATCGGCAGATGGCACGGAGGAGATGGACGAAAGCCGGTTGAGGAAATCGTATTGCTTTGTCGTCGTCATGCGCACGTTCGAGCCGTTCTTCAAGAGAATCTGGCTCACGAGAGGCGAATTGGCAAGATAAGAATAGGTTGCCGAATAGGCCCCGTCGTTCACGGTGGCGAGCCGGCCACCGAGATCGAAACTGTAGCCGTGGGCGGTGACTTGCGTGCTTTGATTATAAGTTGAAACGTTCGTCCGGCGCAGGAAAGCGTCGAAGTTGTTTGTGATGGTCACCGTGTTCAGCATCCCTCCCGTCCAGGCTTCGGAAAGCAATTGGCCATCCAGGGTATAAAACAGCCTCCAACTGTTGGTCCCTTTGGTGATCGTCTCTTGATGGCCCCTGCGCTCAAAACTGTAGCTTATCGAGGCCGTGGACGCATCGTTGTAGCTCACACCAGAAAGATCGCCAAAATTGTTGTAAGTGTAGGTCGTGTTCGTGCCTCGAGCCCAGAGGCGGCTGGCGATCCGGCCTGCGGCGGTGTAGGAATATTTTGGGCCTAAGCCATCCGGATAGACTTTATTCGTGAGCCAGCCCCGCTGGCTGTCGTAGTTCCAGGTCGTGACTCGCGCACTGGTGCTGGGGTATGCCGTCCAGTTCGTCATGTAATTCATCCGCCCCTGCGCATCGAACGAATAGCCCGCTGGGTATGTGCGCGTCCCGCTGGTGCGAACGAGTTCGCCGCGAAGGGAGAAGACGTTCGTAACGCTCCCGCCGTCAGGTTGAACGATGTTTGTGGTGCGCAACATTTTATCATAATAAGTCGTGATTATTTGGGAACCTTGGCCGTTTCCGGGCGGGGGCGTGGTCACGCTCACGACTTGGTCCGCATTGTTGAACGCGAACGTCGTTGTTCCATTGCGAGTGTCCGTGATCGTGTTTTGCCTGCCGTGCGCGTCGAAGCCATAACTGGTTTTGCCCAATTGAGATCCGCTCGAATCGAAACGGGTGACCGAGGTTGCTCGGCCGTTTTGGTAGAGCATAATGACATACGTTCCATCGGGCGCGGTTTGCGTGATGGTGTACGAACCGCTCGCAGGCAGGGTTCTTACGCTCGAACTCGCTGCCCCAGCAGTCGTCTTCCAGGCTGTCAGACCATCGACGGAGATTTCACTGGTCGTGAGCAGCGTGGCGGTGGAATCTCCATTGGCCTGCCAGACGAAGGTTTGGGTGCGGCGGACATTTGTGGCATGATCCGCAACCACATCATTGGTCGTTTGGGTTATTCGGTCCAGCCCGGCGAAATCGATGACGTCGTTGCGATTCGAGTCGGTGGAAGTATAAGCCATCTCACCGACTGGAGCATAGACGTAGAGCGTGGCCACGCCGTCCGGGTCGAGTTCTTTCCAAAGCTGACCCGAGCTGTTAAAGAAGGACTGCCGGTATGGAGCGGATGCCCCGGCCAAAAGGGTTTTGTAAGTGTGGCCAACTCCATCGGTGTACCCTTTGCTCCATTCCGGCGTGTCGTTGGTGCCGAGGTCGAGTTTGATTTCTTTTGTGTAGGCGCGGTGGTATGTGCCTCCTTCCACTTCCTGCCCATATTCGTAACGGACTGGGAAAACGGCTGTGCCCGTCACTTTGGCAAGTTGGCCATCTCGGAAATGGGTTTCAACGCGCGTCCCGCCGTCCCCATTGGTGGTGGTGAGGACTCGCTGGCTGCTCCCATCCATGACATAGGAATAGCTTGTCACCCCGCCCAAGGGACTTGAAATCGGTTACGTTCCCATCGCCACGCGACAGGAGCAGGACGTAACGCCACCGGCAAAGTAGGGAAAACAGTAATTATACGTAACGGTTTCGCCGTTTGAAGTATTTGAAAACGCCCAGGCGGGGGCGATCGGCTGTAGCTACGGATGGAGCGGTTCTCCGCAGAACCCGTGGAAAGCAACTCCGCCTCCCCAAATCGCCTCGGCAGGGGCGAAGGATTTTTCGACGCGGGTCACCGTCCCACGTTTTCAAGCGATAAACGTCTTCTCAACGAAGAATCGCCAGCGAACACTGATTTCTCATTGAACGCCGACTCGTCTCGAAACCGACCGTAGATTTCATTGTTGTCGTACTCGATGAACTTTAGGTTTATGGCATGACCGTCCACTCGCCGAATTTCGGCAAAGGACATCGAAGAAACCCCAATGTCAAATTCCGCATGGTGGTTGGGACACAAGCAAAGTATGTTCCCGACAATGTCTGGGCCGTCGTGCGGGGTACCCAGCGGCTGAACGTGGTGTGCTTCCGCATAGCGTTGGCCATTGGGTAGCTCAATCGTGAGACCGCAAATTTGGCACTTGTAATTGTGAATGGCCTTTACGCGGCGAGCTAGTTCCGTGTCACGTAAAATGCGATACGTTGTCGTCGCAAAACTGCCTGCGGGTCAGG
>JANXWY010000454.1 GCA_025350905.1 Verrucomicrobiota bacterium
GTTTCGTGGAGGCCGGTCAGGCGCAGATGATTGTCCGGGCCATAAACGGCGATGTGCTCGTTCTTGTACTTGTCGAACGCCGCCATGAGCGCTTCGAAGTATTCCTTGCCGCCAACTTCGCGCATGTGCTTGGTCGAGAAATTCGAGTGCATGCCGGAGCCGTTCCAATCCACGTCCTTGCCGAGCGGCTTGCAATGCCAGTTTACATCGACGCCATACTTTTCGCACAAGCGCATCAGGAGGTAGCGCGCCATCCACATCTGGTCCGCGGCGTTCTTGGAGCCTTTGCCGAAGATTTGAAACTCCCATTGGCCCTTGGCCACCTCGGAGTTAATCCCTTCGTGATTGATTCCAGCATCAAGGCAGAGGTCCAGATGGGTGTCCACGATTTCCCGGGCGATGCAGCCCACATTCTTGTAGCCCACGCCGGTGTAGTATTCACCCTGCGGTGGCGGAAAGCCCCCGCCCGTCGGGAAGCCGAGCGGCACACCGTCCTTATAGAGAAAGTATTCCTGCTCGTAACCAAACCAGGCCCCGGGGTCATCCAGGATGGTTGCGCGCGAGTTGCTCGGATGCGGCGTCGTGCAGTCGGGCATCATCACTTCGCACATGACGAGCACGCCGTTCTTCTTGGTCGCGTCCGGGTAAACGGCCACGGGTTTGAGCATGCAATCCGAGGTGCGGCCCTCGGCCTGGCGAGTCGAACTGCCATCGAACCCCCACATTGGGAGTTCCTCGAGTTTGGGAAAGCTGGCAAATTCCTTGATCTGGGTTTTGCCGCGGAGGTTGGGAACCGGCTCGTAACCGTCGAGCCAGATGTATTCTAATTTGTATTTGGCCATGTGCGTGGTTGTTATTTGTTCGTGTCTGTGGATTCAGGTTTGTTCGATCAGCCGAAGCGCAAACCTCCGGTCCAATCAACGGTTCGCCATTTCAGCAGGCGCGATGCCTCATCGCAAGATTTTTACAATCGGATTGGTTTTGGTGGTTTTTAACCTTTGTTTGCAAGGGTTTGGAAGAGATAGAAATTTTTGCACCGCCGGCCATGCGCTATGGACGAATCGCGGTGGGCTGCTCGTTTTTGACCGGTGTGGGCAAAACGCTTCGGCCGGGTGGGGATCCGGCTTTCCTTGGCGGCGCAGGTCCGCCATAGTTGTCGGCGCCATGGGTCGGGCGGTTCGTTTATGCTGAAAGTCAAAGATACCCTGCGGGCCACCGTGCATTTGACCTTTGATGGACGGGTGATCAAGAATTATCACGGCCCCGACGCCCAAGCGCGCTTCGAGAATGAAGTGCGGGTCTTGCGCCATCTCGAAGCGCGAGGCTGTAACTTCGTACCCAAACTGCTTGAGGCCGACGCCACGCAGCCCAGGATCATCACGACCAATTGCGGAGCGCGGGTCCAACATCTGGACGAGCTCCGGACGAAGGAACTGTTCGCCGAGCTCGAACCCTTTGGCGTCCGGCATGACGACCCGGATCTGCGGAACGTGACTTATCGCCAGGCGGATGGCCGTTTCTGTGTCATTGATTTCGAGTTTTCCACCCTGCTGCCCGGCGCGGAGCCGGCACCCGCCGCATGATTCACCCCCCGCCTCCGCCAACCGTGATGTCCCTGAAATGGTCGGGCTGGACCGACGTCGGTAAGGTGCGCAAGAACAACGAGGATTCTTTTCTCGGCCTCCAGTTCGACGCGCGCGAAGTGCAGCGACTGGGGAAAATCGGCGAGGCGTCAATGGCGCAGGCTGACTTCGCGTTTGCCGTTAGTGATGGCATGGGTGGGGCCTCGGCGGGCGAGTATGCCAGCCAGATTGCGGTGGAAAAGATCACCACGTTGCTGCCGAAATCTTTTGGGCAACGGGCCGCGGGCTTGGACGCCGGATTCGCCGACGTGCTCCTGGAGTTGTTCGGTCAGGTGCATCGCGCGCTTGCTTACCTCGGCCAGAGCTATGAGGAATGCGGCGGCATGGAAACGACCTTGAGCCTGTGCTGGTTCACGCCCGGTTGGATGTATTTCGGCCATATCGGCGACAGTCGGATTTATTATCTGCCGGGTCGAGCGGGCGGCATCAAACAGCTCAGCCACGACGATACGCATGTCGGCTGGCTGTTTCGCAACGGACAGCTTAACGAACGGGAAGCCCGCACGCACCCGCGGCGAAATGTTCTCCAGAAGGCATTAGGGGGTGGAAATCAGTTCGTGGAGCCGCAGGTAGGGGCGGTCGGGTGTGAGCCAGGCGATATTTTTCTAATTTGTTCCGATGGCCTGACGGAGGGGCTCTACAACCATCACGCGCTGGATTTGCTGCGCCCCGCACAACGGGTCCCCGCAGGTGACAATCCCGCGCGACGCCTGGTCTTGGAAGCCGTGAAAAATGACGGGCGCGACAATACCACTGCCGTGGTAATCCAGGTGGGCTGAATTGCCGGCCTTTTCGCCGACAATGATGGAGGCAAAAAGATCGCGCCGCTGACGGATTGCTCCGGCCGCGGCGCGATTGAATCAACCGATTCGGAATTTTAGGTTATCCGCGAGCTTGGTGATAGCCTTCTTCCCCGTGTTCCGCCAGGTCAAGACCCGCAACTTCCACTTCTTCGCTCGGGCGTAGACCGATCACCGCCTTTACGATGTAAGCGATCACGATCGTGCCGCCGATGGCGAGCACCAACGTCACCCCGATGGCTTTGACCTGTTCCAACCAAAGGGTCTTGCCAACGATGTCCTTGAGGTTGGTGCTCAGGTTGGCATTGACGTCGGCGGTGGCCAGGATGCCCGTGAGGAAGGCGCCGAGCGTGCCACCCACGGCGTGCACGCCGAACGTGTCCAGCGCGTCGTCATAGCCAAACCAGCCCTTGACCTTGTAGCAGAAGAACCAAGGAATGATGCCCGCCGCCACGCCGATGACCAGGGCGCCACTGGCGTTGATGAAACCGCAAGCGGGTGTAACGACTACCAATCCCGCTACCGCCCCGGAACAGAAACCCAGCACGCTGGGCTTGCCGCGGGTGATCCATTCCATCATCGGCCAGACAAAGCACGCGACGGCGGTGGCAATCGTCGTGGTCATGAAAGCATTTGCCGCCACACCGTCCGCGGCCACGGCCGAACCCGCATTGAAGCCGTACCAACCCACCCAAAGCATGCCGGTGCCGATGGCGCAAAGCACCATGCTGTGCGGCGGCATCGGCTCTTTCGGGAAACCGAGGCGTTTACCCAGGATTAAGCAAAGGACCAAGGCGGACCAGCCGGAAGACATGTGCACCACGGTGCCGCCCGCGAAGTCAATCGCCTTGATCGACGCCTTGGCGTTCCACACGCCATTCATGAATCCGTCGATGCCCCAAACCATGTGAGCCAGCGGGAAGTAAACGACCACCATCCACAGCGTGACGAACAGGAGGATGGCGGCGAACTTCATGCGTTCGGCGATCGCGCCCAAGATCAGGGCCGGAGTAATGATCGCAAACATCAGTTGATACATGCTAAAGACGTTATGCGACACCCAATAGGCGTAGTTCGTATTCGGGAGCGAATCCACGCCGTGGAGCATCGCAAATTTCATGTTGCCGAAGAACGGCCCGGAGCCATCGGCGAACACCATGCTGTAGCCGAAAACGACCCACAGGATGGTGACTAATCCGGCGATGCCGAAACATTGTGCGATGACGGAGAGGATATTCTTTCGGCGAACCAGGCCACCGTAGAACAAGAAGAGGCCGGGTAAGGTCATGAACAACACCAGAGCCGAACTGGTCATCATCCAGGCGTTGTGGCCTGGACCCGCCGTGGCCGAGGTCGGGGTCACCAAACCCTCGGGAATGGTTGGATTTCCATCCTTGTCTTTCGGGCCGGTTTTCAAGACCGCGGTCGGATCGGCGTTGTTAATGTAGGCTTCCAGCGAGCCGATGCGCTGTTCCAGGGTCGGCGCGGGTGGCGGAGCCGCCGGAGCGGCCGGCGCATCCGCGGCGCGCGTGTTCAACGAACTGAAAGCCGCGGTGGCGGCCAGAGCCAGGAGGAGAAGAATTTTTTTCATTGGTGAATAGTGG
>JANXWY010000487.1 GCA_025350905.1 Verrucomicrobiota bacterium
AGATGCGCGCGGTGGCCCCTACAATTACGGCGTCGCCATCCGACCAAACCGTGACGGAAGGCGACGACACAAAGTTTATAGTAGTGGCGAGTGGCACCGCGCCGTTGAGCTACCAATGGAAGCGGAACGACGTGAATGTGATTGGCGAGACTGCTTCCACGTTGACGCTGAACAAAGTGACGGCGGGTCAGGCCGGCAATTACACGGTGGTGGTGAGCAACTTGGCTGGGCCGGTAACCAGCAGCGCGGGCAGGTTGACGGTCATCCCGCCGCCGATGGCGAGTAGCCAGCAAGTGCAGGTGGACGCAGGCAAGCCGGTGAGCATTACACTTCAGGGAAGCGGTCCGGCCGGCGTGACGCTGATATATAGATTGGCGACCAAGCCGAGCCGAGGGCAAATCGGAGATCCCAGCGGGAGCGCGGTTCTCTATACGCCCGACAAAACTGCGAGCGGGCAGGATAGTTTTACCTTCGTGGTGGGCGATGGGAAACGCGAATCGGCGGCGGCCACGGTGGCGATCAACATCAAGAACGAACTGGTGGATACCCTGGCCGCGGCCGAACTTGCCTTCAAAAGCGGGGTGTATGACGACGCCGAGAGTAACCTTAAGAAGGTGTTTGAGTTCGACCCCGGCAACGAAAAAGCGAAAGCCTTGCAGGGGCAAGTAGCTGCGGCCAAACAAGCGCGGGCACAACGCACGGAGTTGGATAATCAGTTGGAAGATTTACGAAAGCAATTGTTAGGCGGCAAAAAGCCCCAATGGTTGACGGTGCCGGAATCCACCAAGAAAAAGATCGAGACGGATTTTGATACCACCGGTTTTAAGACTCAAATAAAGGAGCTCGAAAAAAAGTACGCGAGCTTGCTGGACAAAGTTCGGACGGACTTAATCAAAGCGCTGAAGGAAAATTTGGATAACCGGTGACGAGTCCCGCCGTGACGGGATGATTTGGAAACAATTTTAGCTTTTGGCGTCGAAAGCCCAAGCCAGTGGAAAATAATCAACAAAAAGATAGACACCTTTCCATCAACCAGCTACAAAGAGCACGAAGTCTTAATTCCCGGTGCGAAACTCAGTTATGAAGACCAAGCTCACCAATCGCCGCGATGGGGTTAACTCATCACGCCGTTTCCATCCCAAACTTTTTTTTCTCGGGGCCGGGGCCATTTTGTCGTGTCTGCCGGCAACTGCGCAAAACCAGCAGCCGGCAGCGGATGAACCGGATGTCAATGCGCCTTGGCCGTCCGCCGCAAAGCAAGGACGTTCGCAGGGCAAACCGACCGAAGCTACCACCACCACCACGACCGCCCCAGTCAAAGCGAGCCCGGCGCCCGATCCCGTGGTAAAAAGTGTGCCGCCGGATACCTCCTTGAGCACTCCGTCGCCAGCCGTGCTGCAGGCGCCCAAGGCCACCAAGAATCAGGTTTCCATTTCGGCGGACTATTTTCTAGGGCAGGGGGAAGTCACCTTGCCTTTGGGTTTCTCCTTGTCCAGCGTGCCAGGGTTTGAAGGGTATAAACCGGAGGTGGCCAAGCCCACGCGGAATGCGGACTATATCGGGGCGACGGTTTCTTACTCGTACGGTCAGTCTTGGTATTTGGACGTCGGATATTTGCAAGGCAAATCCAGCGGCGAAGTGGATGTTAACTTGGGGATTCCACTCCCCTCCAATTTCACGATCGATGAGACGGGTTATCAAGCGTACATTCGTTATGTCCCGAAGTCGCTGCGCGGTAAACGACTCTCGGCGTACTTTCGCCTGGGGGTGAACTATGTGGACTCGAAGTTGACCGACGATTTGACCTTCCCCAACGGCGGCTATTATACCGAGCGGATTCAGGCCACCGACATACTGGGCAACTTGGGTTTGGGGGTGGGTTACCGGCTCTGGAATGTGGGCCATTTCCGGCTGGGCTTGCAGGCGGAGGCGGAAGGTTTTGGTGGCGTTCGCACGCAAGATATCAACGAGAGTCTGGGCGACACGCCGCTGAGTCCGACGACCATCAATAACACCCTGTTCGGCGGCATTGGTCGGGGCACGGTGCGCATGGAATATCGCTTCGGACAATCCGGCCTCCTGCGGATGTTCGCTGATGTCGGGGTCAAGGTGATCTTCACTGAGATCCAATATCCCAGTGTCGGTAATTATAATGGGAGTAGTTACAACGAAATGTTGTGGGGGCCCTACGCGAAACTGGGGCTTAGTTATTCCTTTTAGACAACTCAGATTGGGAGGCAGATCATGAATAAGAACTTTCTGGCGGGCATCATAGTTTCAATGTCAGTTGGGCTTGCCCCGGCGCGCGCCGCGCTGGAATTCACCAACGTCACTCAACAGACATCCGCCAATACCAACTTCGCGCTCAACGCCGTCGCGTTTGATGGCGGCGGTACTTTTATGGCCGTGGGTGATAACTCGCGAGTGTTGACGGCCCAGTTTGTCCTCGGTTCGACAAATTTGCTTTGGACCACGAACACCACTCCCGGGGCCAGCTTGTCTTTAAGATCGGTGGCGGCTTCCGGCCTGAATCGGTTTGCCGCCGGTGGCGCCAATAATGTGGTCTATTCCAGTTTGAACGCCACCACTTGGGAGACGGTTCCCACCCATCCATTTGGTCTGGTGACCACGGTGCAGGGGCTGGCTTTCAATTCCAGCCTGGACCGCTTCGCCGCGGTCGCATCGATTCCGAATATTAGCTATGCCGACAGCAGCTTGCCTTCGTGGTCTCCCGCCTTGGTTAAGAATTCCGTGCTGATTGAATCCTTTCGGGGAGTGACTGCATTGTCCGGAAACGGATTTGCGGCCTGCGGTCGCGGTGGGGATATCCGGCTCTCCAAGGATGGGGCGCTGACGTGGGATGCAAACCGTACCTACAACGTGAGTGAACCGGAGCTTTTGGGGATTGCCACCGATGGGGGACTGGGGCTCATCAGTGTGGGGAACGCCGGTCGAGTCCTGATGTCCAGCAATTTTGGGACGAACTGGGATAGCGTTGCCCTTTGGCCGGGACCTAATAACACCAACAATGCCGTGGCCTATACGGGCGATCGCGCGAGCCTCGGCGATGGCGACTATATCATCGTTGGCTCTGGCGGTCAGATCTGGACGGGTAACACCACCAATACGAGCAACTGGACGAGCACGATCAATTCATCAAACAGCAGCTTACGGGGCGTCGCGTTCGCCACCACCGGAATCATGAAAGGCGTCGCCATGGTGGTGGGCGATAACGGAGCGATCCTGCTGGGCGGCACGCCGCCGCCCGCGCCAACGAACGCGACGGATCAGACGGTTTGTTCCGGTTCCGGCAATACGAATCTCAGCGTAAACCTGAATACGAATGGTTACCCGGTGGGGACGCTCGTCGTGGATTGGTTCAATGCGAATGGCGTGTTGGTGGCGACCATACCCGCCGACAGTCTCAATTACTATGCGGCTACCAACACGATCCCGGATGGCGGCAACCATGCCTCCAACTTTGTTTACCAGGCGCGAGCCCGCGACCTAAGAACCGGATTCACCAGCGCCACCCTGGCGGCGACGCTCACCATCAACCCAAGACCGACGTCGCTGTTGACGAGTTTGAGCCGGACCAATTGTAATGATGGCAGTTTGTTCACGCTTACGAACGTGTTGACAGGGATTGGTCCCTGGACGGTGACGTGGTCTTCGAATGGGGTACCGGTGGTGCAACCGGTGAACAACTCCGGGCCCGGTCCGTTCCTCAACACGTACACGGTGTACCCGACGAACGTGCTGGCTGGCGCGGCGGTCACCAACATTTATTTTGTGCTATCGGTCTCAAATAATGCGACGACTTGCAGTGGCAATCGGCCGGGGGACATTGCCGGGCTAAACCGAGTGACGGTATATCCGACCCCGACGGTGAACGCGGTGGCGAATCAGGGGCCGTATTGCAACACGAACGCGGGTCTGGCTATTAATTTTAGTGGCCCGGTGGCGGGGACCACTTTCAGTTGGACGAGCACGGTCAATGTGGGCTTCGGCGTTGGTGGGGTGGGCAACATTGGCGCTTTCACGGCAAGCAACCCGGGCACGGCGCCGGTGACGGCGACCGTGACGGTGACGCCGAGTGCGAACGGTTGTGTAGGTACCCCGAGAACGTTCACGGTGACGGTGAATCCGACGCCGACGGTGAACTTGATGGCGAACCAGGGGCCGTATTGCAATACGAACGCGGGTCTGGCTATTAATTTTAGTGGGCCGGTGGCGGGAACCACGTTCAGTTGGACGAGCACGGTCAATGTGGGCTTTGGTGTTGGTGGGGCGGGCAATATTGGCGCTTTCACAGCAAGCAACGGAGGCTCGGCGCCCGTGACAGCGACGGTGACGGTGACGCCGAGTGCCAACGGTTGTGTGGGCACGCCGTTCACGTTTACGGTGACAGTGGATCCGACGCCGACGGTAAACGCGGTGGCGAATCAAGGCCCGTATTGCAACACGAACGCTGGCTTGGCGATCAATTTCAGTGGACCGGTGGCGGGGACGACCTTCAGTTGGACCAGCACGGTCAATGTGGGCTTTGGCACTGGTGGGCCGGGGAACATTGGCGCTTTCACGGCAAGCAACGCGGGCACGGCGCCGGTGACGGCGACAGTGACGGTGACGCCGAGTGCCAATGGGTGTATCGGCACGTCGCTCACGTTTACGGTGACAGTGGATCCGACGCCGACGGTAAACGTGGTGGCGAATCAAGGGCCGTATTGCAACACGAATGCGGGGCTGGCGATCAATTTCAGCGGCCCGGTGGCGGGGACGACGTTCAGTTGGACCAGCACAGTCAACGTGGGCTTTGGCGTTGGCGGGGCTGGGAACATTGGCGCCTTCACGGCAAGCAACGGAGGCACGGCGCCGGTGACGGCGACAGTGACGGTGACGCCGAGTGCGAACGGTTGTGTGGGCACGCCGCGTACATTCACGGTGACCGTGGATCCGACCCCGACGGTGAACGTAGTGGCGGATCAAGGGCCGTATTGCAACACGAACGCAGGCTTGGCGATCAATTTCAGCGGACCGGTGGCGGGCACAACGTTCAGTTGGACCAGCACAGTCAATGTGGGCTTCGGCGTTGGCGGGGCAGGGAACATTGGCGCTTTCACGGCAACCAATGGGGGCAACTCCCAGTTGGCTTCCACCGTGACGGTGACACCGAGTGCCAATGGATGTGTCGGTACGCCGCTCACGTTTACGGTTAGAGTCAATCCGACGCCGACGGTGACAAACGTGGTCAATCAAACCCAGACCGTTTGCAATGGGGGCTTGACCGCGCCTGTGACTTTTCTCGGCAACCCGGCGTCTTCCTTCACGTGGGTTAAGAACAATACCAACATCCTGCTCGGACCGGTCAGTGGAACGGGGACCATCTTGCCGTTCGCGGTCACTAACAGCGGGACGACGCCGGTGACGGCGACCATCACGGTGACGCCGATTTATAGTCTCGGTGGGGTGAATTGCGACGGAGCGGCGACGAACGTTCAGATCACAGTGAATCCGACAGCGAAGGTTACCAGTGTAATAAATCAGACGCAGACGGTGGTGCTTGGCCTCATGACTGCCGATGTGCAGTTAGACGGGACGGCGACGTCATACACCTTCGTTAATAACACCACGAATATTGGTCTGCCGGCCAGCGGGACCTTGGCCGCCGCCGGTGGCATGGCGACCTTTGGCACGTATTTGACTACCAATGCCGGGACGGCAACGATCACATTTACCCCACATTATCTCAACGGCGGGGTAGATTGCACCGGGTCCACTACCAACGTGACCATCACGGTCACCGCGACCAACGCCCAAATCTTCACGATTCAACAATTGAATTTGACCAACGTTGTGCTGGAGTGGACTTCACCTTCAAATACCATGCTGTTGTCGGCCACGAATTTGAATCCGGCCGGATGGGTGACGAATGCTACGGGTCTGCCCGGGACCAACCGCTATACCAATTCGATTCTCGTGCCGCCTCCCTACCGGTTTTTCCGGCTGACCAACGCGCCGTAGGGATGATTGAACTGCGGATTGGTATTGAGAATTGTCGCTTGTTTGTGCCGACGGCATTTGTCAGTCTGCCGTCGGCACAAATGTTTTTGGCAGCGAGGTGTGAGCCTTGGTGCTGCGGAAAATCTGTGTGACGGCCTCTAACCAAACTCGATGAGTCAAACGATGACAACCTTAACCGCGCAGGAGAGTGGTTGGATCCATGATGTCGCCGGGCGGCTGCGGCTCATTCAGGCAGACACGGCCCAAGTCGAACCGGGCAAGCGCGCGGAATTTCTGCAGGAAGAGGTTGAGCGCAGCCTTAAGAGTGTTCCCCCGGCAAACCGGAAACGATTTCTCGAGGCTTTGCTGGCGCGCTTCCCGGTGGCGGGCAAGGTGGTCAGTTCCTTTGCGCCGGCGCCGGCTTTGCCCCCCGCCCCAGTAGCCGCCCCGGTGGCCGTGGCGGAATCACCGATGGAAACTTTGGAGCGGTTTTTGGCGTCCGTCCCCAAGCTGTCAGATGATCAGCGGGGCGATCTCGTGCAGCGCATGTTGGGCTCCGATTTGTTCCAAGCCTATCGGAGCGCGTTGATATTGGAAACTTCTGAGGAGGCGCAGCGGGCGTTGGGCCTCCTGAGCGGGCAGCAGCCGCGGCTTGAGCGAATGGTGCAGTTGACCGTGGTGTTGCTGGATTTTGTTACCCGACTGGACCAAACGGGACTGAAAACGATGGAAGCCTTGACGCCCCGCAGTCCGCTGTTGAAACGCAACGAATCGGTGCGCAAGGCGGCGGCGCGCTTTTTGGTCGGCGAGGTTGAAACCGTGGAGCCGCAGTTACGCGAAGCCTTTGGTTTGCTGGCGGCGTTGCTGGTGGCGCCGCTCAGCGGCGGCCGCGTTTTTGGCCAGCCGTACGTGGAGCGCTTCTCCCCCGCGGCGATTGAAGATGTCGTCACGGCGGAGGGCGGGGGCGGGGTCTTCAGCAACAAGAAGGAGCGTTGTTGGATTCGGTATTGCGACCTGGCCCGCGACTTCGCCACCGCCGATCTGGTGGATCGGAAAATCAAGGAATGTCTCGCGGCGGTCGTGCAGAAAACCGTCGAGAAGAGTGCCGGCGGGGGGCGATAATTTTTTATGCACATCCATTGGCATGAAGGTTTATTTCTGCAACCTCACCACTTGCAGCTCATGCAACACCGGCTGTCGGCGGATGTGCGGGCTGCCCGCTCGTTGTTGACGCCATATTGTTATGGGGTTCTGGAAGGCCGGCTCGTCCAGGACGACCTGGCCGATGGGCGGGTGCGGTTCGAACGGTTGCGCGTGATCATGCCGAGCGGACAGGAAGTTTTGTTCCCGGAGGATGCCAATCTACCGGCGCTCGATATCAAGGCTGAACTCGTCCGCAGCCCGGGCCCGCTGGAAATTTTTCTCGCGGTGCCGCTGTGGGCCAAGCGCCGGGCGAATGCCTTTCGTCCGGGCGAGCAGGCGGATTCCCGCATCAAGTTGTTGTATATGCCGGAAGAGGCCCGCGAGGTAACCGATGAGAACACGGGCGAAAATCCGCAGGCCGTTCACTTCCGAAAAATAAATGCCCGGGCAGTGTTCAAGGGCGAAGACCTCGCGGATATGGAATTTATTCCCTTGCTCCGCGTGGTGCGGGCGTCGGGGGAGGATCTGGGCAAACCCCGGCAGGATCCAGATTTCGTGGCGCCGTCCCTCCTGCTTAAATCATCGCCGGTCCTCCATGACTTGATGCGCGAACTGACCGCACAACTGAACGCGAGCCGGGAACAGTTGCGTGTCAAGGTTACAACCGGCGGTTTGGGGCTGGAGGTAAAGTGGGACCTGACGTTACGGCTCACCACGCTGAATCGCTTTTGTAGCAGCCTGCCGTCCCTGGTGGAGGAGGGCACGGTGACCCCCTTCGGAATGTATTTGCAGCTGCGCGAATTGTTGGGCGAATTGCTGGCCTTGAATCCGGACAAGGGCGTGTTTGATTGCGAGCCGTACAATCACTTGGATCCCTTGCGCAGTTTTAAAGAGCTCGATCGAAAAATCCGCGCCGAAATCCGTGTCTCCCGCGCGACCGAACCGATGCGCGTGGTCTTTGCGGGCAGTCCGGGCCTGTTGCGGGCGACGCTCGAGCCGCAGCATTTTGAAAAGCCGACCGGGCATTTCCTGGGCATCAAGACCAAAGTGGAGCGCACGAAACTCGCTTTGTATTTGGCGGATTCCAACAAGTTCAAATTGATGCCCGGCAGCATGGAACGGGTGGCCATCTTTGGCGTGGAACTGAAGGAAGAGAATTATCCCCCGTTGGAACTGCCGGGGCAAAATGACCTGCATTATTTCCGGGTCGTGCCCGCCTCCAACCAGCGGCGCTGGGACAAGATCAAAGAGGAAAAAGTAATTTCGTTGGTCTGGAACAACTCGGATTTTGACCTGGCCGATGCGACCATGACCCTATATATGACCTTGCCCTCAGGCTCCGCATGAAACTTCTCGAACTGTACGAAGACTTGTTCCAATACATCTGCCGACTGAATCGGGCGGCCAAAGCCCAGGCGCAACCGGAGTACGTTCGGGTGCGATCCGAAATCAAGGAATTACTGGGGGAAGTCAGCCGTGCTGCCGCGGCGGATGTGCGGTTGCTGAACCAGGTCCAGCGGCTGGAATTGTGCCTGATTTTTTTTGTGGATAATTTGATCTGCACCAGCCGGCTGAAGCTGGCCACCCAGTGGACGGAAAACCGCCTGGCCAAGGAGCGAAACGAACTCGCGGGGGACGAGCGGTTCTTCGATTTCTTGGATCAAGACTTGAAGGACACCAGCGAGGAGGCGGTGGAGCGGCTCGCGGTTTATTATGCCTGCCTCGGGTTGGGTTTCATGGGAATGTACCAAGGGCAGTCCGATCAGATTCGCCAATACATGGAACAGATTTTTCCCCGGATCCGGCAATGGGTGGACAACGATCCGCGGACCAAGATCAGCGATGAAGCCTACAAATTCACCGACACCCGCGTGCTGACCGAGCCGCCCAGCAACAAGATCATATTAGTGGCCGTCGTTTTTGGATTCCTGAGTCTGTGTGTGCTCATCGTGTATTACGCGCTCTTTGCCAGCGCGGTCGGAAAATTGAGCGACTCGGTGGCGACAATTATTAAGCAAGGCCAGTAGCTTGGGATTTCAGGACCCCGGGCGACCGGCGGAAGCGGCGCTGTAAAGTTCCGCAAACATTGGCACAAGGTGCAGCAACTATGGAAGACGATTCAAAATTTGGCCACTTGGTGAAATGGGGACTGGGCGCCGTCGGTTTGGGCGGCGTGGCGGCGGTGATTTCCGTACCCTCGTCCTTTAAAATCTGGGTGGCGGTCGCGATTCTCCTCCTGTTTGTCCTCGTTTTCGGCGGCTATTTTCTCTGGCGCCGCATGCGCGCCCGCCGGCAGAGCAAAATGTTTTCCTCCGCCCTCGAGGCGCAGACCGGCGCCGCGCCGCGCGCCATCAGCGATCCCAACCAGCGCGCGGCGCTGGACAAATTGCGGCAGAAGTTTCAAACCGGCCTGCAGGAGTTCAAAACCCACGGGAAGGACATCTACAAGCTGCCCTGGTACGCGATCATCGGTGAATCCGGCTCCGGAAAATCAGAAGCCATCCGTCATTCCGGCATTGAATTTCCCCCCGGACTGCAGGACAAAATGCAAGGCTCCGGCGGGACCGTCAACATGGATTGGTGGTTCACCAACCGGGCCATTATTCTCGACACCGCCGGTTCGATGATCTTCCGCGAGACGCAGGCCGGCGATTCTCCCGAGTGGGCCGAATTCCTCCGCCTGTTGAAAAAATCCCGTCCGCAGTGCCCGATTAACGGCCTCTTTCTGGTGCTTTCCGTCGAGAGCCTCATTCACGACTCGGCCGACAAGATTTCGGAGAAGGCCAGCAAACTGGCCCAGCAGCTGCAATTGATTCAGCGCACCTTGGATGTGCGCTTTCCGGTTTATCTCCTCGTTACCAAGTCCGATTTGATGACGGGTTTCCGCGAATTTTTCGACAGCATTGAAGACCCGCTGCTGCAGCATCAGATGTTCGGCTGGTCGAATCCGGATGCCCTCGACTCACCCCTCCGCCCGGAACTCGTCGAACAACATCTGAAAAGTGTGGCTGACCGTTTGCGCCGGCGTCGGCTGGCGCTGATTTTGCGCGAGCCCTCCTCCGGCGCGCGCTTGGGGGAAACCACCTTTTTTACGGCCTCCTCCCAACCGCTCGGCGGCCGCGGTGGGCAGCGCCGATTGGATGACATGGACGCGCTGTTCGCCTTGCCGGAAAGCGTCATGCGGCTGGTGCCGCGCCTGCGCCGCTATTTGGAGACGGTGTTTGTCGCCGGCGAATGGTCGGCCAAGCCGGTGTTTCTGCGCGGCATCTATTTCACCTCTTCCATGCGTGAGGGCAAGGCATTGGACGAAGCGATGGCGCTGGCCACCGGCCTGTCGGTGGATCAATTGCCGGAAGATCGCAGTTGGGAAAAGAACCGGGCGTTCTTCTTGCGGGATCTTTTCGTGGAAAAAGTCTTCAGCGAAAGCGGACTGGTCACGCGGGCCACAAATACCATCCAGCTCCTGCGGAAACGGCAGTTCGCAATTTTTGGGACCGCCGGAGTCGCCCTGCTGCTGCTGATCGTATTGGCGGGATTCGGGTACCGCAACCTCAAGCGCAATGTCCTGGTCGAAGCCGCGGATTGGGAGGCCGGAGTCAAAGGCTGGAATCAGGGGGACTGGTCGCCCTCCATTATTCGCGCCGGAACGCAAGATGCCTTTCATTATGCTTACGCTGGCACCAATCGCGAGGCGCAAGTGGGGGCCGGCAATTTGTCGGTGGTTGAGTACCACCAGCGGCTCAAGGAGGTGGTTTCCAAGAAGCTGGGCGTGAGCCTGATTTTCCGTCCCCTCCTCTGGTTCGGGTTTGGCAATGTCAATAAACAAGATCGTGCAAATGCGCAGCGGGTCCTGTTTGAACAGGGAGTGCTCAAGCCCCTCGTCGTGGAAACGAGAAAGAAGCTGCAGAACCGGCAGCCCACCGAGAAAACGTCCGCCCGCCATCAAGGCGCATTGCTGGCCCTGATTCAACTGGAAGCGGATCGCTTTGCGACCAACGTGGGCTATCTCAGCGGCACCAATGCCGCCGCGACTTACCTGAACTCGTTCGTTACCTATCTCACGGACTCCGATACCAGTCCCGTGGACACCAATCTGGTATCCATCTTCGCCTGGACCTATTCCAAGGGAGGGAGCGGGGATGGCAAATGGCCGCCGTCGCTGCTGCTCGCCGGGGATGATCTGGCAAGTAATACGGCGATTATGACGGGATTAAAGGGACTTCGCGAGGCCAACCTAGCGAGCGAGAAGCGGATCACGGATTACGGGCTCCCGGCCCTCAACCAGCTGGTGACGGACTTCGTGGCGTATCGAAAATTGGAAAGGAATTGGCTGGCCGATCCCAGCGGATCGTGTGATGCGGCGCTGACAAGTTTGGAAACCGCCATGCGGGCTTTGAAGGAAAGTGAAAGCAAGTTTTTCGAAGCCACCAAGGGTGTGGTCGGCCGACCCCTGACGAATCTGACGGAGTGTTATGACAGGCTGGCCGTGGCGGCGGCCAGCGCCTCGGGGCTGAGCATCGAAGATAATTTGAAAGGCTTTTCCGAAAAATTTAGGACCAGCCGCCTGCACTCACAAATTGACCAACAACTAAAGGAATTTAGGTCCGCGGCGTCGGGTGCCGTAAAATCCAAGCGCACCGAGCTCGCCAAAGATCTGGCGGAGCTCGATCTGACATACACGCTCCCTGTCGGTGGTGAGTCCGTGTATGACACGCGCTGGTCGCTTTATTTGGCGGCCTGTGCCTTGGATGGCTCGAAAGCGGACGTCAAGGAAGCCGACCTTGGTCATGCGTGGGAGCGCTTCAATAACTTGATGGCCAAAGCCGCCGAGTTGAAAACCAAACTAAAAGCTTACGCCGGACCCTCCGCCACGGAAGTTGCCAGTGCCTGCGAACGGATTGCCGGTCGGGCGGCCACGCAGATGCAGGAGCGTTACGTCTCCAGTTACGTCCAAACCGCCACCAACAAGTTGGTTGAATTGGCGGGCAATGCCGGGTCGTTCGGAGGCGTGACCAATGCCGCGAATTGGCTGGAAATGTTGAAGCGTGACTTGGCGGACACCGCCACGCTCAAGGAGCAGGCGGGGAAACTGGGTCCCGTGCGGGTCGCCTTGACCAATGCTTATCGCGAGATCCCCCAAAGTTATGCCAACCAGTCCTTCGAGAGCCTGAAGCGGAATCTGAAGTTTCCAGTCTTGCTCACCGCGTCCGAGAGCTTCGATGAATCGGGGTTGAAGGCCGCGCGCGTCACCCTCAATCGGCTCACGCTGGACTTGAACAATGCCGCGGTGTGGCAGTCGTTTCCCGGCAGCGACGCGATCTTGCAGTCCGCGCGGAAAAATCCCTACGCCGAAGTGGTGAATGCGCTGGTCGCCGAGAGCGGAAACCTGGCGGAGATCGAAATACTTTTCACGCTGCCGGCTCCGGGAGCCAGCGCGGAAGGGGGGCTCTACCGCGATCCGCTTCGGTTTGCCAACATCGTGGTGAACGGAAAAACCAATGACGTCAACGGTTGGAAGCGGCCGGGGGATGTCTCCAGTTTTCCCGAGAAGCAAACTTCCATTGCCGCCAAGATCCCGGTGAACGCTGGCTTCCGCGTGGAATTCTTCTCGGACATGAACCGGCGAACCCGGACCGCCACGCTGGGTTTTGAAGGCAGTGAGGACAATTGGACACTCATCAGGTTGATAAAAGCTGGCCATGCCGAGCCCATCAACAATAAAGGGGGCACGGAGTGGCGGCTGAAACTTCCTGTCACCGTCGGGGCCAATCAGCCCACGTTGGAGGCCTTTGAAATCAAGGTCAGCAGCCCACTCCCGAAAAAAGAGGAGTGGCCGAAGTAAGTCCCTGCAACGCCATAAATTTTGCGATGGCAAATTTCTTCCAACGCCTGCTGGGCCCAAGCCGCCGCCCGGTGACGAAAACCGGTCCGCCCCGATTGGTCCTGGCCGCGTTCGGCAAACATCCCGGCTGGAACGATCACATTCCCGGCATCGGCATGGAAACCGAGGCGCTGGCGCAGCTCAAGCAGACGATGTACGTCTCCGGCATCGGCGGGCGGATCGACGCCGGCGCGTGGACTGGGCTCGCGGAGGAGAAACGGCTCGAGGGTTTTGATCATACTTTCCTCAGCGTTCGGGGAGGACAAAACATTACGGGCTGCCTGTTCTCCTCCGCCGATGGCTTGCGGCGCCGGGAATATCCCATGGTCCTCTGCGTGGACGGGGGCGGCGCCAACGCCGGATTCATCTTGCCGCCAGCGCAGTCCGAACTCGACCGCTTGCGGGTGGCTTGCCGGGCGACCGCCTCGGCCGAACAAGTCACCACGGAATGTCGTCTGGCCCAGGATCGGTTGCGCGGAATTCTTGCTGGCCCGTCATCGACGTTGCCGCCGACGGTTGCGTTACCCTCCGAAATTCGCCGCCGCTTTCTCGAACACCGCGACCTGGGGCCGGATCGTATCGGCCTGCTTCGAGCCTTGCATGAACTCGGGGCTTATGGCGATCCCGCACGGCCGGTCGCGACTGGTCCCGGGGCCAAAGTGCGTTCCTGCCATCTGCGCCTGCCCCGCGCCGCGGATTCTCTCAATGGCTCCCTTCTGTTATGGGCAGAATTTTTCGGTTGCGCAGTTTCGGCCTCGACGCCTTTGCTGTTGCTCACCCGGGCCGGCGTGGATTGGCTGGATGTGATTATCGGGGAGCCGATCAGCGACGATTTCTTCTGCCTGCAGGCTTCACTCACGGCCTTGCCACTGGCGTCGCAAATTCCTTATGACTTGACGCCCGAATTGAAACCGCGGCTCCAAGCCATCGAGGCCAAATTTTTACGCCCGGACACTTCATCGCTGCTGGCGACCCCAGTCGCCGGCGCCGTCCCGTCGCCCGCAACGAATGCGGGCGTGAGTCAAACTCCGCCGCGCCGCGGCCTCAACTTGGTAATCGTTCTGGTCGTTGCGGTATTGGTTTTGGCGGGTGGTTTGCTGGTTTGGTTGTTCACCGGAAACAACACTTCACCTTCGGACGCCAAGCGGCTGGCAGCGGCCTCCAATTCCGTCCCCGCCAATGGCGTCCCTGCGCCAACCCAACCGGCGGCGTCGGAGGGAACAGGAGATGAGCGCGCTCGCGAAGCGGCAAGGCTGAAAGTGGAAGCGGAGGGCAAACGCTTGGCGGAGGCGAAACGGGTCGCGGAAGCCAATGCGGCGGCGGTAACCACGACCAAGAACGAAGCAAACCCCAAAACTGAACTGCCACCGAAAGCCGCCAGCCAACCTCAAGCAGTGGTTGAGACCAAGCCACTGCAAGCCGAGGCGAAGCCCGGGAGCAACGCGATAGTTGCGGCGGAATCTCAATTCACCAACCCGGCGGCCGGGCAGGGTGGGAAGGACGCCGCGCCGCCCGCGGCAGTCAAACCCGTCGAGGACGAGAAGGCGCAAGCTCGAGCCCGGGAGAACGACGCGGACCTCGCGCAGATCGCTTTGGCCCAGGGTAATTATGATCGCGTCCTGGAACTGGGTCAGAAATGGCCGGGGGTCGAGCGTTTTACCGCTTTGTTGCAATTGGCCGCGACGGAGACGAATCAACTCGTGCAGGTCAATGCATTTCTACTGGCCGGGAACTACAATCCAATTCTCACCAACCGCCTGCCGGAGAATCCCAAGTTCAAAGCGATTTGGACGGCGGCCGACGGCGAAAAGCGATTGCTCGACCAAGCCAATGCCGAGTTTGCCGGCGGGGACTACGCTTTCCTCCAACGGCCGGAGGTGCAAGCCTTGGAGGCGAAGCCGCCATTTAGAAAATTGCTGGCGGACGGAAGTGCGGAGGCGGGCCAGTTGATCAAAGCGAAGGAGTTGCAAGCGGCAAATCAACCGCAAGCGGCCAAGGATTTTATCGCGGCACTGAAAATTCAAAAGCCGCCGTTCGTCAAGATTCAACAGTGGGCGACGGGCGAATTGGTGCGCCTCGCCGGCGAAGAGAAGGAAAGCCAGCTGGCGAAAAGCCTGTTCGAGCAAGCGGATTACGCCGGGGCTTTGGCCCTCTGCCAAAAGTACTCCGGCCTGCCGGTGTTCGATGGTCTGGTCCGCAGCGTCAACGAGGAGCAGCAAGTCCTGGTGGACACCCGCAAAAAATTCACCGCCGGCGACTATTCCTATGTGAAGGAGTTGGCCTCGCGAGCTTACCGAACCAAGCCGCCGTTCTCCGAGTTGCTGCGCCAAGGTAGCGAAGAGCAGGCGACGCTTGGTGAATTGGAGAAACTCAAACAGGCGGGCGACTGGCAGGCGCTGCCGGGGAAACTAGGCGCTTTGCCGGCGGCCGTTTCCGGCAAACCCCCCTTTGAGGATTTGCGCAACTGGGCGGGCGCGAAAGCGGATGCGCAGGCGGAGCTCCGAAAGAAAGACCCCGTCTGGCTCGACGCGGAATTCGAAAAGCTGCTGGTTTGGTTCAATATTGTTCCGTCCACCAGCCCCAGAATTCAAACGCCAGAGGCGCGCAAACAAAAAATGTTGGGCGCCATCGGACCGCAAAAAGACGTCTATCTGCGCGAAATTCAACGCCTGGAGGACGAGTATAAGAAAGGTGGTTGGCTGACTCAAAATGATCGCGAGAAATACCTGAAGGAGTTGAAGAAGACGATCACGTATTGGGAATGACTCCGGTCGGCTTGCCCGTTACCGAAGCAAGCGGTTTTGAACAACCGGACGTGAGCGCCGGACGGCCGATGGTTGGGCCGCGGCCAGAAAATTAATTATGAACGAACTTGTAGCCAAACTTTTGCAGCCGGTGTCCGCCGACCAACCCTGCGGGCCGGATCTTTCGGAAAAGCCCTTGTACGACGAATTGACCCAGGTGCTGAAGGGCAAACCTTCGATTCAGGTGGGCTCAGTCGAAAAGGCCGCGGAACCCCCGGATTGGCGCGAATTGAAGGCCAAGAGCCTCGAGTACCTGACCCAATCGAAGCACCTCCGCGCGGCTATGATGTATTGTGGCAGCTCCCTGCAAACCGCCGGATTGCCCGGTTTTCGCGACGGGCTCCAGTTGATTCGCGGCTTGGTCGAACAGTACTGGCCCACCATTCATCCACCCCTGGATGTGGAGGATAACAACGACCCGACGCAACGCTTGAATATTCTGGGCGCCTTGAACTCACCGCGTGGTACCCTCCGGCCCGACATCCAGCAGTGGCTTGCAATCATTGATTATCTTTACAGCGCCCCGCTTTGCCGGCCAAGAGGGGCGGAGCCCGTGACCTTGGATATGGCCGCCGCCGCCCATCGGCAGGCCGAGAACAAATCCGAGGCCCAAAGCAGTGAAAGCGCTTCGTCCCCGCCGCCGGGAATGGATCTGGCGCAATTGGGTAAAGCCTTTCGCGCCGCCAACCCGGCCGAAATCGAGGCCAACCACACGGCCGTCGCGGAAGCCTTGGAGGCTTTGGCGGGGCTGGATAAATTCCTCACCGAAACTCTGGGCGCGGGCAATACCATCAGCTTCGATGAACTCCAGAAAGTCTTGAAGGAACTGCATGGCGTGCTGCAGGCGCAGCTGCCGGGCGCAGCGCCCGCCGCGGGCCCCAGTTCTCCGGAAGGTGCGGCGGTGGAAACCACAGCCGCGGCGGGGGCTTCGGCGATTTCGATCAGCGGGGCCGTGCGCTCCCGCGAAGATGTCGTGCGGATGATTGATGCGATTTGCGAATACTACCGGCAGTTCGAGCCGTCCAGTCCCGTCCCCTATTTGCTGAAACGGGCGCAGAAGGTGGCCCGGATGAACTTTGTGGAATCCATGCAGGAATTAAATCTGGCTTCCGTGGACGCCCTGCGGCCGAGCATGGGTACCGCGGTGGATACCGACCCGCTGGCCAGCTAGCCGCACCGCCGTGACCTTTATCCCGCCGATGTCAGCCTCCGGCCTTCCGCTGCGTTTAGAAAGCGCGGAATCCTTTGCCACCGTCCGGGATTTTTTTCAGCGGGCGGAATTCAACGAAACTCGGCTCTGTCGGGCCCTGGCGCTCGAAGAAATGAGTGATCTCGGCCGAGTTCAATGGGCGGATGCGCAACTGGACGCGCTGCCGACCCCGCTGCGCTGGTGTCTGCAATTCTTTGTTCGTGGGTTGGTGCAGGACGAAACGGAATCTCGTACCGTCTGCCGCGACCCGGTGTTCGCCGCCCTACATAGGTTGGGTCTGCTGCAGGCCGCAAAAAAAAGCACGGCGGCCGTGGTTTGCCCGGTGTGGCTTTATCCCGCGGATGGTTTCGTGGTGGCGACCGACCGGCGAGAGGCGCCCGAAGGGGATGCGTTTACTCCGCCGCAGGACATAGTTTTCCCGGCGATTTATGCGGGTACGCTCCGCTTCTTGCGCCTCCTCCCCGAGGCGCGCGGCGGTGACGCGCTCGATCTGTGCGGGGGGTCTGGCATCGGTGCGTTGCATCTGGCGCGCACCGCGCGCACGGCGGCCACGGCGGATCTCACGGAGCGTTCGGCGTTCTTCGCAGAATTCAACGCCCGGTTAAATGGCGTGGCGCTGCAAAGTTTTTGCGGCGATCTTTATGGTCCGGTGGCGGGCCGGCAGTTTGATTTGATCACCGCCCACCCTCCCTTCGTTCCCGCTACGGGCACCAACATGGTTTATCGCGACGGCGGCGAGACGGGCGAGGAGGTGACTCGGCGGACCATTGAAGAACTCGCCGCGCACCTGCGACCCGGCGGTACCTGCGTCATCCTGTGCGTCGCTCGCGATACCCAGGAACAGGCGTTGGAGTATCGCGTTCGCGACTGGCTGGGAGCGGCCCGGGATGAGTTCGACATTATCTTCGGGTTGGAGAAGATCCTGACCGTGGCCGAGGTCGTTGACTCGTTGCGCAAGCGCGGCCAGCAAATTGGCGACGAAGAGGCGCGGGAGTTATCCGTCCGTTTGCACTCCTTGGGCACGCGGCAGTTTGTCTATGGGGTGCTCTTCCTCCGCCGTTATGCGGAACGGGTGGACCAGAAGCCCTTTCGCATCGGTCTGACGCAGCACGGGCGCGCGTCGGATTTTGAGCGGCTGCTCGCGTGGCGGCGACATGCGCAGCAACCAGATTTTGCCGGGTGGCTGAATCAAGCGCGGCCAGCTTTCGCGCCGCGGCTGCAACTGACCGCCCGCCACGTGGTCCAGGAAGGGGAATTGGTGCCGGGGGAGTTTATTTTCGCCATTGCCGACGGACTGGAAGCCGCGTTGCGACCGGACGCGTGGGTGGTGCCGTTGCTGGCTCAATTCAACGGCACGCGGTCGGTGGCCGAGGTGTTTGCCAGCGCTGCCGCTGAATTGCCCCCAGGTTTTCAGCTGGCGGATTTCGCGGCGCTGGTGGGGCGAATGATCGAGCGCGGCTTTTTGTGCGTGGCCTTCCCGAGTTAGTTCCGTTCGGAGATTCTCGGGTTGCTGCCTCAACCCACACCTGAGACTTGGGTTCGCCCTTCGCGCGATGGCCAAGCCGGTTGGCTGATCGATTGAGCTTGCTAAATGGCGACCGGCGATAAGAAGATCAACCGCATTGGAAGCAACCAAATCTGCCAACCTTATGCTCGCCCAGCCCAGCAATCCATCTCCCCAGAGGTGGCCTCGGCCCTGCCTGAGGGCGGCCAACCGGGCCAGCGTTTAAGAGATATGAAAATCATACAAAATCACCAAAAGATCCGGCTGAACGCCAGCGTTTCAACAACGGTTGCTTTGCTGGCGGCGGCGCTGACGCTGACTTTGGCCGGCTGCAAGAAGTCGCCGCCTGCCGCCCCGCCGCCGCCCATCGTGCAGGTGATGGAAGTCACCGCCACGAACGTGCCGCTCCACACGGAGTTCATCGGACAACTGGACTCGCCGCAGAACGTCGAGGTACGCGCGCGCGTCGAGGCTTTCGTGGACAAGGTAATTTTCATCGAGGGCACCGAGGTGAAAGCCGGCGCCCCGTTGTTTGCGCTGGATAAGAAGCCGTTCGAGGAAAAGCTCGCCGCCGCCAACGGGATGCTGGCGGAAGCCAACGCGGCGTTGAACAAGTACAAAGCGGACGTCGCCCGCCTCAAACCCCTCGCCGCGAAACGCGCCATACCGCAACAGGACCTCGACAACGCGGTCGCCTCGGTGGACGTAGGCGAGGCGAACGTCCTGTCCGCCAAGGCTCGGGTCGTGTCGGCCGAGATCGATCTCGGTTATTGCGACGTGAAGGCGCCGCTCGACGGCATGATCGGCGCCAAGCAGGTTTCCGTGGGCAGCCTCGTGGGCAAAGGCGAGCCGACCTTGCTGGCGACGATTTCGCAGCTCGATCCCATCTGGTTCTACTGCAATGTGAGCGAAGCCCAATATCTCCGGGGCCAAAGCGAGAGCCGTCGATTGGGCAAGAGCCTGGAAGACCTACCGGTGACCCTGATCCTCACGACGGGCGCCGCGCATCCGGCCAACGGGAAGATTGTGTTCCTCGATCGCGCGGTGGATGTGAAGACCGGCACGCTGCGGATGCGGGCGGCGTTCCCCAATCCCGAGCGGCTGCTCCGCCCCGGAATGTTCGCCCGGATGAAGGTGGATATTGGCGTCCGCCCCGACAGCATTCTGGTGCCGGAGCGGGCGGTGACGGAACTCCAAGGCAAGAATTTTGCCTGGGTCATTGGCGCCGACAACATGGCCACGCAACGCGCGGTCAAGGTGGGGGAGACGATCGGAGAAAGCGTGCTGATTGCGGAGGGCTTGAAGGCGGGTGAACGCATCGTGGTCGAAGGCCTGCAAAAGGTGCGCGAAGGGGCGCCGGTACAGCCGAAGACTGCCGCGCAGATGGCCGAGGCCGCCGAAGCCGCGAAGCAGGTTGATTCCAGCCACGCCAAGCCAGGCGAAAATAAGCCCGCCAAGGAGTAATCGTATGGCTGACTTCTTCATTCGCCGCCCCATCGTCGCGATGGTCATTGCCATCCTGACGGTGATCGTCGGTTTGATCTCCCTTAAACGGTTGCCCATCGCCGAGTATCCGCCGGTCAGCCCGACGATGATCCAGGTCACCACGACCTATCGCGGTGCCGCGGCGGAAGCCGTCATGGAATCCGTCGCCACGCCCATCGAGTCCAAGGTCAACGGCGTGGACAAGCTGCTTTACATGCAGTCCTACAGTGCCAACGACGGCAAACTCACGCTAAATGCTTATTTCGACGTGGGCACGGACGTGGACATCATGCAGGTGAACGCGCAGAACCGCGTCGGTCAGGCGGATGCGCAGTTGCCCGATGCGGTCAAACGCGAAGGCGTGGTGGTCAACCGCTCCAGTCCCGACATCTTGATGGTCGTCGGACTTTACTCGCCCAATAGCACCTACGACGCGGTGTTTCTGGGCAATTACTGCGACATCAACCTGGTGGACGCCATCAAGCGCGTGAAGGGCGTGGGCGACGTGAAGAATTTCACCGCCCAGGATTATTCCATGCGCGTCTGGCTGCGGCCCGACAAGCTCGCCATTCTGGGCATCACGCCCGCGGACATTCAGAACGCCATCAAGGAGCAAAACGCGCAGTCCCCCGCGGGCCGGATCGGGGCCGAGCCGGCGCCCCCGGGCCAGGAAATGCAGTTCAACGTCCGCGCCCTCGGCCTGCTCAAGGATCCTCAGGAGTTCGCGGAGATCATCATCCGCTCCAACCCCGACGGGTCGCAGGTAAAGATCAAGGATGTCGGTCGCGTGGAACTCGGCGCGCAGACCTACGATTTGCGCGGCCGGTTCAACCAGCGGGGAAAACCGTCGGCCGCAGGCGCCCTCGGCATCTTTCTCG
Organism: Verrucomicrobiota bacterium; assembly: GCA_025350905.1. Taxonomy (GTDB): domain Bacteria; phylum Verrucomicrobiota; class Verrucomicrobiia; order Limisphaerales; family JADLHS01; genus JADLHS01. The sequence continues at coordinate 20,909 of JANXWY010000487.1, forward strand.
CGCCCGGCGCAAACGCCATTGAGACCGCCGACAACGTGAAGAAGATTCTCGAGACCGCCAAACTGCGGTTCCCAACGGACATGGCTTACGACGTGGTGATGGATTCCACCCTGCCGATTAAAGCTTCGATGGAGGGGATTGTGCACACGCTCTTCGAGGCCGTCGTGCTCGTGCTGATCGTGGTCTATCTCTTTCTGCAAAGTTTCCGGGCGACCCTCATTCCGATGGCGACGGTGCCCGTCTCGCTCCTCGGCGCCTTCATCATGTTCCCGGCGATGGGTTTCAGTGTGAACGTGCTGACGATGCTCGGCCTGGTGCTGGCCATCGGCATCGTGGTGGACGACGCGATCGTCGTGGTCGAGGCGGTGCAACACCACCTCGAGCACGGCAAGGAGCCCGTGGAAGCGACCCAACTGGCGATGAAAGAAGTGTCCGGTCCGGTGGTGGCCATCGGTTTGGTCCTGTGCGCCGTGTTCGTGCCGGTGGCCTTTATGGGCGGCGTGACCGGCCAGCTCTACAGTCAGTTTGCCCTCACCATTGCCATCGCGGTGGTTTTCTCGGTGATCAACGCCCTGACCCTCAGCCCCGCCTTGTGCGCGCTGATGCTCAAGAAACCGGCCCCGGGCCGCGGGCCGATCGCGGCGTTTTTTAAATTGTTCAACCGGTTTTTCGACTGGTTGAGCAACAGCTACGGCAACATCGTCGGCAGCCTGGCCCGCAAGGCCACGCGCTCCATGCTGCTGCTGGTTGCGGTGGTGGCTGGCATCTGGCTGCTCGGCAAGTTCGTGCCCGGCGGGTTCATTCCAGACGAGGACAAGGGATTTCTGTTTGTCTCCGTCGAACTGCCCGAAGGCGCTTCGCTTCAACGGACCGATGAACTCCTCAAGCAGGTGGAAGCCATTGTCTCGAACACCGAAGGCGTCCGCTCGGCCGTGGGACTGGCCGGATACAACGTCCTCAACTCTTTGAACTTTCCCAACTCGGCCATGATGTTCGTGGGTTTGGAGCCGTGGGAGGAACGCAAAGCGCCCGCGTTGCATGCCAAGGCGCTCGTGGCCGGGTGGAACAAGAAGTTTGCCGCCCTCCCCGGCGCGCGGGCCTTCGCGTTTGGCCCGCCGCCCCTGCCGGGTTACGGCAACGTCTCCGGCTTCACCATGCAATTGCAGGATCGTTCCGGCGGTTCGATTGAGCAGCTGGCCGGCTACGTGAAGCAACTGCAAAAAGCAGTGGCCGAGCGACCGGAGATTGCCCGCGTCAGCACCACCTTCAATTCGGCCACGCCGCAGGTAAAGGTTGAGCTTGACCGCGAGAAGGCCCGCACGTTGGGCGTGCCGGTGGACAGTATTTTCCAGACGCTGCAAACCTACCTGAGCGGTCTGTATGTGAACGATTTTGTCCGCTTTGGCCGCGTCTATAAGGTCTTCCTCCAGGCGGAACCGGATTTCACCAGCCAGCCTGCCGACATCGGCAAGTTTTATGTGCGCAACAACGACGGTGGCATGGTGCCTCTCAACACGCTGGTCAAGATCACCAGGATGAGCGGACCGAACTTCGTCTCCCGCTTCAACCTCTACAACGCGGCCGAAATGATGGGCGCAACGGCACCCGGCTTCAGCTCCGGGCAGGCTATCCAGGCCATCGAGGAAGTCATGAAGACCATGCCCAGCGAAGTCGGCTACGAATGGTCCGGTCTCACGCTGCAGGAAAAGAAATCCGAGGGCCAGGCGCCGGTCATTTTCGGCATGGCGGTGCTGTTTGTTTTTCTGTTGCTGGCGGCGCAGTATGAAAGTTGGGGATTGCCCTTCGCGGTGCTGCTGGCCACGCCGACCGTCATCCTGGGCATGATGATTGGGCTGTTGATGCGCGGCTTCGACATGAACGTGTATGCGCAGATCGGTCTCGTCATGCTCATCGGGCTGGCGGCCAAGAACGCCATTTTGATCGTCGAATTCGCCAAGATGAAACGCGAGGAGGGCGTCGAGATTCTCGAGGCCGCGATTCAAGGATCGAAGCTGCGCCTGCGGCCGATCCTGATGACGTCCTTCGCCTTCATTCTCGGCTGTATTCCCCTGATGCTGGCCAAGGGTTCCGGGGCCGCGTCGCGCAGCACCCTGGGGACGGGCGTGGTATATGGCATGACTATCGCCACGGCCATCGGGCTGTTCATCATCCCGGTCTGCTATGTCTTCGTGCAAAAGATCGTCGAACGAGGCGGGAAGAAAGTGCCGATACCCGTCGTCGCCCCGGCGGGGAAAGGAGAAGCACACTGATGAAAACTGTGGCACAGCAGACTCAGCACAGGCGACTGCAAGTTGAACATCGGACGATTCTCCCTCACCCTGACCCTCTCCCGCTGGGAGAGGGAACAGCCATCGCACTTCGAAATTGTTTCACCTCTTGTCCGGCCAACGCCGACGCCGGTTACTCGAAAAACCGGACGGCAATTCTCCCTCCCCCAGCGGGAGAGGGCCGGGGTGAGGGAGAGACTCCGGATCATGGGCGCGCTTCGGCTACATTTGGTCGGTTCGCAGTCGCCGCAAGAATCCTCTGCCTAGCGATGATCCTTCTCGCCGGTTGCGCCGTTGGGCCGGACTACCAGCGCCCCGCGGTGGAAGCGCCCGCCGCCTATCGCACTGCCGCCTCAGACACCAACGCTTCGGTCGGCACGAACACGTTCGCGGACCTTGGCTGGTGGGCGGTGTTTCAGGATCCGCAGCTGTCGGCTTACATCGGCGACGCGCTTACGAACAACTGGGACATCAAGATCATCGCGGCGCGCGTGCTGCAGGCCCAAGCGTCGTTGCAAGTTGCCCGCTCGCAGTTCTTCCCCAACCTCTCCGCCGGCGGCGACCTTGTCACCAGCCGGGCCTCACAAAACGGCCCGAGTCCAATCCCGTCCGGAGCGAATCCGCAGCAGAACTATGGTGACGTTTTTGCGGGCATGTCGGCCTATGAGGTTGACCTGTGGGGCAAGATTCGTCGCGCCAATGAGGCGGCGCGGGCCCGTTACCTCGCCACGGAAGATGCGCAGCGTGCCGTGCGGCAGACGCTCGTGGCGCAAGTAGCCGCGGCCTATCTCGCGCTGCTGGAACTTGATTATGAACTGGAAATCGCCCAGCGCACCTATCAGGTTCGTACGAATTCGCTCGGGCTGACCGAAGCCCGCGAGCAAGGCGGCGTGGCCGCGATGCAGGACGTCGCCCAGGCGAAGATTCTCGTCTATGGGGCCGAGGCCAGCATCGTGGATATCCAGCGCCAGCGCGAGCAGCAGGAAAACTTTCTGTGCATTCTGCTCGGCCGCAATCCCGGCTCGATTCAGCGCGGGGCGGGATTCGTCAATCAGCAAGTCCGCGCGGAAGTCCCCGCGGGTTTGCCGTCATCCTTGTTGGAGCGCCGCCCCGACCTCCAATTCGCGGAACAAGAGTTGGTCGCCGCGAACGCGAACATCGGCCAGGCCAAAGCGGCTTTCTATCCGCAGCTCACTTTGACCGGCTTTTATGGCTTTCAGAGCGTGGCATTTTCCGACCTGTTCGCCCCGGCGTCGCGGACCTGGCAGTTCGGCCCCGCGGTGACCGTGCCATTGTTCACGGGTGGTCGCTTGCGGGCCAACTTGAAAATTACCCAGGCGCAATACGAAGAAGCCTTGGCCACCTATCAGAAGACCGTGCAAAACGCTTTCCGCGAAGTATCCGACGGCCTCATCGCCTACCAGCGCACGCGCGAATTTGCAGTCCGGCAGGAGCAGCGCACGCAGGCCAACCGCGAGGCCGCCGAGCTGGCCAACATTCGCTACGACGGCGGAGTGACCAGTTATCTGGAAGTGCTCTACAACGAACAAGAGCTGTTCACCGCTGAATTAGTCCTGGCCCAGGCCCGGCTTAGTGAATTGCTCTCCGTGGTCCAACTTTACCGCGCCCTCGGTGGTGGTTGGCAGACAGAAAACTCGATGGTTCAAAAATAGGGGTTGGCCAACCGGCCCGCCCAGCTTGCGAATGATAATTATGAAAACGTCAAACATGAACCCCGATTCGCAAAAACTGGCCGGCGCGGTGCAAGCGGCCCGCCTCCGCGTGGTCGCGGCGGAAAGCCGATGGCAAACGTCCAAACAACAGGCGCGGGCAGCCAAGCGTCGGCGCAAAGAGGTAAAGCTCATGGCCCGGCGCGCCCGCAAACAGGCTAAACAAGCGAAGGCGGATTTGGCCGACGCCCGGAAAGCGCTGGCCGTAGCCGAAGCGAAACTCGCCATCGCCGGTAGCCACGTCGCGGCTAGGAAACCTGCCTCTGCCAAACCAAGGCCGAAGCCAGTGGCCAAGCGCGCCATCGCTGCCGCCAAGCAAAAACCGGTGTCAGCCCGGCCGCTGCTCCCCGCGGTTCCATCCGCCCCGCCTCCGGCACCCGAGCCCACGGTGCCAGCAGCTCCTTCAATCCCGGAAGCTCAGCCCGGCAACGAATCATAGCCACGCGGAAAGCGGAACGAGTGAGTTGCCGCTCGGTGAATTTCCGCAAGAATCGCAAACGGCGCGCACGATGAATCTCAAAAATAAACCTTCTCCGCCGATCCCAATTGGGTTGAGGCAACTCGGCCCCTCGGTCACGCATGCGTAAGCTAACAAATCCCTAACCCTGATGAAGTTATGAGCAAGAAAGACAAACCCAACTCCGACCACTCCGAAAAGCTGAAGGGCAAGAAATACCTGAAGGAGTTGCGCAAACTCCAGGGCGAGCTGTGTCACCTCCAGGAATGGGTCAAATACAAAGGCCTGCGCGTGATCATCGTCTTTGAGGGCCGCGATGCCGCTGGTAAGGGCGGCACCATCCGGGCGCTGACCGAGCGGGTTAGCCCCCGTGTGTTCCGCGTCGTGGCCCTGCCGGCGCCGTCCGATCGGGAGAAGTCGCAGTTGTACATGCAGCGCTACATGCAGCATTTCCCGGCCAAGGGCGAGATTGTGATCTTTGACCGGAGTTGGTACAACCGCCTCGGCGTCGAATATGTGATGGGCTTTTGCACGAAAGAACAGCACACCGGTTTCCTCGAGAACTGCCCGGAGCTGGAGAAATACCTGGTGGCCGGCGGCATCCAGCTCATCAAAATCTGGCTGGAGTCCAGCGACCAGGAACAAAAGCGCCGGTTCGAAGCGCGGATGAAGGATCCGCTGCGCCAATGGAAACTCAGCCCGATGGACCTGCCATCGCGCACCAAGTGGTTCGAGTACTCGCGCGCCCGCGACCTGATGTTCAAGGCCACGGATACGAAGCACGCGCCCTGGTTCATCCTGCGCTCGGACGACAAAAAGCGCGCCCGCCTCAACTGCATCCACCACATTCTGAGCCTGGTGCCGTACAAGAAAGTGCCGCGCGAGCAGGTCAAGCTTCCCAAGCGTTCGATGAAGCACGCCTACGACGACGAGGCCACGTTGAAAGGCAGGAAGTTTGTGGCCGAAAAATATTGAAATCGCCTGTTCCATGAACCAATCGAACCGGCGAAAGGAATCCAATCCGGGCGGTGATTGGAAATGCCGCCAATGCTCGCCGGACTCGGTCGCTCGATGGCCGGTGAGGCAAAAGATTTACCACCGTTCCGACCGCGGGAAGCCCAGCGTCGGGGCGTGGTAACGAAAAAAACAGAACCTGAGACAGCAATCCCGAAGGCATAATATGAAAATCAAATCCTTGTTAATCATCGGCCTTGCGACCCTGTTGGCTTCCGCCACGCAGGCCAGCCAGGAACAACTCGCCAACAGCATCAAGGAGGCTCACCTCGAAGCCAGCCGGACCGACGCGCAGCTGAAAGCTACGCTCGCGGCTATCAACGCGCTAACCAAGCAGACCAAAGGCGACCTCCGGCCCGCCTACAACGCGTATTGCGCGGAGGTAAGCAAGACGGAGGCGGCTGCAGGTTGGACGAAGACGCGCATCCAATGGATGGCCGGCGATGGTCGGAGGTACTTCCAAGATTGGCAAGCCACGGTCAATGGCATTGCCAACCAATCCTTGCGGAAAAAATCGCAGAAGCGGTTGGACACGGTCCAGACAAGTTACGGCAAAGTCGAGGCGTCCCTCAAGTTGGCGGGTGAGAAATTCAAACCATTCCTCTCGGACCTGACCGACATCCAGAAGGCGCTCGCCACGGACGTGACCCCCGGAGGAGTGAAGGCGATCAAGAGCACGGTCAAAAGCGCCAATTGGAATCATCAGTATGTCGACCGGGCGATCAAGTCCGCACTCCAGGAAATGAACAAAATGGAAAAAGCGTTGTCCTCGCATGCCAAGTGAAATGAGTCTAAACGACTGCGACCATTGGTTTAATGGGTCGGCGCGAGCACTGGCTGATCGCGGGCGATCCGACCCAGCCCGCCCGACGAAAACGGGCGGCGGTGAAAACATGGTCCTCGCCTGCATCGAAGTGCCGAGGGCGCTGGCGGTACCGGCGAAGCGATTCGTGGATTATCCTAACCCCACCTGACGATCAAACATGATACCATCACAATTCTGCAAGGTTCGTGGCCGGCGTTTCTGTGGCCGCGCCTGGCTGCCGCTGGTGATCAACGCCGTGCTGCTCTGGACCACACAAAACTTCGCCGCGGAGGCGCCGGCGCTGCCTCCGTTGACTACGGTGCCCGGCAGCCCTCGGCTACCGGGCAAATTCGTCTGGGCCGACCTCGTCACCGACGACATGCTCACGGCCCAAAAATTCTACACCGCGCTGTTCGGTTGGAAATTTAACGACTACGGCGGCTACTTCATTGGGAGGAATGACGACCGACCCTTGTGCGGCATGTTTCAACGGCCGCGGCCAGCGGATCAAAATGCCAAACCGCGGTGGCTGGGCTACCTCTCGGTTGCCAATGTTGAGAAGGCCCAGGCGGCCGTGACGAAGGCGGGCGGACGCGTGCTGGCGGCACCGCAGAAAATGCCCAAACGCGGCGAGCAGGCGGTCTTTGCCGACACCGAGGGCGCGTTGTTTGGGGTCGTCAAATCCAGTGCCGGGGACCCGGCGGATTTTCTGGCCGAGCCCGGCGACTGGATTTGGCTCCAACTGCTGAGCCGCGACGGGCGCAAGGCCGCGGAATTCTATCGGGGCGTTGGTGGCTATGAAATTATTGAAAACACCACTTCGAACAAGTTGAGCGATTACGTCCTGGCGAGCGAGGGCTATGCGCGCGCCACCGTGCGCACGCTCCGAACGGAGGACGAAAAAGTGCGTCCCACCTGGCTCCCGTTTGTGCGGGTGCGGAATGTCGGCGAGTCACTGACGAAAGCGAAGCAGCTCGGCGGCAAGGGACTGGTTGAGCCCAAGCCCGAACTCTTCGACGGCAAGGTGGCATTGATCGCGGATCCGACGGGCGCCGCCATTGGGCTTTTGGAATGGAGCGCGGAGTCGGCAAAAGGAGGCCGGAATCCATGAGCACGCTGAAACATTCAGTTAGTTTCGCCGCGATGAGCATTGCGCTTGCGATCGTCATTGGTTGCGAAAGCACCGACGGCGGCCATTCCAATGCGAGTGTCGGGGTTTATTATGGAGTGGGGTTCTACGACCCTTGGTATTACGGCGGGTATCATGATCACGACTACGATATCGATCTTCCGCCACCCAACCGACCGGATCGACCCGATCGACCGGTGCGCCCGGAGCAACCGATCGCGAAGCCGCCCACCTCGAGCCCCAGAGTAACACCCTCGATCCCATCCACGCCGCGGCCGGCGTTTCGCGGGGGCGGCGGGGGCGGACGGAGATGAGCCATGACACCGGTTTGCTCCAGACGGGAAACAACTCAAACCCGGATTATTCCAGAGGGAATCTTAAAATGAAATCAGCCTGCCCCTCCGCTTGCGCCGGAAGTAATTTCCAATCCCTCCTCCTTGTCGCGGTCCTGCTGCTCGTCGGCGGCTGCGCGCACCTTGGGCCGAAAACCGTGTCCGTGGACCGTTTCGACTACAGCACGGCCATCGCGGATTCCTGGAAACAGCAGACGCTCCTCAATATCGTCAAGCTGCGCTACATGGATCTGCCCGTTTTCGTGGACGTGGCCTCCATTGTCGCCGGCTACTCCATGCAAACGGGTGTCAGCGTTAATGGCACGCTCTCTTCGGAACAGGCGATCCAAGGCAACTATGCGTCGGTCGGTGGGCAAGCCATCTACACCGACCGGCCCACCATCACCTACGTACCAATGACCGGGGAAAAATTCCTACGCGGGCTGATCACGCCGATTGATCCGAAGAATATTTTCTTCATGCTACAGACCGGTTACGCGGCGGACTTCGTCCTGGGGCTGACCGTCGAATCGCTCAATGGCGTGCGCAACCGCTCGACCACTGGCGGCGCGGTTCGAGAAGCGGACCCGGATTTTATCCGCGTGTTGGACCTGATCCGGGAAGTGCAGACCGCCGGGGCGTTTGGGATGCGGGTCGAGGAGGACAAGGTCAAAGGTTCAACGGGGGTGATCTTTTTCCGGCGTGACGGCCTGTCCCCCGACATTACTGAAAAAGGTGCGGAAGTCCGGCGATTGCTCAAGCTGGACACGGAAGCACAGAAATTCACGCTCAGCTATTCGCCGGTGCGCGGGGCGGACACGGAGCTCACCGTGAACAGCCGTTCCATGCTACAAATCATGCAAGCCTTCGCGAGCTACCTGGTAGTACCCGAGGCCCACCTGACGGATCACAGCGCCGTGCCGGCGTTTGAAAACGCGGCCGCGGATCATCCGCAGGATCCCGTCCGCATTCACAGCGGCAAGGCCAAGCCCGCGAACGCGTACGCCGCCGTGCGCTATCGCGACTACTGGTTCTGGATTGACGACGGCGACTTGCGCACCAAGCGCGCACTCACGGCCGTCATGTTTTTCTTCACGCTGGCCGAAACCGGCAGCCCCGAAAAGCTGCCGCTCATCACCATCCCGGCACAATAAAAGTGTAAACCAAAGAAATCAGCCGACAGGTTCCCGCACTGACCCCGCCATGAAAACCACGGAACAGATCAGACTTGAGGCAGTTCGCGAGCAACAGGTTCACTGGAAGAAATGGGGGCCCTACCTGAGCGAGCGACAATGGGGCACCGTGCGCGAGGATTACAGTGAGAACGGCGACGCCTGGAATTATTTCACGCATGACCATGCCCGTTCCCGCGCCTACCACTGGGGCGAGGACGGCTTGGCCGGCATCTGCGACGACAAACAGCGCCTTTGCTTTGCCCTCGCGCTGTGGAACGGCCGGGACCCGATTCTCAAGGAGCGACTCTTCGGGTTGACCAACAGCGAGGGGAATCACGGCGAAGACGTCAAGGAGTACTATTACTACCTCGACAGCACGCCGACTCACTCCTACATGAAGTACCTCTACAAGTACCCGCAAGCTGCTTTCCCGTACGATAATCTGGTCGATACCAATCACGGGCGCAGCCGGCAGGAGTTCGAGTACGAGTTGATCGACACCGGCGTTTTCGACGCGGACCGTTATTTCGACGTGTTCGTGGAGTATGCGAAGGAATCGCCCGAGGATATCCTGGTTCAAATCAGCGTCCACAATCGCGGCCCGGAATCCGCCGAGATCCACTTGCTGCCAACGCTCTGGTTCCGCAATCGCTGGTCATGGGGCCGGGACAACCCGCGACCGCTGCTGGAAGTCGCCCGTGGCAAATCCACGACCGTGAAGGCGACCGATGCCGACTTGGTCGAACGCCATTTCTATTGTGACGGCCCGGCGTCATTGCTTTTCACCGAAAACGAAACCAACGCGAAGCAGCTGTTCGATGGCCAGAATCGGACCCCCTTCGTCAAGGACGGCATCAACAACTTTGTGGTCAACGGGCAAACCGACGCAGTGAATCCGGCGCAGACCGGCACGAAGGCCGCAGCGCATTATCGCCTGACCATCCCGGCCGGAAAGTGCGAAAGCGTTCGATTGCGGCTGACGGCCGTTGCGCCGGGGGACTTGGAGAAGCATTACGGGAAAGGCAGTGGCGCGTTCGGCAACCATTTCGATGAGGTCATGCAGTCGCGCCGCCAGGAAGTGGATGAATTCTACGCCGGTGTCATCCCGCGCTCGCTCGATGCCGACGCCACCAACGTCATGCGCCAGGCCCTTGCCGGGATGCTGTGGTCCAAACAGTTCTTCTATTACGACGTGAACCGCTGGCTCGAAGAGCGCGGCAACGATCCGTACCGGCCGTCGGCCAAGCCGGCGCCGCGCAATGCGCAGTGGCACCACATGTACAATGCCGACGTCATCTCGATGCCGGACAAATGGGAGTATCCCTGGTACGCCGCGTGGGACCTCGCCTTCCATGTCCTGCCACTCACGCTGGTGGATGTGGATTTCGGCAAGCAGCAGCTCAATTTGATGTTGAGTGAAAATTACCTGCACCCGAATGGGCAGATCCCCGCCTATGAATGGAATTTCGGCGACGTGAATCCGCCCGTGCATCCTTGGGCCACCATCTTCACCTACCGCCTGGAAAAGGTGCGCACCGGCCAGGGAGACGTTGAGTGGCTGCAGCGCTGTTTTCAGAAGCTGTTGCTCAACTTTACCTGGTGGCTCAATCGCAAGGATCGTTCGGGCAAGAACACCTTCGAGGGCGGATTCCTAGGCCTGGACAACATCGGCGTCTTCGACCGCAGCTCACCGCTCCCGACCGGTGGGTACTTGGAACAGGCCGACGGCACGGCGTGGATGGCGCTCTTCAGCCTGAACATGCTCGAGATCGCCATCGAACTAGCCTTGCACGACGCGACCTACGCGGACATGGTGCTGAAGTTCGTTCAGCACTTCGTCTCGATTGCCTCGGCGACCATTCACGCGGGCGGCAACACCGGCATGTGGGACGAGGAGGACGGCTTCTTCTACGACGTGCTACAATTACCGAATGGCCAGGCCCAGCGCCTGAAGGTTCGTTCCATGGTGGGTCTGCTGCCCTTGTGCGCCGTCGCTGTTTTTGATGGTGAGTTCCAAAAAAAGTATCCCGAGATCATGAATAAGTTTCAGGGCTTCATCGGTGCCCGCCCGGAATTGAAAACCTTCATTCACGATCCGACGCAGCCCGGATGTTCCGACCGTCGGCTCGGGGCGATCCTCGACGAAACCAAGCTCCGGCGCGTGCTGGCCCGGATGCTGGACGAGAATGAATTCCTCAGCGCGTTCGGCATTCGTTCCCTCTCGCGCCACCACGCGGAGCATCCTTACGTGTTCAACGTGGGAGGGCAGGATTATCGCGTGCCCTACGTCCCGGGTGAATCCGATACGGGCATGTTCGGCGGCAACTCGAACTGGCGCGGCCCGATCTGGATGCCCGTGAATGCGCTGATCATTCGCGCCCTCCTGCAATACTACGCCTTCTACGGCGACGCGTTCACAGTGGAATGTCCGACCGGCTCCGGCCAGCAGTTGAACCTCTATCAAATTGCCGAGGAAATCTCGAATCGCCTCGCTTGCCTGTTCCGCAAGGGGAAGGACGGAAACCGGCCGGTGAACGGTGGCGCGAAGAAGCTCCAGGAAGATCCGCACTGGTGCGACTATCTCCAGTTCTACGAATACTTCCACGGCGACACTGGGGCCGGGCTGGGGGCGAACCACCAGACCGGCTGGACCGGTGTCATCGCCCGCACTCTGCACCTGTTCGCAACCACCACGGCGGGGCAGGTGCTCGAACTCGGCAAAGCCGCCGCGGCGGTTGAGCTCGCGAAGCCGGCAGAGCCGAAACCGACCACAGGTGCAACGAACAGGGGCAAACGGGAGCGCCGAAAGGAACCGGACCGATGAACCCACTTCGCTCTAAACTCGAACAGAACCTCGGCTGGATTATCCTCGCGCTGCTGCTGGGCGGCTGCCTGCTGGTGCTGCTGCCGTTCGTTTCGGCGTTGCTGTGGGCGGTGGTGCTGAGTGCTTCGAGTTGGCCGCTGTATCGCCGGCTGGTCAAGCTGCTCGGCGGACGGCGCACGCTCGCCGCGTCACTGATGGCGCTGGCGATGATTTGCGTGATCCTGCTCCCGTTCGTCATCATCGGCGCGACCTTGGGGGAGAACATCAAGGAACTCACGACGGCCACGCAGCACTGGGTGGATGAAGGACCGCCGGCGCCGCCCAAATGGTTGATCAAGGTGCCGGGGGTTGGTCGGCAGGCGACTGACTATTGGGAAAGCCTCGCCGCGGACAGCTCCAAGCTGTTGGCGACGGCCAAGCGGTTCCTCGAACCAGTGAGCGGTTGGTTGCTCCGGGGCGGCCTCGCTTTGGGACGTGGCCTGATCGAACTGGCGCTCAGCATTCTGATTGCGTTCTTTTTCTTCCGCGACGGCGGCAAGGCGGCGGAACGCTTGCGCGCCGCCGTGGTGCGGATCGCCGGCGAACGCGGCCAGCATTTGCTCGAGGTGGCCGGCAACACGGTGCGGGGCGTGGTTTATGGAATCCTGGGCACGGCTTTGGTGCAGGCGGTGATGGCGGGCATCGGTTTTCTCATCGCGGGCGTACCGGGGGCGGGCGTGCTGGCATTGCTGACGTTCTTCCTCTCGGTGGTGCCGGTCGGTCCTCCCTTGATCTGGTTGCCGTCGGCGCTGTGGTTGTTCCATCAAGGCGCCACCGGTTGGGGCATCTTCATGCTGATCTGGGGCATCGGGGTGAGCAGCGTGGATAATGTGGTCAAGCCGTGGCTCATCAGTCAGGGCAGCGCCATGCCGTTCCTGTTGATCTTCTTCGGCGTCATCGGCGGCGCGCTCACGTTCGGTTTTATCGGTGTGTTCATTGGCCCCACGCTGCTGGCGGTCGGCTACCGGCTCGTTGCCGAATGGTCCGCCGCCGGCCGCACGGACGTCACGGTCAACACCGCGGCGGCGAGGGAAGCGCAATGAGAGTTAGGGCCATCGGGGTAGGGTCATCGCGCTGCGATGACCTCGCCCGCGTCCAGCGGGCGATTGGCATGGTACAGAATCGTGCGAATGCAAGTAACCGTTCCGCGCCTGATACCGCGCGGGGTCATCGCAGCGCGATGACCTTACCGGGGGGATCGTCGTCGGCGACAGGGCTGAGCGTTGGGCGTAGCCTGGCAGCCGGCGGGCTGTTCTTGGTCGTGGTGTTTCATGCCGCCGCGCATGACTGCTTCCACGGTTGGACGCACCTGACTGGAGTGCAGCTGCATTTCTAGTCGGGGTCATTGAAAGCAAACGCTATGAACATCCCCATGCCCGCCCTCGCGTGGCTGCGAACTTACGACCGAACCTGGCTACAGGGGGACCTGGTCGCCGGCATCACGCTCGCGGCCTACCTGCTGCCGGCTGGATTGGGCGACGCGTCGCTCGCCAACCTGCCGCCCGAGGCGGGACTCTACGCGTGCCTGTTTGGCGGACTGGTGTTCTGGCTGTTCTGCAGCTCGCGGCACACGGCCATCACGGTCACCTCCGCCATCTCGCTGCTCGTGGGCGCCTCGCTGGGCGGAATTGCCGGTGGTGACTCGGCGCGGTTCGGCGCGCTCGCCGCCGGTACCGCGTTGCTCGTAGCGCTGATCGCAGTTGTCGCGTGGTTGGCCAAGGCGGGTGCGATCGTCAATTTCATCTCCGAGAGCGTAATGGTTGGGTTCAAGTGCGGCGTGGCCCTGTTCCTCGCGAGCACCCAGTTGCCCAAATTGATTGGCATTCACGGGGCGCACGGCAACTTCTGGGAGAACAGCGGTAGTTTTCTGAAGCACCTGGGGGAGCTCAACCCCACTTCACTTGCGATTGGAAGCGTTGCGCTGACCGTGCTGGTGCTCGGAAAGTTTTTTCTCAAGCACCAACCCGTCGCGCTGTTCGTGGTGGTCGGCGGCATTGTGGCTTCGGGCCTGCTCGGCCTCGAAGCGCGCGGGGTAAAGTTGCTGGGGGAAGTGCCACAAGGACTGCCGACCCTGGCTTTGCCGGCGCTTCACTGGGCGGATTTGAACGAGCTGCTGCCGCTGGCGATCGCGTGTTTCCTGCTCGCCGCCGTGGAGACGGCCGCGATCGGTCGCACGTTCACCGCCAAGTACGGGGGGCGACTCGACGCGAACCAGGAATTCCTCGCGCTCGCCGCGGCCAATCTCGCCGCCGGTTTGGGCCGCGCCTTCCCGGTCAGCGGGGGCATGTCGCAATCGCTCGTCAACGAAGGTGCGGGCGCCAAGACGCCGCTGTCCGGCGCCATTGCGGCGGGAATCATTCTGGTGGTGGTGCTGTTCTTCTCGCACTTGCTGGCCGCGCTACCCCAGCCCGTGTTGGCGGCGATCGTATTGGTGGCCGTCACCGGGTTGTTCCAGCTTTCCAACCTGCAGAAGCTTCGTCACACCAACCGGACCGAGTATATCGTGGCCGTCAGCGCCTTCGTGGGGGTATTAAGTTTGGGCTTGCTGAAAGGGGTGCTGATCGGCGCGATCATCTCCCTGGTCCTCCTGATCCGGCGCGCATCGCGGCCGCACGTCGCCTTTCTCGGTCGCATCGCGGGCTCGCGGCGATTCTCCGATCGCGAGCGGCATCCGGACAACGAATTGATTCCCGGGGTGCTGATCTTCCGCCCCGAGTCGAGCCTGCTCTATTTCAACATGGATCACGTGCGCGACACGATTGCGGATCGGGTGCGGGCCGAAGTCCCGCCGCCGAAGCTCGTGGTGCTGGACCTTTCCGCCGCGGCCTATGTAGACATGCACAGCGCGCACATGCTCGCGGGACTCGCCGGCGAGCTCACCACTGCCGGCATTCGCGTCCAGGCGGTGGAGGCGCGCTCCGCCGTACGCGATCGCCTGCGCCACGAAGGAGTGGAGGTGAAACTCGGCGGGATCAACCGGCTCACTTCCGTCGCTGACGCGGTGGACGCTTTTCAAAAAGCGACCCCGACTTGACGTTTCCAATGCGAACCAAACCAACCCACCTGTCCGCCGCGCTCCCATGAACACCGCCACGCTAGGCGAACCGCGCTTCGCCTCCACTCAGAGCCACACGGTCCAAGACGACCTCCGCATCCCGGAGCATATCGAAGTCGGCGCCGCCCCAGGACTGCAATTCGAACTCGCCGGTCCGCGCGCGAAGCTCTTTTTCGACGCGCAGCACACGCGGGCCGGCATTGTAACGTGTGGCGGCTTGTGCCCGGGCCTGAACAATGTCGTCCGCTCGCTGGTGCGCGAATTGCACTTCGGTTATGGCGTCCCGGAAGTGCTCGGCTTTCGCGGCGGTTACCGTGGGCTGGATCCGAAGCTCGGGACGGAGCCGATAAAGCTGACGCCCGCGTTCGTGGATGATATTCATCAAAAGGGTGGCACGGTGCTCGGCACCTCGCGGGGTCCCGTGGAGGTCGGCCCGGCCGTGGATAATCTGATCGCACGCGGAGTGAACGTCCTCTTCACCATTGGCGGGGACGGCACCCAGCGCGGCGCGCATGACTTTTACCGAGAAGCCCGGCGCCGCGGTCACGCACTCGCGGTGGTCGGCGTGCCAAAGACCATTGATAATGACGTGGGTTTTGTCGCGCGCAGTTTTGGTTTTTTCAGCGCTGTCGAGGCGGCCGCGCGCGTGCTGGCTTGCGCGCACACCGAGGCGCAGAGTGTGCCGGGCGGCATCGGGCTGGTGAAGCTAAGGAAACGCTGATTTAATCCGCATGGATTTCTTTTGAACGAGGAGGCTGATTTTCTCGTCTGTGTTGCATGACCCACCAGACCAGTTTCACGCACGCCGAGTTTGCCGCCAAA
>JANXWY010000043.1 GCA_025350905.1 Verrucomicrobiota bacterium
GTTGCGCAAGCCGATGCCTTCGCGGCCCGGGGGGCTGGTGGCGGCGGGCAGGCCGTTTCCGTTGTCACGGACCATCAATTCGAGTTGGGGGCCCGTCACGATCCGGGCGCTGATTTCGATCCGGCCACCTTCCTCGCGCGGCATGATGCCGTGGCGTAGTGCGTTCTCGGCGAGTGGTTGCAGAATCAATTGCGGCACCAAGAGGTCCTGCGTCGCGGGCTCGATGTCGAACGTGACGGTGAGCCGCTCGGGGAACCGCATCTGCTCGATTTCAAGATAGCCTCGGAGGAAGTCCAGTTCCGCACGCAGGGGGACTTCGTGCACATCGCCGCGATCGAGCGTGCGGCGGAGGAGTTCGCTCAACCGCACCACCATGCGGTCGGCGGCTTCGGGCCGTTCGTGGATCAGCGCCGAAATGGTATTGAGGGTGTTGAACAGGAAGTGCGGATTGATTTGCATGCGCAGCGCTTGCAAGCGGGCTTGCACCAGTTCGGTGGTGAGCGCGCCGGCCTGGCGTTCGCGTTCGCGGTAGGCCTGGTAGTAGTGCCAGCCGAGATAGCCCAGGACGATGACCCAGTATTTGAAAATATTCGAAAGCGTGTACGTGACCAGCAGCTTTTGGAACAGGTACTGGAAGGTGAGGATCTCACCGGTCTGCACCGAACGCTCGCCGGCTTCGAACCACGAAACCAGGGCGAGATGGCTCACGGCGAACACCAGCGCCCCCAGCAGATTTACCAAGAACCAACGCCCGCGCCGCCCGGCTTCGTGGCGGACCCGCCCGCAGAGCCAAAGGACCGCCAGCGTGCAGACGGCGTACGCAAGCATCTCCTTGTACGAGCGGCGAAAGGCAAGCGTCCAGGTGATGGGTTTGTCCCACGTCTGTTGGGCGATGAAAATCTCGACCGCGGCGAACACCGTCAAGGCCACCCACACTCCGAGGTACAGGCCGATGCCCCGCCGGTGTTTGACGATCCAGGAGTTTGCGCTCATGCGTGTGCCAGATTTTAACCCGCGGGGCTAGCGGTGGCCAGTCCTCTTCAACGTGGCCGCCGCCGCGGCCCACAGCTGAGCCCTCGGCCTGAAACCAACGGGCTTTTCGTTCGGAGTTCCGCGTTTACGCGGCTCGGTGTGGAAATCTGGCGGAACCGCCTGAAGGCGGAACTCCGAACGGGGGTGGTGTCAAGCGGCACCCGTAGGGAAGTTAGGGACTCGTGGAACTCGTCCCTCCGAAGATTGGAAAATCCTTTCCGAAGGGCAGGGAAAGGGAGCATCCATGCACCACACCTCGAAACGAGCGGGTAGGTCGTTCGGATTTCCGCGTGTCCGTGGCCCGGTGGGCCGCGTTCCCCGGCGCGATTCCGATTGGCGAGTTTCGACTTCAGGATTTGGGTGAGGCCGGGCGCGCGGTGCCCGCCACGGGCAGGTTCGCAAAGTTGGTGGCGGCCGGCGTTTCGCCATCGGTTTGCAGCAGGTAATGCAGCGCGGCAACGAAGGTATGGGCATCTGCCTGCAACTGACCATGGCGGAGGTACCAATTCGCGCGTGCGACGGCCCCGCGGGGACGACCCGGTACCGGCGGTTGCAGGCGATTCACGGCGCAGGCCGCCAGCGCCAGGAACAACAGCAGGGCGACGCCGGATACGACGAAGCGAACGGTCCACGTTTGGTGCTGGTGTCCCGGGCGCGTACGACGCGGTTTCAAGATTGCTTCCGTCATGTTTCCTTTCACGCTTGGCGTTTGCCTAGCTTTGGGGCTTGCCACCCGGGCGCCGCGGATTTTTTTTCATCCATGGTCGACTGCTTGACCCGCCCGAACCCATGGGGCTTTTGATTCATACTTCGCGGTCTTTTCTACGGTTGAATGCGGAAGTTGGAAACGGAGAAGTGACCAGCCGCTAACCCGGGGTGACGAAGCGCTCGCCGGCCGTGACGAATAAAACCTGACGCCAGCGCGCCAGGTGGAATTGAGTGGAGCAGCGCGATCTGCGGCCGGATTTAACCGCGACCAAAGTCTCCGCTATTTCGAAGTGCCCGGGCAATTCGGCACGAGGCGCATTTCGATAAGTGGGGGAGCGAAACCGTAGGGCGTCCGGGCTCGGTCTGCGCCCGGGACGCGGCCTCGGTCCCGGCCGCCTGAAGTCGGCGTTCCGCTTTCCACTACCGCACCCAATTTCCCTCGCGCCCCCCAATCCACGCGGCGGGGGTTTTCGCTTTCGCGCCGAGCGGCACTCCGTTATTTCTTTCGGCGTTAATTTTCGTATGAACCGATCTCGCCTTCGCGTGAACCTGCCGGCGACCATCCTCACATTGGCGGTCGCCATGTTGGGTATGGTGACGCTGTCGGCGGTCGAGATCGCCCCGGTTGCGGAAAAGGTCCCTCCGGCCGTGCTGGACCGTCAGGATTTTCAGGTGCCG
The DNA here is from genome assembly GCA_025350905.1 of Verrucomicrobiota bacterium. Taxonomy (GTDB): domain Bacteria; phylum Verrucomicrobiota; class Verrucomicrobiia; order Limisphaerales; family JADLHS01; genus JADLHS01. The sequence goes on from JANXWY010000043.1 coordinate 2,419, forward strand.
GATCGGGTGCGATTGACCGGCTGGATTGGTCAGCGCATCCAAGGCAACGAAGCCAATCGTTTGGTCAAGCTCGATGCCGGGCGATTGTTGGAAGGCTATCGCCATCGTCCCGGGCGCCAGTCGTGGGATGGCGAGCACGTCGGGAAATGGTTGCACGCGGCCACACTTGCCTGGGCCAATACCGGGGATCCGGCCCTCCGCGAGAAACTCGATTATATCGCGGCCGAGTTGGTCAAATGCCAGCTGGACGACGGCTACTTGGGGACGTACGCGGAAAGTAATCGCTGGAAATCGTGGGATGTCTGGGCGCACAAATACAATCTGCTCGGCTTGCTCACCTACGTGCGTTACACCGGCAACTCTGCCCCGCTGCCGGCCTGCCGTCGCATGGCGGATCTGTTGTGCCAGACCTTTGGCGAAGCCCCCGGGAAACGCGATCTCATCCAAGCCGGTCCCCAAGTTGGCATGGCGCCGACCAGCGTCCTCGAACCGATGGTGCTGCTTTATCGCCTGACGGGCGAGCCGCGTTACCTCGAATTCTGCAAATATATTTTACGCGCCTGGGAGCAACCGAACGGACCCAAAATTATCTCCACGTTGCTGGCGACCCAACGGGTGGACAAGATCGCCAACGGCAAAGCCTACGAAATGATCTCCTGCCTCAACGGGGCCCTCGAATACTATCGGACCACCGGCGACCCTCAAATCTTGACGGCTTGCCTGAATGCCTGGCAGGACATTGTGACGCATCGCCTTTACCTCACCGGCGCTGCCAGCTACTGGGAAATCTTTCATGACGACTTCGATTTGCCGAACAACAACATCATGGGGGAAACCTGTGTAACCGTCACCTGGCTGCAATTCAACGCGCAGTTGTTGCGCCTCACGGGTGAGGCCCGGTTTGCGGACCAGCTGGAGAACGTCGTGTTGAATCAACTCCTCGGCGCGCAGCGGTGTGATGGTGGCGCGTGGGGTTACTACGTGCAGTTGGAAGGCCGAAAACCTTTTACCACCAACTTGGACGGCCAATGTTGTCTCTCGAGTGGTCCGCGCGGCATCGCGCTGATTCCCACCTTCGCCACGACCACCGATGCCGAAGGGGTGGTCGTGAATCTGTACGATTCCGGTATCGCCCGATTGCAACTCCGCGATCTCACCCCCGTCACCCTGACCATCCGCACCAAGTATCCGTTCCAGGACGAGATTCAGCTCCACGTCGAACCGGCGGCGGCAAAAGAATTTTCGGTCAAGTTGCGGATTCCAGCGTGGTGTCGCGAGGCGAAGTTGGAAGTCAACGGCCGGAAAATCCCAGTCACCCGGAACGCCGCCGGTTACGTGGTGATTGCGCGGCCATGGGCAAAGGGCGACCGCATTGCGCTGCGATTGAAACTGGCGCCGCGCCTCATCGTGGGCGACCATTCCAACCAAGGGAAAGCGGCGGTGATGTACGGCCCCCTCGTGCTGGCGGCGGATGAGGCATTGCTGGGGAAATCTACTCCGGCCAGGAACCGCGACGTGGCGTCGGTGACGGAATCGATCCCACTGAACGGAATTGCGGTGGCGAGTTCGCAACTCGCCCGGGTCCAGGTGACGCCCGAGCCGGCGCCGAAAGAATTTCGGACCTGGCCCAATGCCCAAGTGTTTCGCATGCGCGCGGTCACCCGGAAACCGCTGCCCGGGCTGAGGGTGGGCACGCCGCTGTCGATCCGGCTGGTGACCTTTGCCGATGCCGGCACCACGGGCGCTCGCTATAAAGTTTGGCTGCCCTTACCGCGCGACCTTTACGCCGGCAACGTATTGTTGGACGGTCAGGCGAGTCATTCGCGACAAAGAAATCTCCACTCGACTCCACCCTCTCCTCTCCTTCGGAAGGAGAGGAGAGGGAAGGGAGAGGAGTGGTCCGGTTCCGGGGAACAAATCGTGAGCCCGGACGGATCATGGAATCTCACCCAGCCGCCGATGGGGGAGGAGGGAGGCCGGGAGGGGGGAGAGGGCCATCTCGGTGCGGTGACGGATGAAGACTTTGAAACCTTCGTGACGACTGCGGACGGCAAGACGGCGGAGGAAGATTGGTTTGCCGTGCAGTTGGAAGCGCCGGTAATGGTGAAGCGGGTTTTATTTGCGCACGGCAAGACGCAGCCCGACGGCGGCTGGTTTGATACCACGGCCGGTAAACCACGAGTGCAGGTGAGACGAACGAAGGCGGGCGAGTGGGAGACGGTGGCGGAGATTACGGATTATCCCGCGACCACCATGAAGAATGCTGCGGAGCTGGAAGGGGGCGAGCATGTCACTTGCACCCTGGCCCGCTCGATCCAAATCTGGGCGATCCGGGTCGTGGGTAAACCGGCGGGCGGCGACCAGCCGCAAGCGACCAGTTCTTCCTGCGCCGAGTTGCAGGCGTTTAGCGAGTGACGGGGACTACCATTGCGCCTGGGAGCGCCGGCATCCTTGCCGGCGAATTCCACGCGTAAAAATTGCGACTTGCCGGCAAAGATGCCGGCGCTCCCAGGGCAGTCAGGCTTTCCACAATTTGCCCGGACTCACCTGGTATCCCGCCATGGCATTGCGCGTGTCCACGATGCCGTTCGCCCAATCCGCGAGCTCCTGATAGTTCACCGCCTTGTGGGCCGTCGAGATCAGCACCAGATCAAAACTGGCAATGGTTTCCCGATTCCACGCCACGGATTTCGTCCCCGCCCAATGGGAATGTTCCCGCGATGGCCGGATCACCGGCACATGGGGATCGTAGTAGGCCACGTCCGCGCCTTGGTGTTTGAGCAGTTCGAGCAATTGATAACTCGGTGACTCGCGGTCGTCATCCACGTTGGCTTTGTAGGCCAGTCCTAAAATCAGCACCCGGCTCCCGTTCAAGGATTTTTGCCGCGTATTCAACGCATCCGCCACGCGATGCAGGACGAAGGTTGGCATCGCGGTGTTGACCTCGCCGGCGAGTTCGATGAAGCGGGTATTCTGGCCGTACTCACGCGCCTTCCAGGTGAGGTAAAAGGGATCAATCGGGATGCAATGCCCGCCCAAGCCCGGTCCGGGATAGAACGCCATGAACCCGAACGGCTTGGTCTTCGCCGCGTTGATGACTTCCCACACATCAATGTCCATGGCGCCATAAACCTGTTTGAGTTCATTGACCAGGGCGATGTTGACGCTGCGAAAGATGTTTTCGAGCAGCTTGGTTGCTTCGGCGGCGCGACAGGAAGAAACCGTCACCAGCGTTTGAATGGCTTTCCCGTACAGCGCTTGGGCGCGCGCCAGACAGGCCGGAGTGAATCCGCCAATGACCTTCGGGATTTTGGCCACCTTGCTGTCCGGATTGCCCGGGTCTTCGCGTTCGGGCGAAAAGGCGAGGTGAAAGTCGATGCCCGCCTTGAGGCCGGAGCCCAGTTCGAGCACGGCGCGCAGATCCGTATCGGTCGTGCCCGGATAGGTGGTGGATTCCAGGACCACCAGCGTTCCTTTTTGCAAATGGCCCGCGATCGCTTCGCCCGTCTTGATGATGTAGGAAATATCCGGTTCGCGATTCTTGTTCAACGGCGTCGGCACACAGATGATGATGGCCTCGACCTCCTGGACGCGTCGGAAATCGGCCGAAGCGGTCAAGCGGCCCGTCCCGACCGCGCTGCGAATCGTTTCGGCGTCGATGTGCTCGATGTAACTGCGCCCGGCATTGATGGCCTGAACCTTGGCGTCATCGATGTCCAGCCCGAGGACGTCCACGTCATTCCGGGCAAACTGCAAACAGAGTGGCAAACCGACGTAACCCAACCCAACAATGGCGATTTTCATAATTTATAGAGTAGTGAATGTTTCCGTTGTTAAAATATTTTTGATCCAAGTATTACATTTCGAGCCAGTTTGGAAACCCGGACAACACTCGTCGCTGGCTGGGCAACCAGCCAGCCGGAAACAGGTATTGGCACAGCTGGTCGGCGTGATCCGGTGCGTAGGACAGGCGTCGCGCCTGTCTCCATCACCCAAGCCTTTGCTCACAATTTGTGGTGCCCGTTGGCCGTTGGAAATGCCGTGACCAAGGGTGGGAATCAAGAGTTAGAGACAGGCGCGACGCCTGTCCTACTGAATGGTTACGTCTCAGCTCAAAGGCACAGGCTTACAGAGGCATCGGGATCGGAGTGCCCTGCACGCTCAGCCAAGAAACGAAATGAGCGCTTGGGCAATTCGTTCGCCGGCTTTTCCGTCCCAGAGTTCCGGGACCCGCCCTTGCTTGTATCGACCCTCCATCACGTCCAGCACCAGGCGCTGCAGTAAAACGGTATCCTGACCGGTCAAAGTGCTCGTGCCCTCCGTCACGGTAACGGGTCGCTCGGTGTTCTCGCGCAGCGTCAGACAGGGGATGCCAAGTACGGTTGATTCTTCCTGGAGTCCGCCGGAATCGGTAATGACAATGCGCGCTTGGGAAGAAAGACTCAGGCACTCCAGGTATCCCAGTGGCGGAGTTAATTTTACGCCACGAGCCGCCGCCAATTCGGTCCAAAGGCCGCTGGATTCCAAACGCGCCCGGGTCCGGGGATGCACCGGAAACACGACCGGCAGCGCTTCGGAGATCCGAATCATCGCCCGCGCCATCGCTTCCAACACCGGCTGATCATCCACATTGGAAGGTCGGTGCATGGTCCAAAGCACAAAACCGCCTTTGATTAAGCCCAGCGTCGAAACTTGATTCAAGGCTTTGGCGGTGGGCAACTGAGCCAACAAAACGTCAATCATAACATTTCCGACCAGGCGAATGGCGGTTTCCGGCCGCCCTTCCCGGAGCAGGTTACCCACCCCACTTGGCTCACTCACCAGGAGCAACTCGGCAATCGCGTCCGTGATCACTCGATTGATTTCTTCCGGCATCGTTCGATCAAAACTTCGCAGGCCGGCCTCAACATGGACTACCGGGATCCCGAGCTTTACCGAGGCCAACGCGCAGGCCACCGTTGAATTGACGTCCCCGACCACCACCGTTGCCACTGGCCGCGGCGAGCAGCTTAACAACCAGGCTTCATAGCGGGAGAGCACCTTCGCCGTTTGCTCTCCCTGCGCGCCCGAGCCCACCTCGAGATGAGCCGCCGGCGCCGGCAAGCCCAGTTGGGAGAAAAACAAATCGCTCATGACGCTGTCGTAATGTTGTCCGGTGTGGACCAACAGCGGTTGCAGGTCGGGCGCCAATTTCTGGAGCGCGGACAAAATGGGTCCCATTTTTACAAAATTGGGTCGAGCGCCGACGATACAAGCGATGCTACGGGTCATATTTTTCTTTGAATGGCCAAATGAGGATGGGCGTTGAGCCTATGGCAATGCGCCCGGACTTGCCGGGCTTCTGGTTCCCACTCCGAGTTCATTTTCCCAGAGCCGAACGCAAAAAGAAATCCAATCGCTTCGCGATGGCGCCGCGACTGTAAATGGTTTCCGCGGCAATCCGGCCCGAATTCCCCAAACGCGAACGCAGGTCCGGGTCGCGGGCGAGTTGACAAAATGCGAGCTTCGCTGCTTCGCGGTCTCCCGGTGGCAGGGTGAAACCGCAGCCGGCCTCTTTGACCCGGCGGGCGGCTTCCCCGTCCGCGATCATAAGGATGGGCAGCCCGGAAGCCATGGCCTCATAAATCTTGCTGGGCACCGCGCCGGGGATTGACATGCCCAGGGTAATGACGGCCGCATCGGACGCCGCGAGCAGGGCGGGGATGCGTTCGCGTGGTTGTGGCCCCAGAATCTGGACGCGGTGGATTGATTCCGCTTTGATGCGTTGCTCCAACCGCCCGCGCTCGGTGCCTTCGCCCACGAGGGCAAAGCGCCCCGGCACCTCTGGCGGCAACGATTTGGCGAGGTCAAGCACCTGATCTAAACCCTGAGCCACGCCCATGAGGCCGGCGAAGAGAAAAATCGGGCCGGGCTCCGGCCCCAGCAAATCCCTGGCGGCAGCATCCGCTTGGTCCCGACCGAAACGAGCGCATTCCACACCATTGGTGATGACCTCGGTGCGCGTATGGGGGGAGCGCCGGCGCACCGATTCAATGATGTCGCTCGACTGGCCGGTCACGCCGGCGGCGTGGCGATACATGCTCAGCTCGAGTCGCTCCGCCAGCCACGTCAGCAAACCCGGCTTCACCACGCCCATGCGCACCGCCGACTCGGGCCAGAGATCGCTGACATTAAAAACGAAGGGGCATCGCCAATGTTTTGAAAGGTACCGCGCGGCGTAACCGATAAACAACGGCGGCGACTCCACAAACAGTAGATCCGGGCGTTGGCAAAGTTTCGGACCGTACCGTTTGGCCGAGGAGACAAAGGAGAAATAGGACCGCAACCGGTTCACGAAACCGCGCTGGGCTGTAAAAAGCGGCACGCGGAGAGTTCGCATCCGTCCGATGTTTTCCGTGGTGGGTTCCTGGGGAGCGTAACCATCGAAAATTTTACCGGTCGGATAATTCGGCAAGGCGGTCAACACCTCGACCTCCCAGCCCAAATCAATCAGCCGCTCACCCAGCTCGCTCAGCCGCGCTTGCGGCGCGCCCATCTCCGGCGGGAAGTATTGACTAAGGATACACAGGCGCATGACGACTCGGATAATTGGGCTAAGTAACTTTAAGACGCCTGCGAAAACTCATTGATTATTCCATTGATTCGGGCGGCAACGACATGGCTCGATTTCCTCCAGGCGACTCATGTATGTGGCGCGGCCCTGTTTAGCAATACCAGCTCCCGATGGTTGTGTAAACATCGTCTTTGAGATGGTTTCGGTTTTCAATTTGGGGTGGTGGGCTGTGAGATTTTTCCGGTCAACCACTTGGTGAACGCTACGATTCTCCCAATTTTTATCCTCATCATTACTTGGTCTCAATTTTTGCGTTTTGCAAATTGCCGCGGCGACCGGCTGTGCTGGAGTTGCGTCCCAGCCGGTCAAGAAATCGTTCCGGACCAGCTTACTGTTAAGCTGATGGATGAGTCACGGGCGCGCTTAGGCCGGCCTAAATTGCGCTTGAGACGGAATGTTTCATCCGTATTCGAGCCGATCATGGCTGCCATAGTTCTCGGGAGTCTTTCCGCCGATCGAGGAGCCATCGGCGAACCCGCACGTAATTCCGCATCCCGAGCACTCGGCGGGGTGTTTCTAGCACCGCCCACCGCATGACTTCGGAGTGAACAGCGAAGCGGCAATATCTGGCGATCTGGTCGTCACTGGTCGTCGACCGAATAGGCATCCGCTTTATTTTGAAGCGCGAACTCAAGCGCTTATGGACGCCAGGAACGGACGAGCAAAGGCAGACAAAACCGGCCGCGCGCGCGCAGTCGATTATCGTGGCGTTAAGGTCTCCGCCCGGGAGCGAGGCGGAGACAACGGGCCGTCTGATTAGGTTTTCGAGAAATTCCTTGCACCCGGTAAATTCCTGCAAAATCTCCGCGCGGGTACAGCCGGAAAGCATGCGATGTGTCGTCCCGTGAACTCCGATCTCCATGCCGGCGCGGGAGGCTGCCGATATCATCCCTGGGGTACAGAATCCGGGCCGACCGATGAAGTCGCGCGTGACGAAAATGGTGGCGCGCCACCCGACGCTTTCGAGTAAGGGCAGCCCTTGCAGAAAGCTGCCGGCCCACCCGTCGTCGAAGGTGATCACTAAAGCTGGCGGCGCATCGTCCTGAATGGCCTCGGCTGCAGTCCGAACCGCCAGGCCGGAAGCGCGAATCGTGTTGAGGTGGCGCGAAAAGCGGTCACGGGAAACGTGATACATGGCGGCGCTGGCCGGGAGGTCATTTTCCGGCGCGGTCTTGAAAACGTCGTGATACATCAGCCAAATGGAGCGCATCGTATGCAATTGTTTCTCGGCGCTTTCGATGGGGCTAGGCTTTTGCCTCGGAGCAGGTAGTGACAAAGCGGCGGCGGAACCGAAAGCGCGGCAGGAGAACTCCGTCGCTTGCGACCCGCTTGGCAGGAGGGAAAGCATCTCCGCCACGTTGGTGCCGCAATCTGCGCGGCTCATCGGCTGAGACTTTCAAAGCTGGTCCGCAGTTTTCGGCGGCGGATCAGGAAATCCCAAACCCCGTGCAAGAAGCCATACCCGTAGCCGAAATGATAACAGCCGAAAACCAAGGGGAGCATCGGTAGCAGCTTCCCCTCCGTTCCAATCGCGGTAATCGTTGCCGCGACGAGCAGCACCAGTAGGTAGCTACCGAGCGCAAGCGTGAACGTTGTATCCACCAGGCTTTGGACCCAGGGGAATGGATGCGTAGGGGCAAGGATTACGTGGCCTAGCCCAGAGGCCAGCAGGAGGAGAAGCAGAGTCAGCACGAAGCCGCCTGGTACCAGATGACGCAGCGAGGCCGGAAATTTGTGTTTTTGGATCACTCGCACTTTCCAATAGCCATATTGCATGTACTGCTTGAACAAAGCGCGTAACGAATTCCGGGGACGATACCAACTCTTGATCTTTGGACTTTGCCAGATCTTGCCGCCGCCCCGGATGATGCGCAGGTTGTGTTCATCGTCCTGGTTCCGAATCAACTCCTCGTCAAAGTAACCGAAGCGCTCGAAAGCGGTCTTGTGCCAGCAGCCGTAGGTGACGGTGTCGACGTAGCCTTCATAGTTTACGAAATGAAATTTCGCACCCCCGACTGAGAACGGCGAATGATAGGCCGCGGCAACTGCGCGCTCCAGGTAAGTGATCGCTTTGGTTCGTGCGGGTCCGCCCACATTGTCAGCCCCGGTCTGCTCGAGGATCTCCAGACATTTTTTGATGTAGTCGGGGGCATATTCGGTGTGGGCATCCATCCGAATAATGACGTCCGCCTGGGCCGATTTAATCGCCAAATTCAGACCAGCCGAGACAATCCGCCGCGGATTATCAATGACCAGCATTCGCGGTTCATTTTCGCAGAGTTGATCCAAAAGTTCGCGCGTGCCATAGTTTGACATCCCATCCGCCACCACTACTTCAATGCCACCGTGAACTTTCGCCTGGTGCATTATCGAGCGCAGGCAATTGCCAATGTGTTTGGACTCATTGCGGCAGGGAATAACCACACTCACTCCAGGTTTCCGTGATTGGACTGGGATTGGTTCCATTATCGGTGGACGTTCAAGGAGCTCGCAGCGTTGAAGCCGCGGGACGAATATCACGGGGGTGGTTGGCGGCTCGCTTGGTCAGAATCAAGCGGCCGTAGACCTCTCCGAGCCGTTGCAGATTGACCATCCGGTCGCCGCGGCTTACGATCAGTTCTCGATTCAAGCGAAGGCATTCCATCCGTTCTCCGGATTGAGGCGGAAAGGCCAGCACCGACTCCGCAAAACTCTGTGGATCGCCCACTTTGTGCAGGCGACCATTGTGTCCATCCCGGATCCAGGCCCGGTTGGCATTGATGTCCGACACTACGGGATAGACTCCTGATGCCATGGCTTCCAGTAGACTTAGGCTGGTGCCGTCATGCCTTGACGCGGAGATATAAATATCGTTGTTGGCCAACAGCTCGGGCAATTGGGAATTCGGCACCGCGCCGACGAAGTTCGTCCTGGCTCCGATCCCCCGTTCCTTGGCCCGGACTTCAAGCGGCCCGCGCTGGGATCCGCCTCCCACGAAGGTCGCTTGAAAATCGACCCCTCGGTTCGCCAAGATCGCCAACCCATCAATGATGGTCTGATGATCATAAATCGCTTCGAAATTGCGGGTGCAGATGAGACGGATCGGGGCCGCGGGAGCGCGCGTGCTGACGGGTTGGAAGGCGAACCGCTTGGTATCGATTCCCAGGGTGAGTGTCTCCACTTTTTCCGCCGGGATGCCCAAACTCAAAATCATGTTCCGCAACTCATCGCTCACCGGGTTGACCCAATCGGCTTTTTGGAGAATCCGCTTTAGCAGCGGGCGCCAAACGGTAGATTTTACGCCCTGGGTCAGATCGGTTCCGTGGGCGGTGACAACATAGGGATGAACCCCACACACATACGCCGTCAGCCCGGCGCTGGTGGCATAGTGTGCGTGGACGATATCTGGCGCCAGGGAGCGAACGACACGTCGGGCACGCAGCATCGCTGGCAGGTAGCTCCATTTGCCGGGCAGCTTCAGTAACCTTTTGCTGTTGCTGACATCGTACGTTGGAACTTCACGGCGTGGCCCCGGAGCCAAGGTTACAAAATGGACGTCATGCCCGTGCTGGCGGAAGTAATCAAGGTACGCATCGACGTGCATGAACTTTCCGAGAGCAATAAAGCAAATGCGCATGTGGTGGGCTTGCAGGAAATGAACTCCGCAGTTGGTGGGACAGCGCAGCGCGCTGTCCCTGCCTTCATCCTCCAAGGAGCTGTGTCGGCGGAGGTCAGGTTAAACCGCTTTGCGAACTCAATCGCGTTTCCCAAGACTTTCTTCCGCGCGCGATTTTTCGGCCGGACTGTAACTACCATGATACGCAAGGCGGGAGGACTGGCGCTTTTGTGCCCAAACCGGCTCGGCGCCGTCAACGAAGTGCCAATTGGTAGAGTTCACCCAGCCTGATTGGTAGTTTGTCTGGGGAGTGGTTTTCCTCGACGAAAGCGCGCGCCTGGTCGCCCATTTGCCGCCGCGATTGGGAATTGTTGATGAGTCCAACCAGTGCTGTGAACAGTTGGGCCTCGTCCCCCGGTTCGACGAGAAAGCCATTTTTCCCCTGCTCCACAATTTCCGGTACGCCGCCAACCTTGGTGGCCACCACCGGCAGGCCCGAAGCCATTGCTTCCAGCAGGACATTCGGAGTGCCCTCATAATCCGAGGTCAACACACAAATATCCGACTCCTGGTAAGCGGACGCCACGTCCGCGACGCCGCCCCGGAATTCGATGGCGGTGGGGAGCAACCCCAAATCGGTGGCTTGTTTTTCGAGTTGAGCCCGCAGCGGGCCCGCGCCGACGATTAGTCCGCTCACGGGTCGGTGCGATTCGCTCCGGAGCCGTGCCAGTACTGAAAGGAAACGATCGAATCGCTTGCGCTTATGGAGGCTGCCGACCGCAATGAGTCGAATGGTTTCCTCGTTCGAACGAGCGGCTGGCTTTAAATGTTCAGTGTCCACCACGTTGGGCAGAAAGTACAGACGTTCGGGCCTAACCCCCTGTCCGGTCGAATATCGAATAGCCGCCTGGGAATTGGCCGCCAATATTTTGGGAACGCGGAGACTAAGCCAGCCGCCGATTGGCCCGTCGGCCAGAACTTCGTTGTGTCCGTCGTTGCGCAGGGCGCCGATACCAGGCAGACGAAGCAGTCGGGCCGCGACCCCAACATAGGCGCTCGTATAGAAATGTTGGCTCTGAAAGATTTGCGGAGGGTCCTTCCGCAACTCAGCCAGGATCCGAAAAAGGCGTCTGAGTTTGGATTTGGGTTGGCCCACCCAAGTGATCGGCACGCCCAGGGCCTCGATGCGATCCTCCCAGAATTCGTTTCGACTCAAGCAGAGTAATCGTACCTCAGCATTGCACTGCCGCAACGCGCGGAGAATGAAGTACAATTGCCGTTCCGCCCCGCCTTGGCCCAAGGTGCCAGCCAGGAAGCAAACCTTTAATCCGGAGAGCCGTTGGCTGGTGCGGTTCGTTGCCCGTTGTTCGATCGGTGCTGCTTGCAAAATGAATCCCTTTCCAGGCAGGTCACCTCGGAAATGATGATGGCTTCAGAGTCGTAAGTTGATAAACTAGCGTCCAATATTCGGAAGCCGTTTTCTTCGAGCGCGTAGGACAGGCGTCGCGCCTGTCTCCCTCTGCAAAAGGCTACGCCCCATTTGGTGACTCAAACCCGCCCACATAAAAACAACGCCTCAAGGCGGAGATTGTTAATTTGAGACAGGCGCGACGCCTGTCCTACGGCAGCATTCCGTCTTAGTTCAGACAGTCGACGCAGGAGACCGGAGTAGTTGCGCCCTCTGCTTTGATCGGTCCCGGGCCTTGCTGGGAGTGAGGTGCTTCGTTCCGAAGTGCAGGTTAAATTGTTCCGTGTTGTAATCACAAAGCAAATTAAAGAGGAACTTACAGCACGGGACCAGCGGCTGGGCACTTTCGAAGTCGATCAGGCGAGGCTCGCCCGAACTCTCCTCGACGATGATATTGCCGTACTTGAAGTCCATCGGGGCCACACCGGCGGCGTGAATATGCTGAAGGGTACGATACAACTTGCCAACGAAGGCCTCCGTCACCACGAGGGATAGCACCTTTCGGCCCGCTTCGATTCGTTTCAGCCGGCGTGCTTCCGGCGAAAGCCCGCGGTAATCGGGATGCACTGCGACGATCCGGTCATGCAGAACGGCACCGGCTTTAACCAATTCCTCCCGGAGCACCTTGCCCTTCAGCAATGGCATGGTGAGGCAACACCGTTTGAAATCCAGATCCAGAATTGCCGGGACCCGGCAACCCGCCGCGTTGAGCCGGCGCAGCGCACTCAGCTCCCTGATGAACGGGACCTTGTGGCCCCGGAAATCCTTTTCCACGACGACCGCTCCATGCAACAACATCAGCTTCACCGATGTGCGGTTTCGCCTCACGAAATTCGTCGAGCTGACACAGGGAAGACTTCGGATCGGACCATATTCAGAAAACAAAAATCCGTCCTGATCGAATTCGCCAATCTCGAAGCGCGGTTGGGCTCGCGCTCTGGCTTTCAACAGGATCAACTGCTGGGGCTCCAGCCCCAACGAGGCGATGCCAATTGCCGGCGGACGGGGGCGAGTAAGGAAGCGTTCCTTGCGGGTCCGTCGCCACACGGCAAAATAAATGGGAACGAGCAGGCGGTTCTCCACCCGAAACCTTAGCTTGAGTACCACCCACCCGACTTTGCGGCCGGCCCACGCCACCCGAGGCGACCGGAGCCAGCTCAGCGGCAGTTCGACGAGCCAGGCCAGGCCATCAAAAAACTTTGAAAGAAAACTGTCGGAGTGGCCGAGGTCTGAATTGCGAGGTAAGTCGCCGTTTCGTGGGGTGCTCCGGTTGATGGCCAGCGGTTGGGTCGAAACCCCTTTGGCCACTTGGGTTCGGCCCGACCCGCTTGGCTGCCCTCGGTGAAAAGTTGACAGGTTTCTCATCGCACTGACTGAGTTCATTCGATCCTCTCCGCCCGCATCATCCACTGACTCGGTTAATAGTCCAACGCTAAAAGTCCCGTTGCCCGATAAGCTTCTCCGCCCGCCCTCCACATCTGATCCCTGGCAACGAGCCAACTTTCGCATCCAGCCAATAAAGGTTTCCGACCCGATGAACCTGGTCCGACCCCAGCGCTTTGCCATTGACGGCGATGGTGAAATTTGCTTCCGTCGCCCGCACACGCAAGGCGAGGCCATGCAAATCTGCAAGCTCTAGCGTCTCGTGACCAAAAATCGGATCCTCCAATCCTTTAATGTTCACTATCAATCTATCCCCTTCGCGAGAATACTCGATCCGCAAAAATGTCCGCCGCCGGGTCCATTCCAGGAGACGGGCGGTTGAAGTAACCCAGATCTTTCCCGCCGCCTGCCATCGTCGAAGCATTTCGAAACGGGAGATCGTTTCATCTGCCATTGGCACGGAACGGAAATGGGTCCAGTGGGTGTAAAGGATGCAAGTGCCCCCACTGCGGCATAGCTCGACCAGATTCTTTTCCGTGATGAGATGTGAGGCGTCGCAACCCTCGCTGGAATCCCGGAGATAGGCCTCGCCAAATGGTCCTGCGGGGTTCTGCCCGTAACATCGGTCAAACCGCCAGTAGCGTACGCCGTCATCCATCGTCACGGGTTGCAAGATGGTCGGCCGGCCGTTTTGCTCTTGTTCCGGTAGGGCGATCTGGTTGCGATGGATGTCATCCATGTTCAGCCAAACATAACGAAGCCCATTGGCGGCCAATAGATCGTTCACGTAATACGGACTCCCCGGTGTGTCCCCTTGGTAGCGTACGAAAGCATTGCGAAGCGGCAACCGCCTTCGCCCAAACAACGGCCCGACGACACTACGAGCCGTCAACCGTGCCAGGCGATACAACGAATGTGGCTGAAGCTTGTCCGGACACAGTCCGCTCGGAGTCACGGCGGTGGAATGGTTGATCCAAACTCTAGGTTTGGAAACGTTCGAGCGTTCGCACCAGCGATAAAATTCATTGAGCAACGGCTCCACCTGGTGCCGCGGGTAGTGGAGGAACGCATGGAACGAATCGATCTGGCCTTCTTTGAGCCCCTTTCGAACCAGAGCCGCACAGTTTTCGCCCAGTTGGTCATCCTCCTGGAAACGATTTTCCTTCGGTAGATACCGATACATTCCAAATGTTGTGGGGTCACTGATAAGGAAAAAGGAATCGGCAAAATCGAATCCCAATCCCGGGATACCGCGGAGGTTTTTATCAAAGCACGAGGAATGTGATGTGCAGCCGAGCGTTTGCCACTCCGGGCTGCTTTCCTTAATCAATTCATCACCGCAGAAGAGCGCGTGAATCGCACGAAACCGCAGCACGCTGGCGCTATCAATATCAGACGCCACCGTGAAGGCCGCCTGATACGGATAAGGATATTTAGAGAGCTCAATTGGTCCGAGCTCTGACACGACTAAATTCATTTATGCCAGTTCCTTTTCAAAAAATGCGTACTTTAGTGCTTGGGAAAAAGCTTTTCGCTTTGTTGGGTTTTCTTGGGAAATGTATCATGAGGCCACTCTGCAAATCCAAGCAACTTACTTTGTCAGTTGTATGGCTACGAGACCGCGGAGCGCACTACAGAGTCCACCTCACAGCCGCTGCCGAAAGAAATGACGGGCCGAAAAGTGTGGTCGCTCTGGAGTTCGTAACACGCACCGTGGTTCGACCCGTCATCGTGGGAGCGGACGATAAGCAGTAAGCCTCCTGTTTTAAGCCTGGAACGCAGCAGGTGAATTGCTTGGTGTAACTGAGGGGTAGAAAAAATCCGGGGATTTAAAATGTTGGCAGCACGAATGAGATGGTATTGCCAGCCATGAACATCGATATCAAACAAGTTTTCCTCAATAAACTGCACGTCCGGGTCTTCCCGGCCGCTACCAGTGAGCAAACGGACCGGCCGTGTGGAAGGCCGCCCGATCAGCGAATGAACAATACTGAGCGCCAGTAAACCGAAGAGTACCCGAGCGAAAATAACGGGCACGAGTCTTCGACTCCAGGACGAAAAACTTGTTCCCAAATAATTTGAGATCGGAAAACCCATCAGTTCGAACTGGAGCGCCTGTCCCTTTCGATCGCAAAGGACATGTAAGTGCTGCCCATAAGAAAGCAATGATGCTTCGATACACAAGTCAGTTCCAACGATCTTGAAGGGACGACTTGAGGCGCGCAGGGCCGCCGCCAGCTCCATCGTCGTGACACCTGACGAGACGCCTACGTCCAAGACCTGTAGAGTTTCATCGGCCCAGCGGCTTCGAATAAACGGGACAAGAATCTTGTTCACATCATCCAAACGTCTCGTCTCCGTCATTTTTAAGAGACCATTCTGCACTCGGATTCGGGTGTAGAAATTGGCTTCTTTAGCCGCCCGCTCCTCAGGGCTTAGGGACGATCCATTCAGCAACACTTCTCTAGCCGTGGCGTTTAATTTGATCATCAAGTTGTTGACCTTAAAAGTTGATTTTGATCCTCGCAAATTTTACCACCCTGGCAAATCCAATTTGACGGTAGGGCACCTGGCCATGGATGCCCAGACAGTTCGTTTGGCGATGCCTTATTTTGAAAATTTATCGATACGAACAACCAGCGCGATAGGTCCTCACGAACTGTTCCGCTCAATAGTCGGTTAACGGTCATCGGAACAGTCCAGACGTTGTAATATTGCCCGGAACCGCTGCCGCCCCGGGGTACCATTCGTCCGTCCCTCGAAACCGATCGAGAATGCAGAGCAAGTTCTTCCATCGCTGTTGATCCGCCAGTGTGTGAAAAATGCCAAAGAGCCGTTTGGATAAATGTGAGAAATCATGCTCCGCTTCTAACCGCTGCCGTCCTGCCTCACCAAGTTGGCGGCGCTGATCGACTGAGCGCACCAGTTGTAGCGTACGTTCGGCCATATCTTTTGCGTTCTCGAAGTCCACTATATAACCGGTGCGCCCATTCTCCACCAACTTCGGAGCGTCCCCAACCGGCGTTGTGATGACCGGCAAGCGCGCCGCCATCGCCTCAAGGATCGTATTCGGAAATCCCTCGTAGTCGGAGGTATGTAGTAGGATATGGCAACGCTTCATCAGGGCTGGAATGTTCTCCGACTCGCCCATAAAGATTAGGCGATCACCTTGGAGGCCGAGTGCCTTCGCTTTCTCCTCCAAAGGGAGTTTGGCGCCTTGGTCTCTGCCAACTATCAAACCTGTGACGGGAAGAGTGCAGTTCCGCAACAAGGCGAGCACATCCAATACTCGATCGAAACGTTTGTCGTGGTTGAGTCGGCCGACGGCGGCCACTATAATTCGTCCCGGTCCAACCGGAATTGAAATCGGCTGATCACTCTGATGATCGAAATCTTGAAGATCGATGACGTTAGTCAAGACCTTTAGGTGTTGAGGATTCAATCCCAGTGTAACCAGATTTCGCACGGCATTGTAGGAGTTGGCAACCAAAGCGTGCGGCAGCCGCCGCATTAGCCAGATTCTCCGGCGGTACCGGTTCATTTCCCAGATGCCATCGCTCCGCACGCCGGCGATTGTTAGGGCGCCCGAGACGCGACCAGCGATTCCTGCATGAATAATATCGCCAAACTGGCCAGCAAGCACGATATGTGGCCGGAACGCGCGCTGGGCTCGAATCATTGCCCATTGAATCCAGAGCGGCCGGCCTGAATGAAATAAGTTGAAAACCGGAATGCCGAGTGAACGAAGTGTTTTCTCATAATAGCCTCCAGCGCCGAGATAAAACACCCGCACATCTACCCCGGCTTCATGCAAAGCTCTTGCCATATAAACGAATTGCTTTTCAGCTCCCGCTCGAACCAAACTCTGGGTGGCCATTGCTACTCGCAAAGGTGTTGGCTGTGGTTTCACGGATAAATTGTCTGTCATTCAGATAGTCGGTAGGTGGGGAAACCACTGAGGCGAGGATGCCAGCGCCAAGACGGGAAAACTAACTGAGATCGCACACAAATGTAGACTCAGATTCTATTAATAAATTCGGCCAGCCGACCTATGTAGTTGCGGTAGTCAAAGTGCTTCGAAGCACTTTGCAATGAATTTTGGCCTAGGCGGTCTCTTTGCACCTCAGTCAGAGCCACCGCCCTTTTGATAGTTTGAACCAGAGCGGTGATGGAAACATCAGGAACCACTAGCGCATTATAGCCATCTTTCAATACCCGGTCGAGATCGCTCGTCAAGTTGCACAAGAGGGGAACGCCCAAGGCTTGAAATTCGGCAAGTTTTGAAGGGAAACAAGCATTTGACCATTTTGCCCGATCACGGAGTAGAATCCCAAAATCGGCAGACGCGGTAATGGGGAGCACATTTTCTACGGGCACTCGACCATGGAATGTAAAGACGCCCTTTGGGGCCTGCAAAACCTGTCGTTGCAGACTGGGGCTTTTTGCGAGTTCTTTTGATTCGGAGCCCAAAAACTCGAGGACAACATCATAACCTTCCTGCCTAATGCTCATGATGGCAGCGATGATGAGGTCCAGGCGATCTCTGCACCACGACCCGGAGAAAAGCAGCGAGAGGCTTTTTTTGGGGCCTTTTGTGATTGGTCGGCAATTCCATTTTGCGGCTCGGGCATCAATAAGCGGTGGGATGCGAATCACTGCACACCCTGCATTGTTATAGAAACGTTCCAAAAACGAAGAAACGACAATCACCTTATTGATGCGCTTGTTCACAAGTCTGATTTGGATTTCCGCATCAATGATCGCGAGCAAGTGCTGATGTAACTTCCCCGTGGTATATCGTCGGAATCTCTGCCATTCCACAACCGTGACGATCAATCTCCAAGCTCGTGCGAGGCACAACCGGCGGAGTTTTAAAAGAAACGCAACGGTCGAACCAAAGCCTAGATAGGCAACGATGGTGTGGAATTGTCCGGCGG
>JANXWY010000117.1 GCA_025350905.1 Verrucomicrobiota bacterium
GTAACGGTCGTGCTTAAACTCGACCAGGTGCAGGTTGAAGGGCTTGTAGTAACGCACCAGGCGCAATGCCATTTGGTAGGTGCGACCATTGTGGGTGAACTCCTGCGGGCGCGTGAGGAAGCCGGAGACGAGATAGGTGCCCAGCGACGCCTGCGGCGTCAGCAACTCGACGAGGGCGGACGGCATGTCGCGTTCGTCCATCTTCGTCACGTGCGGGAGTTCGCGCCACGAGATGCCTGCCCCCAGGCCCGCGGTTACGTTCACCGCCGTGTAACCATCGGCGGGTTTCTCCGTGAGCGCCGAATTACCAAAGAAAGTTTTCACCCGCACGGCGAAGGGCAGTTCGGTGGGCGTGAGGTCGCGGCCTGGGGCGAGCTGCTGGCTCGGAATGGCCACCACGTGGTCGCTCGCGGGATCAGTGGTATCGACCACCGCCAACTCATAGGCCATGGAGGCCTCGGAATAATTCATCGTCCCGCCGTTGCGGATGTGCATCATGCTTTCGGTGGAGAGCAGGTCGGTGAGCAACTGGCCGAGGAGCAACAACACGACCCCCAAGTGGATCAAGACGATGCCCCATTTCTTTTTGCCCGGCCGATAGTAACGCAGATGCGCTGAGAATAAATTGATCAGTAACAAGCCGCCGACCAGATAGCCGCCGGGAAATATCGGCAGGCGGAAACTGGATCCCGCCGGCGACCAGAAGATGAAAAAGCTGCGGAAAAATTCGTTCTGCGCCTTGTAAAGGCCGTAGTTCACCTGTGCGATCGTGCCCCAGAACACGAGGATCAAGCCCAGCGCCAACAGAATTACAGTTAACCGGAGGGAGGTAAAAATTTTGTAGAGGCGGTCGAGCATGTCAGTATTTCACGGTTTGTACAAATTTCGTAAACGCCGCCTTCTGACTCTCAACCAACTTGCCCTCGCCCATGAGCTTATAAAACCACGCCTGGCCGGCTTGGGCGACCATGGCGCCGACCAGCGACGCCGGCTGGCCCGTCCGGCCGTCAGTGCCGCTCATCTCGATGAACGTCCCCGTGCCACCCGCCACCGGGAGTTCCTTGGCTTGCTTCTGCAATTCCGCCGCATCCCACGGCGACTGCCCCAACTGCCCGCGCCAGCGGTTCGCATTCGCGGCCAGCCCGCCGCCGTCGCCGGCGGACATGCTGACATTCACCGCGGCCAGCGCTCCGCCGTCACCGGTCAGAGTGAATTTCGCCACCAGAAATTGGCCGCCGGCGATTTCCTTCCAACCCGCCGGCACTTCCCATTTCGGTTTACCCTCGCTGGATGGAACGGAGGCGGCGGGGGAAGCCGTGGTCGGGAGGGTGGAAACGTTCGGGTGGCCCGAGGGTAAGGCTTCGCCGCCAACCGGCGGGTGGCTGGCCGGTAAACTGGCCGCCGCTTCACTCGCCTCGAATTTCACCGACTTGAGGAAAGCGATGAACGCAGATTTTTCCTTGGCCACCAACGGATCATTGCCCGTCATCTTGAAAAACCAAGCCATGCCGTCGCGTTGCTGAATCACTCCGAGGATGCGCGTGGGCTCCGTCGTGCCAGTGGCAGTGCCCGCGACATCGTAAAGTTGGGCCGGCTGGCCGGCAACTTCCACGGCTTCGGCGGCCTTGGCCAGTTCTTCCGCCGTTAACGAGCCGAGGCCTACTTGCCCGCGCCAGCGGTTGACGTTGGATTCGGTTCCACCCGCCGCGCCAGGGAGCGGAATCACGCTCACATCCGCCTTTTGGCCGCCGTCGCCCTTCACGCCGAAGGACGCGACCCGCATCTGGCTCGCGGGCGCTTCATTCCAGCCTTCCGGTTTGGTCCAGCTCAGACGCGGCGCGGCTGCGGGGACGGCAGCGCCCGCCGCCCCGGTGGAAATATCCGGATGGCCGGCCGGCAAACCCGCCGCCGCCATGGCCGGGGTTGGCGCCGGCGATTCCTTGGGAACGCGATAAGACTGGGTTTCATCGCGGCCGCAGCCACTCAGCAGCAACCCGGGCAGAAGCACTGGCCAGGTTCGGTTCAAACAGACTTTGGCGCAGCGAATGATAAAATTCATGCCAGTGTTCTACTTTCTTTGACCCTTAACCGCAAGCCGTCCTTTGTGCGAAATCAGCCCGATATTGCCCGCTGATGCACGTCTGACCCCAACTTCCGGACGCGTTCGGACGGGCCAGCACGGTTCAGTTCTTACTCTTAATCTTATTCTTACTCTTAATCCTCCCTAGTCATATTTCGAGCGGGGTGCGACTGGAAGTGGCGGTCAGTGTGGTAGAACGGCTCGCGCTGCGAGCCGTCGTGCCGCGTTCAGCGGCACGTCCGAGTCACCGCACGTTCCGCCCGCTCGACGCGGGCGGAGTGTTCGCAGCGCGAACACTCCCACCACCCGGGTTGACCGCCACTTCTGGTCGCACCCTTTCGAGCGTCGAGGTTTATGAACCGATCGGGAGGAAGATTACCATCAAGATTAGGATTAAGATCATGACGGGATCAAATTGGCCAGTCGCACTGCGTTTTCAGCGCGAGATTGACATGCCGCGCCTTGGTTTTTAGCCTCTCACGGCAAAGATGGAAACGCTTTGCCCCGAACCCTGGTTCGGGGATTTTTATTGTGCAGACGCAATTTTGAATTTATGGCAAACACGATTCTCGTCGGCGCCCAATGGGGCGACGAAGGCAAAGGCAAAATTATTGATGTGCTGACCGAGCAGGCGGATGTGGTGGTCCGTTATGCGGGCGGCAACAACGCCGGCCACACGGTCTGGGTCGGCAAACAGAAATATGTCCTGCATCTGATCCCGTCCGGCATTCTCCGCCAGCGCAAGCTGTGCGTCATCGGCAACGGTGTGGTGATCGATCCCATCGGGCTCGTCAGTGAAATCCGCGCCTTACACAAGCTTGGCATCAAGGTGGGCAAAAATCTCGTCGTGAGCGAGACGGCGCATGTCGTTTTCCCTTACCACCGCGAACTCGACGCGCAACGCGAAGTGCTCAAGGGCAAGAACAAGATTGGCACGACCAAGCGCGGCATCGGCCCGGCCTATGGCGACAAGGCGGCGCGCGTTGGCCTGCGTATGGCGGACCTGGTGGATCCGGTGCGGCTCCAGGAAAAGCTGGCCCGGCGCATCGCAGAGAACAACGAAGTGCTCAAGGCGCTCGGCGCGAAACCGCTGTCGTTCAAGGCGGTCTTCGCTGAATACAACGAGGCAGGAAAGTTCTTGAAGCCGTTTGTGGAAAACACGGTCGTGTTGCTGCACCAGACCATGCGCCGCGGCGAAGATATTTTGTTCGAAGGTGCGCAGGGAACGTTTCTGGATATTGACCACGGCACCTACCCGTTCGTCACGTCGTCGAACACGACGGCGGGCGGCGCTTGCACGGGATCAGGTGTCCCGCCGCACCGCATGGACCGCGTGGTCGGCGTGATGAAGGCGTACACGACCCGCGTGGGCGAAGGGCCGTTGCCGACGGAAAACCAGGAAATTTCCGATCTGCTGCACGGCATGGGCCGCGAGTTCGGGGCGACGACGGGTCGCGCGCGGCGCTGCGGCTGGTTTGATTCCGTGGCCACGCGGCATGCGACGATGGTGAACGGCATCGACGATCTGGCGGTGACCAACCTGGACGGGCTCGATACGGTGGCAACGATCAAGGCTTGCGTTGCGTACCGGCATGGGAAGAAGCGTTACGATTACATGCCGAACGATGCGGAAGTGCTGGCCGCGTGCGAGCCGGTCTATGCCGAGTTTGAAGGCTGGCTCACGCCCACCCACCAAGCGAAGACGTGGAAGCAGCTTCCGCCCAAGGCGCGCGCTTACTTGAAGGCGATCGCGGAACTGACCGGCGCGAAATTGTTCATCGCTTCGGTCGGCCCCGGACGCGACCAGACGATTTTTGTTTGACGGTCGGTCCGCGCCTCGTCGGTAGGTAGGATCATCGCGCGACGATCACCACTGGCGGGTAGGGTCAGCGCGCTGCGCTGACCACCGGCCCGTGCAGGGCCGGAACATTTTCTTTGCGAAGACGCGCCCGACAATAAGCCGTTGCGCCGCTGCACGCGGCGCTGGTCATCGCAGCGCGATGACCGTACCACCTGCGGAAAACAAAACCTTGGTTGACACGACGACAAGCCTGAAATACAACCGCTCGAAGCGAATGGTGATAGA
>JANXWY010000181.1 GCA_025350905.1 Verrucomicrobiota bacterium
CAGTAAGAGATCAATTGCCATTCGGCGTCCGTCAGGTCATGAGTGTATCGCATCCCCAGTCTGTTGGGGCAGGTGGTCAAAAAAGTACAGCAAAATCTGCGGTTTTATTGGTCTTTTCAGAGTTTTCAAACAGGCTCTTAGGGAAGCGCCCAATAATCTGGATCAGCTGGTGAAGGGTCCAAAACCCGAGTGTCGCCGACCAGTGTCGGGTCGTACTGAAATGCCCCGATGTCGTGAACTGATGACTGACCATTGCCAAAGAAGTCTGTCGGGCCGAATACATCTGGCTTGGCTGTATTCCGCGCCGGGCTTGTTGCCGACAACCAGTAAAGCCCGTTTGCCAAGTTCACAAACATTGTCGTTCGCGCCACATTCGTAATTACGTTGTGCGCGCCGACTGGGGAGATCGTGTTCGTTCCCAAGTTGTAATCCGCAGACACTGTCGAAGGAGCGGATGAGGAAACATACATCGGCGTGGTCGGATTATGTTGCGAAGGTAGAATTATGTTATTGGTCACCCAAGCCGTGCCATAATATAGCTGGAGGCCATCAAGGATCGTGTTGTTAAAGCAATAGTTTGTGCCCGGCAATGAGCCTCCATTAACCGCTCCCCAAATCGCCACTCCGTACGCATTGGTGTGACCGTATGTTAGGTTATTATAAATGGAATTGTTGTCTTGCTGCACCCCAGCATACTCGGTGAATACATGGATGCCGAAGCCGCTGTTGTAACGCACCACATTCCCTCGAACGATATTGTTCGCGCCACTTAAATACAAACCATGATACTGAACCACCGTCGTGCCCGCCGCGATGGTTCCATTGTTCTCGATTAGGTTATGCTCGATCACGTTGTTGGAGCATGCTGCACTGCTGATATTGATGCCCTGCCGCCCGTTTCCAATGACCCAACAATTGCGCACAATGCTGTCATGGCTGACGGCCATTCCGTCTCCTGCGTTGTTGCTAACACACAGGCCATCGAAAGTTATGTGATCGGTGGTGTAAGCTCCACTGCTTCCCGCATAACTGGACGCCAAAATCCCAAAGTTCGTTGAACCGGTAATGATCGCCTTCCACTGGTTCTGTGCCTTAATTGTTACATTATCTGTAGTCTGTAGCGAAAAGCCCCCATCAGCGCTAACTCCAGCAGCTTTATAAACGCCGTCCAAAAGAATCACTGTGCTAAACGGAGCGACATTTTTCAGCGCATATTGCAGAGGCCACGGAGAATCGGTTGAAAAACCGGTATTCGCGCTGGAACCGTTTGGGCCCGCGAAGTAAATTGTTCCAGCGGAGTTCACGCTCAATATCGCAGTGCGGCTCGGCATTAAACCAAAACTATTGCTGACCGTGACTTGAACTCGGCCGCCATTATCGCTCAATTGGCAGTTTGCGTGCGTGTAGACGTTGCTGTTAGCTCTAACTGCTGCGCCGTTGTAGGTCCACAGGTAGCTCAACGGCTCATCGCCCTTCGCCGTCACGGTGAACGTCGCGCTTTGCCATTCCGTCACCGTTTGGTTCTGTGGTTCCAACGTAAAGTAGGGGTTTTCCACCCGCAGTGCCGACGGGGAAGGTAAGCCATAGGCCAGTTGGGTGAAACAAACCAAAGCCACCATCGCGGTCACCGCCGCCGTCGATTTCCTCCCACTCCGAATCATATGCTCAGTTAAATAGCGAATGCCGGATTTAAAGCGGGAATCAGGCCACGTTCGAACTCGATTTAAATGGTCAGAACCTCCTGCTTTGGGATCAGAACTTTTCAAGTGTCGGACCTGAGCTTTGGCGGCCGTTGGCTTGTGCATAATCATCATGCTAGACCGATACATTGGCTGCCGTTGCGCTGCCACTAGGTTTTTCCCGGGCACCAGCAGCGACCGGCATGTGGACGGAATTTGATCAGCGCGTGTTCAAAAAGTGGTGGCAAACCTGCCGACCGGCGGTGGCCTTACTGCTGAGGACTTTCAACGCAAAGACGCTAAGGTGCGAAGGCGCAAGGATATTGAAAACTGTGGCTGAGCGACTTGTCGTCGCAATTTTATGATTTTCAATTTGCCTGCCGCTGCGCGTTCCGGTCTTTTGTTTTCAGCTTTGCGCCCTGGCCTCTTGGCGCCTTGGCGTTGACTTGGCATCAACGGGCGCCGTAAACGCCCTCTTTCCCGTATTTGCCATGGTGTTGATAATCGTAATATGCCGCGCTGCGTCCGCCGCGGCGCTGGGGCATGCGGTTGAGAATGATCCCCGAGAGGGGCGCTTCGGCGCCTTGCAGCAACTGCACGCACCGAACCACATGGCGGGTCGAGGTGTGAGCGGCGCGCACGACCAGGCAAACGCTGTGGACGTTTTTCGTCATCAGGAGTGTGTCGCTCACCGCATTGATGGGGGCCGAGTCGAGTACCACCCGTTCATACTGTTGCAGGGCATTCTCGATCAGCGCATTCAGGCCATCTCGAGCCAGTAATTCCGCGGGATTGGCGGCCAGCGTGCCGCCCGCGATGAAAAATAAATTCTCAACTGTGGTGGGTTGGACCACTTCCGCGAGATCTTTCTTGCCGGTCAGATAATCCGTCAGTCCAGGGAGGCCGTTCTCCTGGCCGAGGAGACGGGCTTCAACCGAGGGTCGGCGCATGTCCGCGTCAATCAGCAGCGTTTTGTGCCCCAACTGCGCCAGGCTGGCGGCGTAATTGATCGTGCAAAAGGTTTTGCCTTCCTCCGGCATGGCGCTGGTGAACAGAAACACACTCCGCTTTTCGGTGTCGCCCAAAGTGGACAAAAAGGTTCGCAACGTGCGAAAGGCTTCGGCGGCTTCCGAGCCGGACTTTTCTGCCACCACCAGGCTCGTCTGACCGTCTTTGACGCCGCGCATCTGCGGCACCACGCTGAAGACTGCCAGCCCGAGTATTGACTCGGCGTGGTCCACCGTTTTGATTGAAGTGTCAAGGAACTGAAGGCCCATGACGATCAACCCGCCGAGGAAAATGCCGGCCAGTCCGGCCACGGCCATGATGACGGTTTTGCGGGGCGAGAAGGGTACTTCCGGCAAATAGGCCGGCGACACCAAGCGAATGTTGCCGGACCTCGGCGTCTCCTGGGTCACGCGCGTTTCTTTCATGCCCTTGAGCACGGCATCGTAAAGCGCCCGGTCCGATTCCACCTCACGCGTCAGCACGCCGTACTGGATGGCCAGCTTGCTCATTTGGAGCGCAGCGGCTTCCTGGGCTTGCACCTCCGCATCGAGCGCCTGCTCGGTTAGCCGGGCGCTTTCCAGGCCGAGGCTGGACTTGAGCGTCTTCACGGCGTTGACCACCGCGTTGGTGAAGGCGCCTTTCAGTTCGGCAATCTGAGTCGTGGCCTGGACATACTTGGGATGTTTCTCCTTGTACCGCTTCACCAACCCGGCGAAATCATTCTCCGCCCGGGTCAGGCTGGCCTGTAAAGCTACCACCGCCTGATCTCCGGCAACGGCGGGCAGGGACAATAGCGCCTCGATATTCGTCCCCACTTTCAAAATCTCGCCGTACTCCGTTTCCTTCTTGATGCGAATGGACCTGGCTTCGGTGGCCCGGGTGCTCAGTTCCCGGAGCCGGGCAACCACCGTGTTTTGACTCGCCTCCAGCGAGGACGAGGCGGACTCCTCCTTGTAGGTCTGAAGCACGTTTTCGGATTGTTCGAGTTTTTTACGCAAACGCTCCGCTTCCCGGGACAGGCTTTCGTTGGCGCGACCCATGGAATCGTCCGCCTGTTCAGCCCGCGAGTCGATGTAAGCCTGATAAACTGAATTGGCGATCTTCTCGGTGAGTTCGGGCACACGATGCTTCACCGTGATGTCAATCAATCGGGTGCCGGGGCGGATTTCGGTCTGGATCATTTTTTCCAACGCTCTCAGTGTTCCTGTGCGGGTGGTGGCATGGTTGGTGGCGCCGAGGAAAAGGGGGTCGGTCCATAGCTCGTTGGTATCCGCCACCCGTTCCAGCAGCGGACGGCTTCGCAAGCTCTGCGCCACGGTGGGGAGAAAATCCTTGGCTGAGATGTCGCGCGACTGAAACGTTTGCATGCGCAGAATGTTGGGGTCGTCCTGGTCCGCTTCGATGGTGGCGGTGGCGGAATAGAGGACGGGCGCAGAGCGGAGGTAAGCATAACCAACCCCCAACATTACCGCCGTGCAAAGCACCACGATCCAAGCCCGTTCGCGCAGCGCGTGCCACAGGCGGGCGAAATCCTCGGCGCGGTTGGCCGAGCCCCCTTGGCCATAACCCGCCCCATCGGCGTAATCGTACCCTGGGTCCTCCGCCGGTGGGCGGCCGCGATTGGGAGTCGGTGATTGATTTGAATGCGCCATGTCGGTTACAACCATTTCTCGCCGACAACGATGACATCATCCGGCAGGATTTCAAACGGCAGCGCATTTTTCGACAACGCCATCTTTTCGGCGTCCAGCAGGATCAATTGGTTCTCGGTGCCGACCGTGCGCTGGACGGTAATCTTGCGCGGATTGCCAATCCGTGTGTAACCGCCGGCCGTGGCGATGGCTTGCAGCAGCGAGACGGAATCGTCGGCGGGCATGTCGTACGTGCTGGGGCGCATCACTTGCCCGAGCACCGTGAAGCGGCGTTTGGCGAATTCCGTGACGTTGAGGGTCACTTGCGGATTGACGAGAAAGTCCTTCGCCAGCAGGTCGCGAATGATGATGGAGGCCTGTTCCAAGCTGTTGCTGACCACCTTGACCGAACCGAGTAGCGGCATCGTGATGGCGCCGTTCTTTCCGATTCGGGAAACCGAGGCGAGGTCGTCCTCCTGGTAAACTTTGACCGCAATCACATCCCCCTGTCGGAGGATGTATTCTGGGGAAGCAGCCGACAGGCTTCCGGCATCCGCGGCTTTGGGCGGCGGAGCAACGGTTGTGTCGGGGCCGGCGGTCTGGGCCTGGCTGTTGCCCACCCCGGCCCAAAGGCCGGCGAGGAGCAGCAACGGAAAAAGTCCCCGAATTTTTGGGGTGCGTTGCCGGTTGGAGTCGTAGCGCAGACTGGCAGTCTGCTGGCTCGCGGACGGGCGATCCGCAACGACACGACATGGCCGCGGCCAGCCGACTACCAGTTGGCAATACACCCGGTGGCCAGCCCGTACCACGGCCGAGCAGTACAGCGAGAAAATTTTTATGCGGTGCATAATTTCAATGGGTTACGGATTTATCCGCACCTCGATGACGAAGCGTCACGTATTTCCGACAATGATTTCCAGCCGCAAAGGAATTCCCAGAAGGCAAACTGGAAAGGTTTCCTTGTGCGCTTCGCGTTCGCTGGCGGCAATGCATCTGGTTACGTCCCTGGCTGCCAGCACAACTCCGATCGCCCGCTGGACGCGGGCGAGGTCATCCCTACCATTTGGGGGGAGCGGTCATTGCAGCGCGATGATCCTACCACGGGGGCGCTAATAATACCAATTCGCCCGGACGCCGATCATGTTATCTACGTAGGAATAGAGAGGTTTGTTAGAGGCGTCTTGCCGGTAAATCCAAAACAACGTGGCCGTCAGATGACGGTTGACTTCATATTGCAGATTCGCCCGGACCAGATAGTAATTATCCACGCGGTCGTTGCTGTTTCCGGTACCTAAGACTACATAATCGACGTTCTCGTAACCCACGTTCAGCAAGGCGGTCAACCGTCCCAGCAACAATTGGCGGACGCCGACGCCGGCCCCCAGCGTGATGTTGTTATCGTTGCCGCTATACGATGGTTCCTGCCGGCGATACCCCTCCAAATTGAATGTGGTCGAAGCGCGGGGCTGATAGGTCGCGGCGAGCGTGAAGACCGGGTCCGTGGTACTGGTTTGGCGTGAATCGTATTGCCGGAACTCGAGGCCAGCGGAGCCGCGCACGTCGAGCTTGCCGCTGATCACATAAATGGCGCGCGCCAACGCCTGCTGATAGGTCTGATTTGGGCTCGCTTCGGGGGCCACAAACCCGAAGGCAGCGCCCAACCCAAGCTGCAACTTCGCGCCGAACAATCGATTGTACCAGTCTTCATTTCGGAATTCCTGATAGCCGTGGTAAAGCGGGTCGGCGTAGGAGAGGAAATGGTATTGTCCGGAGACATCAATCGAAGTTCGATCAGTGAGCTCATACCGCAACGGCACCCGGGTGTTGAAGGTCGTGGTGGTGACTCGATCGCCAACGCTATTGTCCTTGGCCGTAACATGCGCGAAGTCCTGATCCAAGCCCACGAAAAGGCGGGAGAAGGCATAGCCGCCGGAAAGTCCCTCAATCTGATCCACGCCGTTGTATTTGCTGTTATCCGTGAAAAAATTCACGGCGGGCGAATAGTCCACACCTAAATAATGTTGAGGCAGGGAGCCGTCGTCCAACAAAGCGTAGGTGCGCAGGTCGCGGATTTCACTCAACGTCACCGGCCCGGGCAGATAGGATCCGAGGTCGCCCGCGGTGGCGGTCAAGCCCGGCAATAGGGTCCACTCCCAGTCCCGGAGGGGATTGTTCGGCGAGATCAGCAGATTGTCGTCGTACATCACGTTGAGTCCGGCGCGCGGATACAGGTCCAATCCAGCCACCCGCAGACTGGTGTCCGCGGCCGTTTGGTTCAAAGCTGCCTGCGACGCGGTGTCCCCTGGGAGCACAATATCGTTGGGTGTAAGGTAATCCTGGCCGGGGGCGAGGTTTAGACAAAAAATACAGCCGAGCAGGTAAGTCAGCGAAAGCGCCAGACTACGAACTGCCGGCCGAGATCGGAGAGCGGAGGGCGGAGGTCGGAGAGCGGAGGGCCGAGGTTGGAGAGCGGAGGGCCGAGGTTGGAGGGCAGGTGGCCGTTGGCCCAGGCTTCGGCAGGTTCTCGAACGTGTGTGCACAATATTATTTATTAAGCTGGGACGATGTAGTTGAAAACTGAGCGAGCCAGCGCCGTTACTCGTAGGACAGGCGTCGCGCCTGTCTCCAGCTGCAAAAGGCTATGCACCATTTAGCGGCTCAAACCCGCCCACCGAAAAACCACGCCTCAAGGCGGAGATGGTGAGTTTGAGACCGGTACGACGCCAGTCCTACGGCATCCTTCCGGCCCCGCGCGGGTTGCTAGGCGGCCTCGCTCGAAACTGATCGGCCAGACCATGGCAGGTCCCCGGCCAAATTGCGTTCGTGAAGGGTTTCCGCTGACAGCTCGCCGGAAGCCAGGGCAGGCGTGTATTCCGGGAGGATCCGCTTCAGCATGAGCTTGAGCTCGTCGGGTGACGCACTGTGGAGTTCCTGACTCAACCAGTGGACCTGGTCGCGGACCACCTCGAGGGATTCTGGCTCGCTGGTCAGCCGCATGATGCGCGCGTGCGCCGTTCCGGTGCAGTTGGCCCGCAGGTGGTGCAGCTCTTCATACAGTTTTTCGCCGGGCCGCAGACCAATGAACTTGATCTCAATGTCACGATTGGGTTCCAGACCGGAGAGCCGTACGATTTGGCTGGCCAGTTCGGCAATCTTAACCGGCTTACCCATATCCAGGACGAAGATTTCACCGCCATTCCCTTGCGCGCAGGTCTGTAACACCAGACCCACGGCTTCGGGAATGGTCATGAAAAAGCGGACCACGTCC
The DNA here is from genome assembly GCA_025350905.1 of Verrucomicrobiota bacterium. Lineage (GTDB taxonomy): Bacteria > Verrucomicrobiota > Verrucomicrobiia > Limisphaerales > JADLHS01 > JADLHS01. The sequence continues at coordinate 7,587 of JANXWY010000181.1, forward strand.
GGATGGGTGACGGTGATCGGGCCGCCTTCCTCGATCTGCCGTTCGAAGATCGGGACCACGCTCCCGGACGAGCCGAGCACGTTGCCGAACCGCACCGCGGAAAATTTGGTCTGGCCCGGATTTGCCTGCGCGAAGGCCTGGAGGAATACCTCGGCCAGGCGTTTGCTGGCGCCCATGACGCTGGTGGGATTGACCGCCTTGTCGGTTGAAATCATGACGAACCGCTCCACGCCGTGCGCGACCGCCATCTCGGCCAGGCCGGCGGTGCCCAAGGCGTTGTTCTTGATGGCCTCCCCCGGTTGCGTTTCCATCATCGACACGTGCTTGTGGGCCGCGGCATGGAAGATTACCGCCGGCTGATGCCGGCGCAGAATCCCGTTCATCCGCGGCTTATCCAGAATATCCGCGATCACCGACACGATCATGTCACCGTGGCCCAAATGGATGAGCTGTTGCTCGATCTGGAACAACTGCACTTCCGATTGCTCAACGAGCAGCAAGCGGCGGGGCTTGAACCCGGCGATCTGCCGGCACAACTCGCTGCCAATACTGCCGCCGGCACCGGTCACCAGGACCGTGCGGTCGTGGAGCACGGCGCCAATATCGTCCAATTTCAGATTGATGGCTTCGCGGCCGAGCAGGTCCTCGATATTGACCGGACGCAACTGGCTGATGCGTACCGTCCCGGAGGTCAATTGGTCAACGCTCGGGACGGTCACATATTTGAGGTGCGCTTGTTGCAGGAGGCTGACGATTTCGCCGATCCGTTTGGCCGGCGCGGACGGCATGGCGATGACCACTTCCTCCAGGCCGAGCTCAGCTTTCAGGCGCAGAATGTGATTGGGCGAGCCCACGACCGGAATGCCGTGAATGTCCGAGCCCCATTTTTGTGAGGCGTCATCGAAAAAGGCCACAGGCACCAAGCCCAGGTTGGGGCGCGCAAATAATTCACGGATGAGGTCGGCCCCGGCATCG
>JANXWY010000219.1 GCA_025350905.1 Verrucomicrobiota bacterium
ACCAGCAACTCAATCAAAGTAAAACCGCGGGAGGCCGGGCAGTTCGAGCAAGGTCGGAATGGCTTCATAACTTCGAATCATTTCGCTTCCGCGGTAGGAACTGTAGCCGGCAACCGGGCGAGTAGCAATGTGCAGACTTCATCCGCTCCCGCCCCGCGGCCGCACGAGGCTGAATTCACCGGCGCCTCGCTTTCCGAGATTTCCCATTGGAAACGGACCACCTGTTGCTGATCAATGCCTTTTTCGCTTCCAATTACTTCTCTGCCACTCCCAGCACCAGCGGGCGCCGGATTCATCTGACGGTCGTAACGTCCGACCACCATCTAATGTCCACCACGGAATCACCAGCCGGAACGTTCAAGGGGAGGTTGTTGTTGTACTTCACCGGCGCTCGAATTTTGGAGCCCACCCACTTGTGAATCTCAGAATGCCCATCGGCAAAGGAAAGGCCGCAAGCGCCACCGTGGTAGCTGGCCGGAAAATCGATGATCTGCGCCGAAGTGGCCGTAGGCGATGAAGGCATTTGTACTGCACAGGCGGCGTCGTTGATGCTGTCCGGGTGTTCATCCACCAAGACCCAGGTTTTGGCGGGAATTACGATGGTGCTTAACCTCCCGTAAATCTTCCAGGGCGGAGATGGCAGCCAGCTACCATAATCAAACACCTGACTCATGGAGTTACTGCGCACACGAGGCCGAATTTGGCCGCCGACCTTCACCGTTGCCTGATCCGCCGGGCATTTCCAAATCGCAAAACCGTTCTTGCTGACATAAGGCATGAGCGGACTTTTTGCGAGGTCCTGATTAACATCCCAGTTGCTGTTGTTGCCTGAAAAATCCAAACCGCCCGAGACCCATAGAACGCGCTGTTTGTAGTTAGGAACGTTCGGGCTGCCAGAAACGTCCAGCGAGGCGAGCAGCAAATCGTTGTAGTCGTCGGGATACATTCTCCACCCGAGCATCATCTGGCGCAGGTTGTTCATACAACTGATGCCCTGCGTCTTGAGTTTGGCCCGGCTCAGCGCTGGCAGCAACATGGCCGCCAGGATCGCGATGATGGCGATGACCACGAGCAACTCGATCAAGGTGAAGCCCCGTTTGACGGCAGGAGCTGTGGATGTGCGGATTGAATTCATAGGCTCAAATCGCTATTTGCTTGCGCGAGGCATGTTCGCCTCGAACATCGGCAGGCGCAACTTCAATCCCCGGCGGAGTCCAGTGCCGCGAGAGTGCATTACGGGCTGATTTTCCATCCGGGCGGACACCCGGAAGCTGGACTTTCTTGACGCGCCATCCGCGCTGCTTCACCCTGCGCTCATGGCAAAACCTGCATTGGGTCGCGGTCTGAGCGCGCTGATGGGCGGCACACCCGTCATTGCCCGGCCCGCGCCTGCAGCCACGACCATTGCGCTGGGAACTACCACCCTCGCGGCACCATCCATACCCGTCACTCCTCCACCGCCGGCGCTCGATCCGCGCGACCGGGTCCAGCGCGTGAAGCTCGATCGAATCCGGCCGTGCCCGTTGCAACCGCGCAAGGATTTTTCCGCAGAGACTCTTCGTGAGCTGGCGGATTCCATCCGGGAACAGGGCATCGTGCAGCCGCTGATTGTCCGCGAGCGCAACGGCTATTTTGAATTGATCGCCGGGGAACGCCGCTGGCGCGCGTCGCAGCTACTTGGTTTATCGGAAGTGCCCATCATCGTCCGGGAAGCGGAGGATCGCGCCGTCCTGGAGATGGCCTTGATTGAAAATCTCCAGCGCGAAAACTTAAACGCCATTGAAGAGGCGCAAGGTTACGCGCAGCTCGTCGCGCAATTCCAACTGACCCAGGAGGAAGTCGCCACCAAGGTTGGCAAAAGTCGCGTCGTGGTCGCCAACACCCTGCGCCTGCTGAAACTTCCCGTCTCCATCCAGGGCTTTCTTCGCGAAGGCCGGCTTTCGGTCGGACACGCCAAGGTCATTCTCGGCCTGACCACCGAGCAGCATCAAAAGCTCGCCGCCGAACGCGTCATCAAGGAAGCTCTCAACGTCCGCCAGACCGAAGGCCTCGTCGCCAAGCTGCAACACCGCGCCAATCGTACGCCCAACAAAACCTCCCTCGTGGTTCCCCTGCCCGGCGACGCGCATGTGGCAGATCTGGAAAACCGTTTGCGCGAACGGCTCGCCACCAAAGTTCAACTCCGTTACGACCAGGGCAAGGGCTCGGTCGAGATTGCTTTCTTCAGCGACGAGGAATTGGAACGCATTTTGCAAATCATCGGCGTTGCCGCCGAGTGAGCCAGCCGCATCCGTTACATCCCATTTATGAATACTCCTGAACTGCGTCAACGTTGCGCCGCTCAATTGCAAGCCGCCGTGGGACGTGCCGCCCAGTTGAACGCCTTCGTCGGCCTCGATGGTTTCGTGGATGAAATTTTCCACGTCGTGGACAAACGTGAAAGCGCCGAGAAGTATCAACGCCTGCCTCTGATGGCGCAATGGGGCGATCGCATCCGTGCCGCCGCCGGCAAGAGCACGAACATCGAACTCGTCCGGCAGCGCATCAAACTTGGCGGTAACGGCCCCATCATGGCCAACGCGCTGGCCAGTTTTGGCCTCAAGGTCAGCTACCTCGGAAATCTCGGCTTCCCGAACTTGCACCCAATCTTCGCGGATTTCGCCAGACGCGCTGAAGTCGTCTCGATCGCCGAGCCGGGTTACACCGACGCCGTCGAGTTCGAGGACGGTAAAGTCATGCTCGGCAAACATGATTCCTTGAAACAAGTCAATTGGGCGACGCTCCAGGAACGCTTTGGCGCGGGCCAGTTTGCCGCGAAGATTTCCGCCGCTAATTTCGTCGGCTTCGTCAACTGGACGATGCTCACCGGCATGAATGAAATCTGGGCCGCAACCCTCCGGGAGGTCTGTCCGCGGCTTACCGGCCCGCGCCGCACGCTTTTCTTCG
>JANXWY010000236.1 GCA_025350905.1 Verrucomicrobiota bacterium
CGTCCGCAAGGCGCGTTCTCGATGCGCGGCCATTCCGTCGGCGGGTTCGGCTCGGTCACGACCAACAAACTCATCGCGTCGTTCGTCGGCGAGTTGTTCAACATCTACGTGCAGGCGTATCCGAAATACGGCTCGGAGAAGAAAGGTTTGCCCACGACCTATTACCTCACCGTCGCGGAGAAACACATCCGCACGCACAGCGAACTGGCGCACGTCGAATTCATCCCGCTCAACGACGTGAACGCCTTCAACCTCGGCAATCCGCTCGACGGCATCGCCGACGAAGGCAGCATTTTCATTCAAAGCCCGGAGACCGATCCGCAACGCGTCTGGGACCACATCCCCGCCTACGGTCAGAAGCTCATCCGTAACAAACGGCTCAAGGTCTTCTACCTCGACACCGTGAAGATCGCAAAAGAAATCGCGACCGACGCCGACCTCCAGCAACGCATGCAAGGCGTCTGCCTCGTCGGCATTTTCATCCGGGTGACGCCGTTTGCGTCGCGCGCCGGCATGGGCGACGACCAGGTGCTGACCTCGGTGGAAAAATACATCCGCAAGTATTTCGGCAAACGCGGCGAACATGTGGTGCAGGAAAACCTCAAGTGCGTCAGAGAAGGTTTGAAGAGCGTGATGGAAGTCCCGTGGAATCTCATCTCCGCGCCCGCGCAACCGAAGGCGAAGGCGGAGGCGGAAGTGGTGTTTGCGAAGTAGAACCAAGCCGATGCAAACACTGCGAATCATCTTCGGCATCCTTGCTTGCTGCATCCTTTCGTCGCGCGCCGCCGAAGTTTTGTGGAAAGCTGAGTTGGTTCATTACGATTTTGTGCAGCCCCCCTACGATGCGTGGGTTGTTTCGCGAACTTTTGAGACCGGACCACAATCTCAGCAACTCACCAATGTATTTTCGACGATTCCTGCGAAGGATAAAAACGCTCGAATCGCGCACATCTATCTTGGCGATCATGTCGGGCAGAAGGATTTGCAGTCCGATGTAGTTTCATATTTGGAGAAACAGGAGAGTTTCAGAAAGAATCCACCACCATCCGGCCAAGGCGCGTGGACCTTTAAGAATATCGCAGAGATCAAGAAACTCGTCGCAGAAGGCCTCATGCAATCCAAGTTTGCAAATTCGATCAATGCCGCGCTTGCTCCTCAGAAAAAGCGAATTACATCAGTCTCGATGGAGAAATTACTTTTCACGAAGAAAGACGGGAAGACCGTCTGGTCAGCAACCGTTTGGCTCATGATTGATTAGTTTGTATGCATTCCCGCCCCCAAGCCCCCACCGCCGAGCGCGCCCCTCGCGTTCCCGTCGCGGCTTCGTCGGAGCGCGGCTCTGTGAGCCGCAGCACGTCCGCCCGCCGGGAGCGGCCCGGGTTCGCGCGTTTGCTTCGCATTCAATCCGCTGCGGGTCACAGACCCGCGCTCCAACACATCGGCGGTCGCGAAGCGACATCGGAAATTAGCCAGCTACAAGGTGGCTGGTATCGTTCCCCAAAAAATATTTCTTGTCCCGGAGGGACGCCGGAAATCGCCGCCATTCCCCCGTCCCTGCAGGACGCAATTTTATCGGGCGTCAAACCAGGGACTTCGTCCCTGGCTAATGTCCGTTGCGCCTCCGGCGCCGGTTTTCGCGGGCTCGCGCCGCACGCGACGCAGACTCATCCATTTAACGCCTTAACCCGTTAGCTATTTAAAGGTTCACGCAGATTAAGATTACGATTAAGAAAAAGATTAAGATTATGAGCGAAACCCTCACCGCCCCCGCCCCGGCTACCAACCGCATCAACCAGGTCCCCATCACCGACGACGTGCTCAACGTCCAGGATTTCAACGACCGCATCGTCGGCGCTTACAACGACGGCACGGCCGAACTCGGCCTGCCCGCCGACCTGAGCACGCTGCGCTCGTTCATCCCCGCCGGCACCGGCATCCTGCGCGACTTCTCCTACATCGCCCCCGAGATCCCGCTGCTCAACAGCGAGAACTGCGTCGGCTGTATGGATTGCGTCACCGAATGCCCGGACACCGCCATCCTCGGCAAGGTCGTCCCCAAGGCGAAACTCGAGGCAGAACTCGCGAAGATCGCCGACCCCGCCGAGCGCGAGCATTATCGCAAACAGTTCGGCAAGACGACGAAGTATTGGAACGTCTATGAAAAAAAGGGCCAGGAACCGGGTTATTTCGGCATTTTCATTGATCCGACCAAGTGCAAGGGCTGCGCCGAATGCGTGGATGCCTGCGGCAATCACGGCGCGCTGGCCATGCTCAAGAAGGATGACACGGAACTGAAACGCTATCAGCGCACGTGGAATTTTTACAAGCAGATGCCCGAGACGCCCAAGCAATACATCAACGAACGCCTGCTCAGCGATATGATGCTGGCCGAGCGATCGCTGCTGTACGTGGGCGGCGCCGGCTCGTGCATGGGTTGCGGCGAAGGCACCGCGCTCCGCATGATGCTCGCGGCGACGGGTTTTGTTTACGGCAAGGAAAACATCGGCATCGTCAACTCGACCGGTTGTTCCACGGTTTATGCCTCGACGTATCCCTACAATCCGTATCTCGTACCGTGGACGAATTCACTCTTCGAGAACGCCCCCGCCGATGCCATGGGCATCCGCGCGCGGTGGGATCAGATGGGTTGGAAGGACAAACAGCTCTGGGTCATTGGCGGCGACGGCGCGATGCTCGACATCGGTTTCCAAAGCCTGAGCCGCATGCTGGCCAGTGGCATGAACATCAAGGTGCTCGTGCTCGACACGCAGGTTTATTCCAACACCGGCGGGCAGTCCTCGACCGCGTCGTTCATGGGCCAGAACACGAAGTTCAGCGTTCACGGCACGGCCATTCCCGGCAAGATCGAGCGCCGCAAGGAACTCGCGCAGATTTGCATGATGCACCCGAACACGTTCGTGGCGCAGACGAGTTGCGCCATGTCGAATCACTTCTACAAATCCATCATTGCCGCGAACGAATACGACGGCCCGGCCGTGGTGAGCGTCTATACGACCTGTCAGCCCGAGCATGGCGTGGGCGACAACATGGCGATGGAGCAGAGCAAACTCGCCGTGGACACGCGCACGTTTCCGGTGCTGATTTACGATCCGCGCAAAGGCAACAAAATCGCCGAACGCCTCAGCCTGCAAGGCAACCCGTCCGACAAACAGGACTGGTTCATCGAACCGAAAACGAACGAAGTCTATGACTTTGTGAAGTTCGCCCGCAGCGAAGGCCGCTTCGCGAAGCATTTCGACAAGGAAGGCAATCCGAGCGCCGCGATCCTGGCTTCCAAGCAGGAACGGCTCGATAACTGGCGCACCTTGCAGGAATTGGCGGGGATTATTTGATTCACTTTGCTGCCAGCGTTGCTACTTTCAATCCATGACTGCTGCGTTGAGGAACATCGCCGACTCCGTGGAACAATTGCCCGCTAAAGAACGGGTTTATCTCGCAGAGCGGTTACTTGCCAGTCTTGATGACGCCGATTTGGAACGCGAGTGGGCTGATGAAAGCATTCGCCGCCGCGACGAGGTGCGTTCCGGCAAAGTGAAAACAGTTCCCTCCGCCGAAGTTTATCGCCGCATCGAACGCCTGCTGGCGAAATGAGGCACGAGTTCCATCCCGAAGCAGCTTTGGATTTCGAGGAGGCCGTTCAATTCTACAAAGGGCGTGGACGCACTCTCGGTCAACGCTTCGCCAATGAAATCCAAAGCACCATCGCAAAAATCGTTCGCACGCCTGATCGCTGGCGTGTTCTTGAACAAGATGTGCGCCTCTGCCGCGCGCGGGTCTTTCCGCACGCCGTTCTATACACAATCGAACCCGATCACATCCTCATCGTTGCCATCGCACACGGGAAGCGACGTCCGGGTTACTGGCGACATCGGCTGACAACACCCTAGTCCAGATCCGAAGGCCACTTCTCGAAACACTTCGACAAGGACGGCAACCCGAGCGAAACGCTGATCCGCGCCAAGCAAGAACGTCTCCACAACTGGCGCACCTTGCAGGAATTGGCGGGGATCATTTAATTCTGATTCAGGACTTTTGCCATTCCAACCGGGCTTGGCCTCTGCGCCATCCGCTTGAACCAAATGCACCGAAGGGTGAGGACGGGCGCAAAAACCAAGGCAGACGGTCCTCCCGCCGGATGTGCCTCAAATCACCGACCGCCCAGCAGAACCGTCACCGGGCGTGCCACCGGGCGGCGAGCTTGAGCGGCAGACGCAACAGTCGATGGGCGTGGAACAGCAGCGCGAGGGTCCGCTCGGATTGCAGGTGGGTTTTGCCCGCGAGCGACAAATGTTCCCGTTGCACCCGGAGCCGCTCTTCTCGTCGCCGCGGACTTTGCACGGTGCTGGTGTTGGTCGCGTGCCAACGGAACGCCGCCAGGGGCGCGGGGAGATGGGCAAAGCGGTAGCCGAGCCGGCTCAGGCGCACGTAATATTCAAAATCCATGCACACGCGATACTCGGGGTTCAGCAAATGTCCGGCCGTAATCACGCGTCGCCGGAGGAAGGTGGCGGTGGATTGGATGTAACATCCGTAATAAAGGAGGATGTTGAAAAAAAAGCCGTGCTCGCGCTTGTGCCGCAGGAGTTTTCCCGCGACGTCTACAAAATCGGTGTCCCCATAAATCACGTCCACTTCGGAATGCTGCGCGGCGAAGGTCAGCATCTTGGCCAAGGCACCGGGCAGGAGATAGTCGTCCGTGTTGAGCCACATGACCCAGTCGCCGGTGGCTTTGTGGAAGCCCCGGTTGATGCCATCGCTCATGCCCTGGTCCTTTTCCGATACCCACTTCAAGTGCGGATATTCCTTGAGCACGGCGAGCGTTTCATCCGTGGACCCGGCGTCCTGAACGAGGTGCTCCCACTCCACCCCGGTTTGCGATTTGACGCTCTCGATGCAGTCCCGGATGAAGCGGCCCTGGTTAAAGCTGGGCGTGACGATGGAGACTTGCATCGGAAACCTTCAGCGGGTGGCGCGGAAGCGCTGCGCAATTGGAGTGCGCCGGCCCATGCCGAAGGCGCGCGGCGAAACTTTCAAGCCGGGCGCGGCCTGACGCCGTTTGTATTCGGTGAAGGTGACCTTGTTGATGATGTCGTTGACCACCGCGGGCACAAAGCCGCGGTGGATGATTTCGTCCCGGCTCAATAGCTCCACGATGTAGTGCTGCAGAATCGCATCGAGTACGTCATACGGCGGGAGTGAATCCTGATCCGTCTGATCGGGGCGCAATTCCGCGCTCGGCGGCTTTTCGATCGAGTCGGTGGGGATGAGGACGCGCTCGCGATTGATCCAGCGCGCCACCTGGTAAACCTCGGTCTTAAACACATCCGCAATCACGGCCAGCGCCCCACACATGTCGCCGTACAATGTGCAATAACCGACCGCCATCTCGGATTTATTGCCGGTGGTCAGCACGAGCGAGCCGAACTTGTTCGACAGCGCCATGAGCGTCACGCCGCGCA
>JANXWY010000297.1 GCA_025350905.1 Verrucomicrobiota bacterium
CTAAAAGGGAGGAACCAGACGGACTGACCCTGGTGCGGGTCGCGCCTTCAAACAGTGCGATTGAGTTTAGCGTGCTCTTGGCTCTGACCACTCCAGCAACAAACCAGCATGACGCGAATATTGCAGCGGACAAAGAGGACCGTCTTCGCTGGAAGGAGCGAATCATCACCCAGGGACGATTGTCCACCGCGAACGCCCCGTATGTGCTCGATGACATTCCGTTACCGTTGGCCAATCCGTGGCGGCGCAACGTGCGGTTGGCCGACCTCGCCTTCTTTCCGGACGGTCGCGCCGCGGCGGTCACGTTTGACGGCGAGGTGTGGCTCATTAGCGGTCTGGCCGGGGACCTGGGCGCAGTGCGTTGGCAACGTTTTGCGGCGGGCCTGCACGAGCCCCTGAGTCTGTGCATTCGGGACGGTGAAATCTTTGTCTTTGATCGCAACGGCATCTGGCGGTTGCGGGATACCGATGCCAATGGCGAAGCGGAGGTCCACGAACTGTTCGCGAATGCTTTTACGCAGACGGCCGAAACGCGCGAGTTCGCGAGTTCGATGAAGCTCGCACCGGATGGTGCCTTCATCATTGCCAAAGGAGGTCAGCAAAGCACCACGCTCGGCAAACACAACGGCTCGGTGCTACGCGTTTCGCCCGAGGGCAAGACGATCACCGTCCTTGGCCATGGTTTGCGGCAGCCATTTCTCGGCCTCCATCCGAAAACGGGCCAGGTCACCGCCAGTGATCAGCAGGGAAATTATGTGCCGGCGACGCCGTTACATCTCATTCGCGATGATCAGTATTACGGCTTTTTGACGGGCTTGCAGCCCAAGGAACAATACCCGGCGCCAATCGCCGAGCCGCTCACTTGGATTCCGCACTCCGTCAATGCCTCGGGCGCAGGTCAAGTCTGGTTGAGCCATGCGCGCATGGGTTCCTTGAACGATGCCTTGCTTCACTTGGGTTACAACCGTCCGGAGATCTTCCTCGTACGATTGAACTCGCGCGCTGCCACGCTGCAAGCTGCCGTCATCAGTCTGACCGCCGATCTGGACTTCGCCCCGCTGAACGGTGCGGTGAACCCCGTGGACGGCCAGCTCTACGTGACGGGATTTCAGATCTGGGGCACAACGGCAAAGCGGACCAGCGGTCTGGCGCGCCTCCGGTACACTGGGATGGCCAGCACCTTGCCGCGGGAAGTCGTCCCGATGGACCAGGGAATACTGCTGTGCTTTGAGATTGCGCTGGACGCCCACATTGCGACCAACGTCGCGAACTTTTCGGTGGAGCGCTGGAACTACCGCCGGACCGCAAACTACGGTTCGCCGCATTTCAAGTTGGATGGCAGTCCCGGTCAGGAATGGATGACGCCGAGCAGCGCCTATTTGTCGCGCGATGGGCGCAGCGTTTTTATCGGCCTACCGGAAATGAAACCCGTGATGCAGATGCGCCTGGGCTGGGCCCTGGCCACTCGGGCAGGGATTGGGTTTGAACAGAACGCGTACTTCACGCCCAAAGTGCTGACGAAGTTTGACGCGACGGCGGAAGGGTTCGCGCCGGGAGCGATTGATTTGACCCCGAGAAAGAGTCGGCCCGCGGCAACACCGGTGACCGTGGCGGAAGGGCGAAAACTGTCGGAGTTGATGGGCTGCGCGGCTTGTCACTCGACGGACGGAACCACCGAAGGAAAACCCGGTCCAACCTGGAAAGGATTGTTCGGCACCCAGCGGGAGTTCAAAGGCGGCGAACCCGCCGTCGCGGATGCGGCGTATCTGCGCGAATCCATTCTCGAGCCGGCGGCCAAAGTGGTTTCCGGATTCGAGAAGAACGACACCGGGATGCCGAGTTATACCGGAGTACTTACGGAGACCCAGATTCAAGCGCTAATTTTGTATATCAAAACACTGAAGTGAGGAGTAACCCCAGCTCGGATCAATGCGCTGCCCCAGCAGCGAGCGCCTTTTGGACTGCGATGGCAAAACGCTGCGGCGACGCCGCTTTTCGGATCCAGTCAGCACTACCAAAACGGCGTGGCGCTGCGCTTTGCCGCCGCAGCCCAAAAGAGTCTGCTTGAAATAATTCCCCGTTGGGATCCGTCGCGCGCGGACCAGATCATCCGCGCTGGCATTTTTACCCGCCTCCCGCTTAACCTATGCAGATGCTCAGATTTTTGCTCGTCGCGGCTTGCGGTTGTTTATTGATGATCTTTTGCGCTGTGGCTTTGGATTCGCCGCCGGTTTCCATCGCCACCGTGCCTGCGACCTTGCGCATAGCCACCTTCGATGTGGATGCGACACCGCCGATTGGTTCGATGATGGCTTACGATCCGGTCACCAACCGATGGGATCTCGGGCTGCGGGCGCGCGGCATCGTGTTGCTGGGCGCCGGAGAACCGATCGTGCTTTGTGCGGTGGATTGGATTGGCATCGCCAACGAAGGACATGACGCCTTTCAGACGGCGCTCGCCCGTGCGGCGGGCACTTCGCCGCAACGCGTGGCTGTTCATAGCTTGCATCAACACGACGCCCCCGACTGTGATTTTTCCGCCGAACAGATTCTCAAGTCCGGGGGACTTGATCCCCGGCAGTACGAGAGCGGTTTTCAACGCCAGGTGATTGCGAGGTTGGAAACCGCCCTCCGAGAAGCCCTGCCGCGGGCGCAACCGGTCACGCACCTGGGCCTCGGCACGGCGAAGGTCGAGAAAGTGGCTTCCAACCGGCGCATTCTAGGTCCGGACGGCAAGGTGCGCGACACGCGCTGGACCGCCACCACGGATCCCAAGGTGCGCGCGGAACCGGAAGGTGTCATTGATCCCATGGTTTCGCTGGTGAGTTTCTGGAATGGCGATCAGCCGGTGGCGGTACTGAGTTATTATGCCACGCATCCGCAGAGTTATTATCGCACCGGCTTGCCCAATCCTGATTTCCCCGGGATTGCGCGCTTCTTCCGACAGTTGGCGGTCCCCGCCGCGTTGCCCATTCATTTCAATGGCGCCGGCGGCAACATTGGAGCGGGCAAATACAATGACGGCGCGCCGGAGAATCGCGTGGTGCTCGCCGAACGGCTCGCCGACGGCATGCGTCGCGCCTGGGAAAATACCAAGCGCGAGCCCATTGTCGCGAGCGAGGTGAGTTGGCGGATCGAGTCGGTGGCGCTGCCGCCGGCGAAATATCTTGATCAAGCAAAACTGGAAGCCCAGCTCCAGGCCCGGAACCCGAAGTTCGCGGTCGAGGGGAACGCTTCCAAACTGGCCTGGCTGCGGCGTTGTCAGGCGGGACACAAGATTGACCTGGCCTGCCTGGGCCTGGGCCGCGCCCGGATTTTGCACCTGCCGGGGGAAGCCTTCGTCGAATATCAATTGGCGGCCAAGGCGGCGCGCCCGGATTTGTTCGTCGCGGTGGCGGCGTACGGTGATTACGCGCCATGGTATATCGGGACCGCCATCGCTTATGAACAGGGCGGTTACGAAACCACGCCACCCGCATCCAACGTGGCTCCGGAGGTAGAGGGCGTGATCCTGACGGCCATGCGAAAGCTGTTGCAGTTGCCGCCCTGAATGACTTCTCCGCATTGAGTCGAGCGCACACCGGCGGGCCGGCTTCGTCTTCGGGTCCGTCAATCGTTAACCGGATCAATCCAGATTGTATTGCTTCCAAAGGCCAGTGCCCCTCGAAGCGGGCACGCCCCCGTTGGACCGTAGCGTCACTGAAGGCGAATTGGGAGCCAAAAAGGACCGGCAGTTTGCGGTGAGGTTTTGCCAATATCCGGTGAGACGCCGACCCCCTGGAAGCAGAATTGTTCCCTTGCCATGAACACCCCTGTCATTCGTTCGCAGGGCGCGCAATTGTCGCGCCGGACTTTCCTCCAACACACGGCGCGCGCGACAGTGGCGGCAGCGATCGCCGCGCCGTTCGTCTCGCGCGGACGCGTGCTCGGCGCCAACGACCGCATCGGCGTTGGTTTTATTGGCGTGGGCGGGCGCGGGCGCAGCCACGTTAACACGGTCAAGAAACTGGGCGAAGCCGGCGCGGCCGTGCAAATCGTCGCGGTCTGTGATGCCTACGGGTTTCGCCTGGATGAAATCGCGCAACAACTCGGGGTCCAGTCCTACCGGAAGCATCAGGAACTGCTGGCGGATTCCAGGGTCGACGTGGTCTGCGTCGCGACGCCCGATCGGTTGCATGTGCCGCAAGCCATGGACGCGATTCGCGCCGGCAAAGATGTCTATTGCGAAAAACCGATGGGACATTGGAGTCAGTTCGATCGCTGCCGTCAATTCTGCGCGGAAGCGCAGCAGCTGGGGCGCGTGGTGCAGATCGGCAACCAGGGTAACTCGAGCCCGGCGTGGGGCAAGGTGCGCGACCTGGTACAGCAGGGCGCGGTGGGCCGCCTCCAACACGTGCAGGCCGGTTATTATCGCTACGGCGATTGGGGCGAACGGATGCAGATTCCGGATCCCCACGCGAAGCCCGGCCCGGAGCTCGATTGGGAAGCGTTCCTGGGCGACGCGCCACAAGTGCCGTTCACCGTTGAACGTTTCTTCAGTTGGCGGCGCTATCTCGATTATGCGGGCGGGCCGTGCACGGATCTCTTCCCGCACGTCTTCACGCCGTTCGTCAGCGCATTGGGCTTGAACTTTCCCTCGCTCGCCGTCGCGTCCGGGGGCGTTTTCGAATTCAGCACGTACGACCGTGAAGTGCCGGACACGTTCAACATGTGCGTCGATTACCCCGAGAAAGCGAGCGTGAATCTGGTCTGCACCTTGAGCAACGACTACGTGACCGAACCAGCCATCCGGGGCGACGAAGGGACGTTGACCCTGCAGAATGCAGGCGGCTGGGAAGGCGGCTTTGACAGCATTACGGTGATTCCCCACAAGGGCGAACGGCGGATCGTCCCCGGCCTCAAGACCGAAGCGACGCCGCTGCATTGGCAGAATTTTTTATCCTGCGTCCGCACCCGCCAGAAACCGGTGAGCGACGTTGAATTCGGCCTCAAGGTGCAAGCCGCCCTTAGCATGTCGATGCTGGCCTTCCTCAACCGCAAGGTGGCCACCTTCGACACGGTGAAACGCGAGATATTACTGTGACGCCATGAAACAAATCCTACGCTTTGGTCTTGAGGCGAATCGGGACGGGCAACGTATTAGTCAAGCCGGGCGCGGTAAAGGTAGTTCGCTCTGCCCGGCCGAGGGGAAGACGACCAGGGTGACGGGCACGCGCTTGACGCTAAAACTTGTGGGGACGGAACCAAGACCACCAACCCCTCACCCTGACCCTCTCCCCATCCGATGGGGCGAGGGAATCCGTACTGTCACCGTGGACGATGTTTGGTTTCTGCCAGAAAGGCGGAGACTCAAGGCCGTGCGCTGTCTAACTGCGCTGCTTTCATTCGCCGCGGGAGTTTGCGCGGCGCAATCCCCGCTGCGCCTGGACGCCGGCGTGGCCACCAACGCCTGGATCGTCTCGCATCAGGGGCAAGTGCTGTTGCGGTATGTTTTCAACCCGCGGCAATACAAACCCTACGTCGCCGAGTTCAGGGCACCCGGCGGGCGCAACCTCCTGCGTGATGCGCCGCCGGACCATCTGCATCATCACGGCTTGATGTATGCCATCAAGGTCAACGGGGCCAACTTCTGGGAGGAAGTCACCGGCAGCGGCGTGGAGCGCGTGGTCGCGACGTCGGCGAGCACTGCGGGCAACACGGCTACTCTCCAGCAGGTGCTGCATTGGGTCTTGCCCCAGGATGCGTTTCTGGCGGACACCGCGCCCACCGCGCTCCTGATCGAACAGCGGACGCTGGTCCTGACGGTGAACTCTACCGCGAACGAGGCGGCGCTCGAGTGGAAGGCGTCGTTCGAGGTCGGGTCGAAGACCAATCAGGTCACGCTGACCGGAGCGACTTATCACGGGCTGGGCATGCGCTACGCGGAAGAGCTCGATGCGCTGGCGAATCACAATTATGCCGGACGCCAGCCCGACCTCGTCAACCGGCAGGAGGTTTCCCCGGCGCCGTGGGCGGCGGTCGCTTTCGCCGCACCCGAAAATCCCGCGACCCTCCTCCTCGTGCCTCACCCTACGAACGCTCGTGGTGACGGCGCATTCTTCGCCATGCGCACCCCGTTTGCGTACCTCTCGGCCACGCAGCGACTCGATCAGGAACCGCTCCTCTATCACGGCGGCGACAAGTTCGCGTTGCATTACCTGGTGGTGCTTTACCCGGAAGTGAAAGCCACCGAAGCGCTCGAAGCCCGCGCCCGGCGCTGGCGGGAATCGACTCCTTGAAATCGCCAACCATCAATTCCCAATCCTCAACTCTTCACCGCCATGGCTAAAATCAAAATCGGCATCAACCTTGAATTCGTCCGGCACGAGGACAAGTCCTTCGAGTGGGGCGTCGCGAAAGCTGCGGAACTGGGCTACGAATATGTCGAGCCCATGGTCCATCTCGGCCGCGAGTTGCTCAGCGAAGCCGGCTATTTTCACAGCGTTTCCATGCTCGACGATCCGCTCCGCCTCAAGCGCGCGTGCGCGCAGGCGGGCGTGAAGTTGTCCGGCCTTTCGGCGCACACACCACTCACCAAACCAGAAATCGGCGTTGAGTATCTTAAACAAGCCATCCGTTTTGCGGCCGAGTGCGGGGCGCCGGTGGTGAATACCGACGAAGGTCCGAAGCAACCGTGGACCACGGAGGCCGAGGATCATGTGCTGATGCGTTACACCCTGATGGAGGCGGCCAAGTTCGCCGAGCCCCGCGGTGTCGCGATCGGGATCGAGTGCCACCAGCAATACAGCAAGACGCCCGCAGGTCTCGACCGCATCTACAAGCTCGTCAAGAGTCCGGCGATTGGAATCAACTTCGACACCGGCAACAGCTACCTGGCCGGCGAGAATCCTTACCGTTGGCTGGAGCGCGTCGTTGGCCGCCTAGTGCATCTCCATGCCAAGGATATCTCCATCCCGCAATCCGCTTCCGAGCGCGGAAACGTCACCGGCACGCCGGTCGGTTGCGCGTGCGGCGATGGGGTGATTGATTGGGCCCGCGTGATCAAGCTCTGCCGCAAAGCGCGTCGGGACATTGTCCTCTCGGTGGAGTGCGGCACGGTCGCGCAAGCGCGTCGGTCCCTGGAACATCTTCGGAAACTACTTTAATTAGTGCCCGGCACGCCGCCTGTCCGCGCGACGCAGTTCGGCGTTAAAAATTATTGCTCCCCAAGTGGGCCGCACCAAGACCAAATGAACGCCCCGAGGATCCGCTTGTTCCTGACCGCACTGCTGCTGGTCGGGCTGGTCGGTTGCGCGGCCCGGCCAGCCGCGGGCGCCGGTTTCAGCGTGCTTATTTTCTCCAAGACGCGGCTGTACCGGCACGCCTCGATCACCAACGGTATCGCGGCCATCCGGAAACTCGGGGCGAAAAATTATTTTCGCGTGGATGCGACCGAAGACGCGCACTGGTTCACGCCGAAGAAGCTGGCGCGCTACCAAGCCGTCATCTTTCTGAGCACCTCGGGGGACATTTTGGACGACCAACAACAATCCGCGTTTCGGGAGTTCCTCGAACGGGGTGGCGGATTGGTGGGGGTTCATGCCGCCGTGGCCGGCGACCTGGCGACTGAAGGTGGGTGGCCCTGGTATGGCGAGGCGCTGTGTGCCCAGTTTTCCAACCACTCGGCCATCGTCGAAGCGGCGATAGCGGTCGAGGACGCGCGGAATCCTTCAACCTTAGGCTTGCCAAAACGCTGGGTGCGCACGGACGAATGGTACAACTTCATTGCCAGTCCGCGGGGGCGGGTTCATGTTCTGGCGTCCCTCGACGAAATGACCTACCGGGGCGGCACGATGGGCCGCGATCATCCCGTTGCCTGGTGCCAATTGATTGGCCGTGGCCGCGTGTGGTACACGGCCTTGGGTCACACCGAAGCGAGCTTTACTGAGCCGCTGTTTCTGCAACACCTGCTGGGGGGAATCCAGGTCGCGGCCGGCACCCAGCCGGCGGACTTCAAACCGTCGCCGAAGCAACGTTGAATCGAGCCATGAAATCATTGCCACGCCATCGACGTGCCGGTCCCACTCTTGCCTTGGTGGTGTTCCTCCTAACCAGGTTCGCGCCGTTCGCCAGAGCGGCTGCGTCTCGTTTCGACGGTGATCACTACCGGGGTTGCGGCGATACAGAGTATCTCCAACTGCTGGACACGGCCCGGCGCATGTTCGAGCCGGACGCCCGGTTACAGAACCTCGCCATGCTGTACCTCCCCACCTGGAACGGTCTGGTCGAAGGTCCGACGTGGGACGCGTGGTGGATTCAGAACAGTTACGGCACGACCTACGCCATCCTGCCTTTCCTGCGCGAACCGTTCCTGACCTTTCTACAAAACTCGCAGGATCTTTGGTTTGACCAGATGGGCGATGGCCGGCGGGTGGGTGCGCCACCGCCGTTCGACTGGGTCGGCCCCGACGGCTGCCTCTGCGATGCCGCCCGGCCCGGCTGGATCGTTTACAAGCAGGGCGATGGCCGGACCCGGATTCACGACTGGGGCATGGAATTCACCGCCGCGGGGCTCGTGCTGCAGAGTGAACTGCTCCTCATCAGCCGGGACGCGCAAGCCATTGCGCGTTACTTGCCCAAGCTCGAACGCAGCGCCGCGTTTATTGAAACCCGCCGCGATGCGACCAACAATCTATTCCTCGTCGGCCCGGCAGGGAACCTCCTCGCGCCCAGTTATGCCGGCTGGCGCCGGCCCGACGGCACATATGACAAAGCGTATCTCACCGGTCTCTCGATCACCTACCTCGCCGCTTTGGATCGGTTGGTCGAGTTGGAAAAGCTCGCCGGGCGAACCCAGCCGGCGCAACGGTTCGCCGGACTCCGGACTTCGGCGAAGCAAGGCCTTCAGCAGCTGACGACGGACGAGGGCTATTTCATCCGCTCGCTGGACCCCGATGGGGCCCGCCACGGAGTCTATGGCGCGGCGCAGCACGGTTATTTCGAAGCCTCGCCGAACCATGACGCCATCGCCTTTCGGATTGCGGACGATAATCAGGCGGAGAAGATTTTTCAGAAGATTGCGTCGCTGCCCGGCCTGCGACCACACGATTTTATTCTGCCAAATTTTCCGGGCTACGACGACATGTATGAAAAGCCCGAGGGCCTGTGGGCTTACGGCACCTGGGTCAATGGCGGCCACTGGTCCACCTGCGAAGCGCGGATGATGCTGGCCTATTACCGGCTCGGCAAATTCGACGAGGCACGCCGCTCGATGGTTCGGTTGCTCACCTTTGCGGAAAAATTCCGGATGGACAATCCGCTCACGAAATCCGGCGCCGCGGTTTATCAGCCCAACCAACCCGTGAACCTGACTTACGACGCGTTCGGTCCACCCGCAAAGTTTATGCGCGGACTCTTCGAATATCTGTACCGCGCTGACGGTCTCACGCTCGTCCCGCACATTCCGCCCTCGGTGACGGAACTGGAGCAACGTGATCCAGTGCGCTTCGGCAAAAAGCGAATCTTCCTCTCGGTTCTTGGCAGCGGTGAAGTCACCGCGGTAAAGGTCAACGGGCGGAAATGGAAAGCCTTCGATGGCAAGTCGGTGTTTCTCGCTTATGAAAAAACCCCGGCCACCGCTCGCGTCGAACTGTTCTTGGGCGGCGCGAAACCGTCGTCGCGCCAACTCCCACAAGCTGCTCCCGAGCACCCATCGAACCGGGCCAATCCAACCTCGATTACCAGCGATGGCCGGTTTGAACGGCGCGTGGAACGAGTGCGCGAATTCCATCGCCAGCTTCTCGCGGCTCACTTGGGGGAAACTTATGAGGCGGCGCACGCCCGGCTGATTGTGGATTTCGCCGCAGTTACCGCCTCCCGCCGGGAGTTGTTGCGGGTGGACCGATTACCCCGTCTACCCGAACCATCACAGACGGCGGCGGACCAGTCCTATGAAGCGACGCTGACGAAACTTTGCGATGGGTTGGATTTGGTGTTGAACTCGTACGAACGCTCCCCAGACCCGCACCGCATGAAGCTGTTCCAGCTTTGGAATTCAGAAAGAACGCCATAACCGACGAGGAGTGCAACATGAATCATAGCGAGCCTCGACCTGTTGCTCCCGTCTCCTGCGCCGAGGGGGAGAGGGTTAGGGTGAGGGGGCTCGGTTGCACCTCGAATCGGAGGTTGACCGAACCAAGCGACGCACACCCCTCACCTCAATCCTCTCCCCTCCGAGGGGGGAGGAGGAAGAAACAATTCACGACCATCACATGAGGAATTCATTTCTATGAAAAAGCAGATCACCCGCCGCAGTTTTCTTCGCACCAACGTTTCGCTCGCGCTCGCGGCGGGCGTGTTCCCATCGATCCTTCCAGCTTCGGTGCTGGGTCGGGAGGGCAAAATTGCTCCCAGCAGCCGGATTGTCATTGGCTGCATCGGCAACGGCCCGCAGGGTAGGGGAGTGATGAACGGATTCCTGGCGCAGTCCGATGCCCAGGTGGTCGCCGTGTGCGATGTGAAGCGCGATCAACTGGAACTGGCTCGGGTGGCGGTCAACGCCCGCTACCAGAACACCGACTGTGTGACGTATGAGGACTATCACGAGTTGCTCGCGCGCCCGGACCTTGACGCCGTGCTGATCGCCACGCCGGATCACTGGCATGTGCCGATCGCGGTTGCCGCCGCGCGCGCCGGCAAGGATATCTATCTGGAAAAGCCGATGGGTTTGTCGCTGGCCGAAGACCAGCTGCTGCGAGCGGCGGTGCAAAAGCACCAGCGGGTTTTCCAATTCGGCACGCAACAGCGCTCTGCCCGCGAATTTTGGCGGGCGTGCCAACTGGTCCGCAACGGCCGCATCGGACAGCTGAAACACATCAACGTCTGGGCGCCGGCCAGTCAGCCGGGCGGTTCGACCACGCCCGTGCCGGTGCCGGATTCCCTCAACTACGACCGCTGGCTCGGCCCGGCGCGGTTCACGCCCTACACCGCCGACAAGTGTCTCGCTGAAGGTATGACCTGGTGGTTCAACTCCGATTATGCGTTGGGCTTTATCGCCGGGTGGGGCGTGCATCCGTTGGACATCGCTTTGTGGGGACATCCAAAAATGTTTCATGGGCGAATGAGCCTTACAGGTAAGGCGGTCTTCCCCAGCGAGGGCGCTGGCAATACCGCGGTAGCGTGGAAGGTGGACTTCAAATTTGCCGATGGCGTGACAATGGAGTTCCGCGGAACGCCCAACGGCTACCAAGAAATCAACGCGCTGAATGACCTGAGGGCGTGGCGGGAGAAATACGGTGAGGTTAAAGATCATGGCACGGCCTTCGAAGGCACGGAGGGCTGGGTCGTGGTCAAGCGCAACAGCCTGCACACCTCGCCGGAAAGCCTGGCGGAGTCCCCGTTCGACGCGGAGAAGTTTCAGTTGCCCCGCAGCGGGAATCACGTGCGAAACTTTCTCGACAGCATCAGACGCCGTACGCAGACGGTTTGCCCCATCGAAGAAGCAGTCCAAGCGGATACGCTCTGTCACCTCAGTGATATCGCGACGCGGTTGGATCGAAGCCTCACCTTTGATCCCGGGGCCGAAAAATTCGTCCGCGATGACGAAGCCAATCACAAACTCCAATTCCGGCCCCGACGTGCGCCGTACGCCGATTGGCTCTGACTGCCCGACCCACCGGTCATCGATCGGACGGGTTGATTTTCAACTTCATGGAAAAAGGGTCCGCCGGCCCGGCACATCGAGCGTAAAGATTTGCGTGAAGTCCTTCCCGGCGTAATTCACCAGCGGCTTCCCTTCGGCAGCGCGAGCCGGAACGGACTTGCCGAAGGCCAGCACCCGCCCGTCTGGTGACCACAGCGCATCGTGCCGCGCCTGCCCATCGTTCTTGGGAGTGAGGAACACGGCTTGCCCAAAGTTTCTTCCGCTCTCGGTACCGACCACGGCGATCCCATCGTCGCTGACGAGGCAGAGCGCATTACCGGAGGGATGCCAGCGGAGGCTGTTGGCGCGGATCTTCGGCAAGCGGGTGAGTTGCACCGGGTGCAGTTGGGGATCCAGTGCGCGATCCGAACCGTTCTCGGGAATCAAGAAAACCTGCGTTGCGCCTTCTGCATCGCGGGCAAAATAAGCGATGCGTTTGCCGTCGGGGCTTCCGTACGCCGTGCCCGCTGCGTAGCGGTGCGTCAGGCGCCGGAGGGTCACGCCTTTCGGCGGGTGCGGGTAACGCTGCGCCGAGCCAGCGTCGGCGGTGGTGATGTCCACGTCGAGCGGCACGTCGGCGACAAAGAGCGATTGCTCGAACGTGACGCCATCATCGTTGCGCACGCGGCCGATGAACGCGCGCCGCGTGCCCACCGGATCCACCCAGGCATCTTCGGCCGCACGCTCGATCTCGCCGGGCTTGGCCGTGCCGCGCGGCACCACAGGCACCAGCACGGCGAACCAATGCGTGGCCCCGCCGGGTGCGCGGGGATTTATTTCCATGTATCCGACCGTGCGTTCAAACTCGGGCAACAGCGCGTCATCATAGGTAAACCCTATGCGCCGTCCGGCCCGGCTGTACTGATGACTATGAGTGCCGCCGCGATGCGCGCCGGGCACCGTATCGCGATCCGTGGCCACATCCCGAAAGTCGAGCCATTGCAATTGTTGCGAACCGTCCGCAAAAACCTCGGCGCCATTCCGGTTGGTTTTAGCGTAGGCGCCACGCGTGGCCAACGAGTCGAGCGGTGGGCCGTGGATAAAGGCCACCTTGTTTTCGGTCGGATGAAACGACACCGCGCCGAGACCCGGCGCGGCCAGCTCATTGGTGGAGAACGGCGGGGAATAGAGCACAGTTTCGCGACCACTGGCGATTTCAACTTTCTCAATCGTGCGCCCGCGATCAATGCCCGGGCCGAAGGTTTCCCGCGTGTCATAGCAGAGAAATCGGCCATCGGCGGAAAAATTGTCGTTGTTGCCGTCGAGCTCGTGATTCTTGGCGCCGAAGGTGAGTTGCCGTTCCGTCAGCGGGAGGGAGACATTCATAGTTGAGTGGACGCAGCCGGCCATAAGCAGGGCCAGGCCGAGTGCCGGCATCCATTTCTTACCGAGGGAATCGGAATTCATCTGGGTTGGCAGGTTGGTTTTGATCGCAGAGCATTCCGGAAAAGTAGCGGCAAGCCACCCGCTCGGTCGAGGTCGATCGAGTCGCACCGAGACTCGCTCCGACGTCTGGCTCGTTCCGCCGGGTTGGTAAATCGGCGCTACGTCACCCAGCGGATTGACGCCCCAATTCCGATACCAGCGCTTAATCCTAGGCTTCATTTTACACGCAAATTCTTCTGCAATGGCCGACACTTGGAGACCTGTTGGGAGCTAACGATTTGGGCCGATCGCGCGCGGCAAATTTCTACTCCCCGTCTGGATTTCCCTAACATAAACTCCAGCCATGAAAGCCATCCAGCTAATTGCGCTCGGAGCACCCGGTAAATTTGCGCTCCGCGATTTGCCGGAGCCGCACCCTCAGCCGGACGAAGTGGTCGTCGCCGTCAAGGCTTGTGGCTTGAATCACCTCGACCTGTGGCTCGAAGCGGGCGGGCTCCCGGTCCCCATCCCGCTGCCGCGGACGCCGGGCA
>JANXWY010000294.1 GCA_025350905.1 Verrucomicrobiota bacterium
GACCGCCACTTCCAGTCGCACCCGTTGCGCTTGGTTGCGTCTTCGCAGGTTTAACCATGATGCTGATTCCTCCTTAACCGACGAGCCCGCCGGTGGTTCCCTTTCACCCTGGCGCGTCGCCCAGCAACACCAAACTTTGGGCCGCCCGAATCGCTTTTTGGACTGAAACGTAAATGGGCATTCGTTTACCAAAGGCAACAGGGTGCAGCGCCGGTCGTCGCCGTCGGCTTAGGCGCGCCCCGGCTTACGGCCCGTGCGGTCTGTCTTATCCGCCCGCGAACACCGGGCGAAAATTCGCCTCGGTCAGAATGCGCGCCACCGTGGTGCGTTGGTCCCCCTGAATTTCAATCTGGCCATCCTTGACCGTGCCGCCGGTGCCGCAGGCTTTCTGCATGGCCTTGGCCAGTTGCTCTTTTTCTGGAAGCCCGATGCCGACAAAGCCTCGGACCACGGTCACCGTCTTGCCGCCGCGTCCGGCCTTTTCGCGGATGATGTCCACGCGCCCGCGGTTCTTCTTTGCTGGTTTGGCGGCCGTTGCAAGCGCGGAATCCGCCGGCGGATTTTCGGGAGCGGGTGGAAGTCCAGCGCTGGAGAGCGCAGCGAACGGATTGTGGCCGAAGTCCGATCCGCCGTCGGTGGGAATGCGTTTGGAACTGCTCATGTGTTAATGCGGGGGCAAGTTTAGTCGTCGCGCCGGGGCAGTGGAAACCAAATCGCAGGGCGGGCCGGACCCTTTTTCCGGCGGAAATTTTGCGTGACAAACGTGGTTCGGTATGCGGAAATCGAGCCGCGTTAAAATAATTCAGCTAGGAGTTCATATGCGTCGCAATTTTCTTGGACTTTGTATCCTCACTTGGGCGCTCCTGCATCTGTCGCCGGCTCAGGCTGCCCCTGCCATTGTCTCCACGGTGCCGCTCAATGGAGCCAGTGGGGTTTCGACCTCGGCACCCGTGGTCTTTATTTTTAGCGAGGCGATGGATCCAGACCTGACGGACGCCATTTTCTATGACAGCGCATTTAATTTTTACACGCCCGTAGCGGCGTGGAGTGTCAACAATACGGTCCTCACCTACACTCCAGCGCCGGCGTTTCCGGTGAACACGATGATCAGTTGGGTTGTGACCGGACAAAATCCTGCCGCCGACCCCTTAGGCGGATTACCCATCGGAAACTTTACGACTGGTACCGGTTCCGGTGGTGGCAGTGGCGGAAGTGGCACAAATGCCACCACGACGTTCTCGGTGGGGAAGGCGCATGCCTACGTGCAGACTTCCGTGGGGTTGCCGGCGCTGGATCCTAGTGGCGGACCCTACAGTTTCGTCGCGACGACGGGGCTCGCGTCGAATCGCACTGCGACCAGTGTGGCGCTCACGCTGCCGACCGCCGCGGTTTCTAATCTGTTCCAGATCCCGTTCCACCCCGAATCCTTCATTTTGGTGGACTCGACATCGAACCTGACCACGTTCGACAGCACGTTCCCGGTGGGTGGCTATAGTTTCTTTATCCAGGCGGCTTCCTCGAACCAGACGGTAGTGGTGAATTTGCCGCCTGGCCTGGCGCAACCGGGAGCGCCGCACTTGACCAACTTCCCGGCCGCACAGGCGGTCAATCCCAGCCAGGCGTTCATCCTCGGTTGGGATCCCTTCGCGGGTGGGACCGCTTCCGACTTTATCTCAGTGGATATTGGCACTTCCTTTAGTTCCACCAATGTTGGTTCCTCCGGCGCTTTGAATGGCACCGCCGTGACGTTCACCATTCCCGCCGGCAAGTTGCTGCCGAACTCCAATTACAGTTCGACGATCAGCTTCTACCGGTTCGTGAGCACGACCAACTCGAGCTACGCCACCGTGGCGTCGCGCGTTACGTCCACGGCCTTCTCCTTGATTACTACCGGCGGCGCCACGACCGGTGGCCCGCTGGTGCTCACCAATGCGATTTGGGCGCCGGGCGTCTTCAGTTTTGATGTCCTCTGCACCAACGGTCAAACCGTCACCATAGAGTACACGAACATTCCAGCGGCGGGGGCTTGGCCAAAATTGCTAACTACCACCAGCACGGGCCCACGGCTCCACATCGACTCACCACAGGCGGGGTCGGCGCCATCCCTCTTCTACCGCGCTCGCAACGGGCCTTAGCCGGCGACACATTACCCAATGGGTCCCGGGCGGCGCCGGGGTGCCCGGAAAATATTGCGATTCACGATGAAGCTGATCAAAGGATTGCGCACTGTGATTTATCACGTCCCCGATCTCGCCCAAGCCAAGGCGTGGTATAACCGGGTCTTGGAGCGCGAACCGTACTTCGACCAACCTTTCTATGTGGGCTACGAAGTGGGTGGCTTTGAGCTGGGATTGCAGCCGGATGGCAAGTCCGGGCCCGGCGGCACGGTGGTGTACTGGGGCGTGGCGGACGCGGCGGCCGCCGTTACCAAACTGCAGGCGCTGGGCGCGACCGTTTGCGATCCGTTGCAGGATGTCGGCGACGGCATCCGCGTCGCCACCGTGACGGACCCATTCGGAAATATTTTCGGCGTGATCGAGAATCCGCATTTCTCCATCGCGAAAGTGGAGTGACGTTACGGGCCAGACGGTACCTGGGGGAACTTCGGTCAACTCAATGCAGTGCTGGCACATTCAACTACCCGCCGCCGAACTTCGCGGCCACTGCCATGGGAGGCGGGAGAAAATTCTTTGCGACCTTGGCGTTCGCCCGTGGCTGGCTGGTCGAGTCGGTTAGGGGGTATCCGTCAGGCTCGCCCTTCGTCCACTTCAAAAAATTCCGGCATCGTCATGATGTCGGTCCGGTGCGCCAAGCCCTGCTCGGCTTTGAGTTTTTCCAGGCGGGCGCTGGCTTGGTCGCGCCAGCCAATTTTGGTGATGAAGCCATTCCAGATCATCGTATCGTTTTTATCCAGTGGTCGGCCCTGCGCAGAGCACCATTGCAGGATCTCCTCATCCGTTCCGCCCGCCAGCACGCGCGTCTTGAGGTCCGAGTAGGCGACGCGTAAAAACTTCGTGCACCAGCCGTCCGCCCCCACGCCGAGATTTCGATGGAAGTCGGGGCGAAGCTGACCTTGAGCGTGGAGTCTGATTTTATCGAGCATGCGCGGGAAATAGGCCAGTCCACCGGTTTTCTCATACGCGCTCTTGGACAGAGTTTGCATGCCGACCCAATAAGGTTACCCGGGCTTGATTTCAAGCCGAACATTTTCACGGTCGGCAGCGCGGGCCCTTCCGGTCCGGCCGCACTGCCGCGAGGACCCAATATCAAGGCCGCGTCGCAAAGTATTTCGACCGCTGGTCCGTCCGTCCGGCGTTTCCCGCTCGTTAGTCCGGCCCCTCAAGAGCCGGAGCGTGGCCGGGAAGGTCCGGGCTGCGCGTGTGCCTGGAAAAACCTGACGATGAGCGCCGGCGCGGCTTCGGGAAACCGGTGCGTGCCCGGATGGATGAAAGTCACCACGGGCGCGTCCACCTTGGAGGCGTAAAGGGTGCAATCTTTCCCCCACGGTTTGCCTGCGCCACACTGGTTGAGTTTTCGCAGCGCAGTCATGGTCTGCTCCTGCCAGGCGAATTTAACCAGCGGATCATTCCTGCCTGCCACGTGCAACACTGGTTTGGGTTTGAGTTGACTAAGATTTCTGCCCGCCGGCGCGGCGGATGGCGCCAAGGCCGCGAACTGATCGCCGCGCGCCGCCCAGAGCAGATACGTGAAGCCGCCGCCGTTGGAATGGCCGGTTGCATAGACGCGTTTTTCGTCCACGCGGTATTCCTCGTTGAGATCCCTTAGCATGGCGTCAAAGAATTTTAGATCGCGGTCATCCTGATCACCGCTGCGGCTCTGCCAGCCAGGTTGTTTGCCGTCGGGATCGGTCAAAATCCCGGGCGTTTTGAGGCCCTGCGGGTAAACCACAATGGCTTCCGGCCAGAGCGTGTGATAGCCAAACGTCCGCGCGGCATTGTTCATGGAACCACCGTGGCCATGGAAGGCAAAGATCACGGGGGTCGCTTCTGTCTTCGCCTTGGGTGGGACGTAAACAAGGGCTTCGCGCACGACACCATCCACCGTCCATTCACGGCGCGTCAAAGTATCGGCGGCGTGAAGTTCGGCCACCATGACCGCCACGAGGGCGGAGAGCAGGCGGATTGCCTTTGTCATAACCATGCCCGTCTAAAACTCATTCAATTTATAATGAAATTACTTGGCGGTTCGTCGCTCGAACTGGCGACTTTGCAGGCTCCACTACCAGAACAAAAATTCATTTGCACCAAATCTGTTTAGTCCTTTTCTGTGATCATTTGGCTGCAAGGAACCACCCAGCCTTATTCATACCTTGGCTCCTGCTTGGCCTTCGCGTCGCTGCGTTGAATGTGCTCCAAAAGTGTCGCCAAGTTAGTAACTGTGGGATTTGTCTTTGCCATTTCGTTAAGCAGCCGAATCGCAATGTTCGCGTTTGTTTGCGCTTCGGCTTCTCGACCCTGCTGATTGTAAAGTTTGGCAAGCCGCGCCCTTGTCATCATAAGTCCGGCCCTTATCTCGTTTGTAGCAACACGCTCCTTGCGAAGTTCCTCAGTCTGAAGATCAGCAAGATGTCGAAGCTCCCAAACCGCAATGGCTGGCTCCTCGTGTTGGTAAGCCTGCTTTGCTCTGGTGCTAGCACGTGCCGCCTCTGCACCTTCAAAAATAGTCCGAAACTGCTGTGACTCCCAAGAGATGTAAAAGAATACGCCGGCTCCCGCTAAAAGCGCACCCAAGGTAAATGCGATTAAGATTTCACGCATGCGCTTGGCGGATTTGCATCGAAAACCTTGCCATTTGCTTTTTTAGCCCGCAACAAGTTTTTCCGCGTTGTCCTCACTTAGGTCAAAGATTTTGTGTGTCCGCCGACTGGGCCAATCTTCATCATTTTTCCATCCGGAGGAATATCCTCCTGCCGGTGATGACCCGAGCCTTTGCGTTCTGCCGGGTCGCCGTACTACCAGTGATGGCGGATTTCATGGTTTACAAACGCCGGTGCGTCCGAGTTCATGGTCATCTGATTTGCACGAGGCCCACCCGCATCTGGCGTTGGTGATGGTATTGGTAAGGGGCGGTGAAATAGCGGACCGCCTCGGCTGGCAAATCGCTGTCCGGTCCGTGGTTTTGCAGCCACAGGCGGACCGGGTAAGGCGTTTCTTCCGCACCTTCGGTATCCCACGCGAGGAAGCAATGCTCCTGGTCATCTCCGAACCAGGCATGGTCCTCCAAGCTGACGCACAAACGGCTGGGGAGGTGGAGCCGGAGGCTTCCGGCCATCAGTCGGCTCGTGGTCAGCACCAGTGATGACTCCGGGATCGCACCTGCTATCTGTTGGGTGATCTGTCGGTAAGGATGCGTCAGCGCCTCCTTCCGGTTCAGCTGCTCGGCCAGGATGATTCGCCCCGGCAACCCCACGGTCACCACCACCATTACGACTCCGCTGACCGCCACCACTCGGTTCAGGCGAACCGCGTCCAACCGTTCGCGTACCACCGCCGCGGCCAGCACTGGCGCGAAGATAAGCACCGGTTGCAACCAGCGATCGCGAATGCCGGCGGTGCGAAATCCCAGTACCAGCACCACCAGCAGCACGCCAACCACCACCAGCGTTCGCTTGAGGAACAGCTTATAAATCGCAAGCCTACGATCGTCGTCGAGCGTCAGTGCCTCCCCATTCTGGCCAGTCGTCTTCCGAAAGACACCCCAGTAAACCAGCACGAGCGGTCCGAGAAATTTAAGCACCGCAGTTATGAGCTGGCGAAGGGCGACCCCATACGCCGCCAACAAACCTTCCGCGTCCTGAACATTGAACTTGGCCGCGGAGGAAAAAGCCTGAGCGCGGTGGTGCAATATCCAGACGCCGTTCGGCAGAAACACCAAAACGCAGATCGCCACCGCCACCAACATCCGTTTGTCCAAAACCGTTCGGCGAAGCTCGGGAATCGAGAGCGCGGCAATCGTTAGAGCGAGCGGACAGAACAGGTAGTTGTATTTCGAAAGACATCCCAGCCCTACGCAGAACCCCAGGCTGATATACCACCCCAGCCGCTGGCTCTCGTGGGCCCGCAAGAAGATTAGCAATGTGGCGGCGGCCAGCGTTGCTCCCAGCACCGAGTGGGTCAGGTCGCGCTGAGATTCCCAGGCAATTTGCTCGATGAATAGCAGCGATAGCGCCGCGGTCAGGCCACCGGCCCGGCTGCGCGTGACGAGCTTCGCACTCCAGTAAGTGAGCAGGTAGGTGCCGGCCAGTAGCAGATTCTTAAGCAGCGCCAGCGAAAAAACGGATACCCCAAAACTGTTGAAGAACCCGATCTGTAGCCAGGTGTAAAGCGGTGGTTGCGATCCGTAGCCCCACAAGGCCTTCTGTGCCAGCATTACCTGCTCCGCCTCATCGCCGTCGGCGCTCGAAGAGAGCAAGGTGCGGATCGCAACGTGCAAGGTGAAATACGCCAGGAGCAGGTACAGCCAGCGGCGCGGCTCGATGTCGAAGGCCTCCGCTGCAGTCCGAACGGCATCGGTCCGTGGCAACCCGTCTCCAGGCTGTTCGACAATGGTCACGGGGGCGCAGGCTATTAAACCGCTCGGCCAACATCAATAATCCATTGATCGGAAATCGCCCTCAGCCTAAGGCATCTGGAAAATCTCACCGCGCCAACGCGGGGCTGGTCGTGGCTGCGGGTGGCGGCATGGTATGGCGCGGCACGGCTGCGACTGGGCGGATGGCCGCGGGTGCGGCGACATTTTATTTTGTCCTTTGCCGGGTTTGGCGGTAAACTCTGCCCAGTGAAATTACCATGCTCCCATTGGCTAACCGCCTTTTTGTTCGCTGCGGGTTCCAGCGCTCCGGCCGCGCTTACCCCGGAGCAAGTGGCGCAATTGCCGCCGCCCGCTGCGCACGCCGTCAATTTCAGTTCGGAAATCAAACCCATTTTCGAAGCCAGTTGCGTCAAGTGTCATGGCCGGGGCCGGGCCAAGGGAGAATTTCAAATTGATTCGCGAGCGACGCTGCTCAAAGGCGGCGATTCCGGGCCGGCCCTCGTGCCCGGCAAGAGCGCGGCGAGCCTACTCGTGGAATTGGTCGCGGGCTTCGACCCGGCCAGCGTCATGCCGAAGAAGGGCACGAAGCTCACGCGGGAACAGATCGGCGTCTTGCGGGCGTGGATTGATCAAGGCGCCCCGTGGGATCCGAACGTCACGTTTGCGCGCGCCGAGCCAGCTAATTTGAAAACGCGCCGCCCGGAATTTCCCAAGAGCCAAGGCAAAGCCACCAACCCAGTTGATCGTTTGCTGGAGCCCTATTTCGCCGCGAACAAAATCAAACCGCCGCAGCCAGTGGATGACCGAGCCTTCGCCCGGCGGGTTTATCTCGACGTCGTTGGTTTGCTGCCGCCGCCGGACAAGCTCGAATCTTTTGTCGCCGATAAGAGCAAGGATAAGCGCGCGAAACTTGTCCGCCGCCTGCTGGCCGATCAGGAAGGATATGCCCTGCATTGGCTGTCGTTCTGGAATGACATGCTCCGGAACGATTACAAGGGCACGGGCTACATCGATGGCGGGCGGAAGCAGATCACGCAATGGCTCTTCACCGCGCTGGAAACGAACAAGCCCTACGACCAATTCGTTGCCGAGTTGGTGAATCCGACGGCCGAAAGCGAAGGCTTCACCAAGGGCATCGTGTGGCGCGGCGTGGTGAATGCCAGCCAGACTCCGGCCATGCAGGCCGCCCAAGGCGTCTCGCAGGTGTTCATGGGCGTGAATCTCAAGTGCGCGAGCTGCCACGACAGCTTTGTCAACGACTGGACGCTGGCCGACGCGTACGGGCTGGCGGGCGTCTATGCCGACGGCCCGCTCGAAATGGTGCTCTGCGACAAGCCCACCGGAAAAATCGCCGCGCCGAAATTCATTTACGCCCAGTTGGGTGAGCTGGAAACCTCTACGAACAAGACCGTCCGGCTTCAACATCTCGCGCAACTCATCACCCGGCGCGAGGACGGCCGGCTCTCCCGCACGCTCGTGAACCGGTTGTGGCAAAAATTCTTCGGGCGCGGCCTCGTCGAGCCGCTCGATGACATGGAACACCCGGCGTGGAATCCGGATTTGATCGACTGGCTGGCGGAGGATTTTGCCGATCACGGCTACGACGTGAAGCATTTGATAGAGGTGATGTTGACCTCGCGGGCCTATCAATTGCCGGCGACGCCGGCGACCGAACAGGTCGGCAGCGATTTTGTTTTTCGCGGACCGCAAGTGCGGCGGCTGTCGGCGGAACAATTTCGGGATGCCGTGGGCGCGCTCACCGGCGTTTGGTATGGCTCGCCGGCCACGCCATTCCTGCGCGCCGATGGTTCGACCAATCATTTCACCGCCACCCGGTCCGCGCTCGTCGCAGCGGACACCTTGCAATTGGCCTTGGGCCGGCCCAACCGGGAGCAGGTATTGACGTCGCGCGCCACGGCGGCAACCACGTTGCAGGCGCTGGAATTGACCAACGGAGCGGAACTGGCCGAAGTGCTGGCGCAGGGCGCAGAAAAAGTGATCGGAATACCCGCGCCCGGGCCTGAGTTGGTGACGCAACTCTATGCCAAGGCTCTGGGCCGCAAGCCGACGCGCGCCGAAGTGGAGTTGGCCACGAGCTTGGTGGGTCAGCCGGTCCAGAAAACCGGCGTGGAGGATTTGCTTTGGGGGCTGACGATGATGCCGGAGTTTCAATTGATTTACTGATGCTTCATGGAAATCGATGAGATGACAAAGGTATGCTTCCCTGCGATACTAATGCCATGAATTCCCTGGCGGAACTTAAAGAAAAGGCCCTCGGGCTGCCGAAGGCGGAGAGAATCGTGCTCGCGCAAAGTTTGTGGGAAAGCGTCGAAGACGACGAACTGCCCGGTTACACTGAGGCGGAACTTCGCTTGGAATTGCACGCACGGTTGCGCGAGGAGCCGGATGGGAGCTGGAAGACCCACGACGAGGTTATGGCCGAGGCGCGTCGGGAATTCGGATGCCAGAAGTAAAGTATCATCCGAAGGCGCTCGCGGAGTTGTTTCGCTCCGCGCGCTATTACAACCGGCAACGCCCGGGGCTGGGAGCAGAGTTTTTTGATGAGTTGGACGCCGCATTGACCAGGTTGTGCGCCAATCCCTTGCGGGCCAAAGCCGATGCCGATGGCATTCGCAGCGGTCGGCTGCGGCGGTTTCCGTTTCGAGTTTACTATGTTTGCGACACAAACCGAATTCGCCTGCTGGCCGTTGCGCACTTGCGACGGCAGGCCGGCTATTGGCTCGCACGGTTGGAAGACTGAGCGGATTTTCGGCTCCACCACCCTCGATTAGGCATGAAAACAAACGCACAATGGAATCGCCGCGACTTTTTGAAAACCACGAGCGCCGCCACCTTATCGGCCCTGGCTGCCGGCTTCCCGCGCGCCGTAATTGCGGCCGATGCCGTAACGGAGAAAATCAAGGCCACCGCTGACACCGTCATCGTCCTCTGGATGGGCGGCGGGATGGCGCATACGGAGACTTTCGACCCGAAACGTTACACGCCGTTCGAGAAGGGCATGGCGCCGGACGCTTTCCTCAGCACGTTCCCCAGCATCCCGACGGCGGTGGACGGCATCCATTTTTCCGAGGGACTGGAAAAAATGGCGGCCGTGATGGACCGCGGCACGCTCATTCGTTCCTACACGGCCGGCGATCTCGGTTTCATTTTGCACTCGCGGCATCAATTCCAATGGCACACCGGCTACGCGCCGCCGCAAACCGTGGCCGCGCCGCATCTGGGCGCGTTCATCGCACGCACGCTCGGGCCGTTAAACCCCGCCGTGCCCGCGTTCATCAACATCGGCCAGCGCTTCGACAACGGCGAAGGCGAGGAGTTGAAGGCCTTCACCACCGCCGGTTTTCTCGGCAGTGAATACGGTCCGTTGAACATTCCGTTCCCCGATCAGGCCGAGGACACCGTGCGCCCGCCGGGCGGCATGACGCCGGGACGATTCGAGGATCGGAACAAATTTTACAAGAAACTGCTCGCCGCCAGTCCCGTGGGGGAACACGGCAGCGATTATCAAAAGGAATCGCTCCTGCGCTCGCTCGATAACGCGCATCGCCTCCTGAGTTCGCCGGCGGCCAAGGCGTTCGATCTATCGCTCGAACCGCTCGACAGCATCCGGAAATATGTTCCGACCTACCAACCCGCCCAGCGCTTCGCGGCCGAGCGCGACCGGTTTGGCGCCAAGTATGAAGAGCAGATGGTCGGACGGTTCGGCCTGGGTTGCTTGCTGGCGCGGCGGTTGGCCGAAGTCGGGGCGCGTTACATCGAGGTCACGACCGAATACATTCCGTTTTTCAACTGGGACACCCACGAAAACGGCCACTCGCGACTGGTGGCGATGAAGAAGCAAATTGACGCGCCGATCGCGCAACTCGTCCTCGATCTGGAATCGCGCGGGTTGCTGAATCGCACCCTCATTGTCCTCGCGAGCGAATTCAGCCGCGACGCGATGATCGAAGGCAAGCCCGACAAGCTGATCAAAGACCAGGTGGAAGTGCCGGCCAAGGTCGAGGACCCCAAGCACTACGGGATGCATCGCCATTTCACCGATGCCGGCTGCGTATTGCTTTATGGCGGCGGCATGAAGCGCGGGCATCTCCACGGTCTGACCGCCGACGAGCGTCCCTGCAAGACGATCAAGGACCGGGTGATCATCGAAGATTTGCATGCCTCCATTTACCGTGCGGTCGGCATTTCGCCA
This sequence comes from Verrucomicrobiota bacterium, assembly GCA_025350905.1. Lineage (GTDB taxonomy): Bacteria > Verrucomicrobiota > Verrucomicrobiia > Limisphaerales > JADLHS01 > JADLHS01. The sequence continues at coordinate 10,766 of JANXWY010000294.1, forward strand.
AAACTCGCCTACGAAATTGAGAAGCGGCCGTTTTACACCACGCGCAACGGCGAAGGCATTCCGGTGATGGACCTCTTTGCCTGAAGGCGTGTTGAACGGTAGCAGCCGACATAAGGAGGCTCTGACTAATGTTTGTAGCGGCCTGCGAACCCCGGCGAATGCAAACGACACCTCCGAAAGGGATCACGAAACGCCGCGATGAAATCGCGGCCTCGCTTGCCGTCACGCCGCACTCGCCGCAATTGCGATTTCGCTAGGTTAGCGGACAGCTCAACGCACCGCCAACGAGCGGAGCTGAGCGCGCAGATCGGATTGGTTTCGCAGGCACTCCACCAACGGTTCAACATCGGCCCGGCCAGAAACCACCACCAGTTGCCGTCCGTCGAAAACCAAGACGAGGCATTTCACATCGCTGGCCGAAATGGTTTCGCCTCGCACAAACACACCTACCACTTGGTCGCCTTCCATCACGCCGACCACACGCTCCCAACCGCGGGCGTTCAAGACCTTATCGGCGACGGCGAACATGGCGGTACGATTGGGTGGCTTGCTTGCGGTTGTCAGCTCGTAGATGCCCACCTCGACGCCATGAACCGCTTGCACAGCCGCCCGCGCTCGGGCGTCCAGCGGGGCAAAGGCCAGACCGGCGCGGACGACGCCCAGGGTGGAACTTCCGATGTTTAAGCCGATTTGCTGTCGCCACTCCACGCCGCTGGCTTTCATCAATCCCTTCCGGAGTGCGCGCGTGTCGGAACTCAAATGGAAGTAACTGGCCACGCCCAATCCGATCGCGCCGAGGACGACAACTGAAAAAAGCAAAACCACCAGGCCAACACAGAGCCATTGGGATTGGGCCGGGGGACGGAGCAGCGGAGGCGCAGGCTTCTGGTTCATGGTGTGGTTAGGTTCGAGGGTTGGCTCGGCCGGGCGGAGCGGTCGGGCCGCTCCCACCCGGCAGCGGTTTCCTCGATCACTTTTTGTTCGCCTCACCAATTTCTTTGAGCGGTTTGATGTTGAGGCGTTCGCCCAAGGCGGCGATTTGCTCGGGCTTGATATCACCGACGATATTCACCAGCACCAGGTGATTCGCATCCACCACCGTGACGGCGAGGCCCGCCAGCGTTTCGCCTTCGCGCGCCTGGGTGTAAACCCCAACGTCCTCGCCTTCTTTCCCCTGGACATTGACGTTGCGGTCCCAGCCGTGACCTTCGAGGTTTTGCCGAATGTTTTGAATTCGTTTTTGGAGTTCCGCGCGATTTTCCTCGGTCAGGCCGACGACATAAACCTGGATGAGTTGTACGCTGCGCAGGAGTTTGCCGGCGTCGGGCTCGTCTTTTTCCACGAGTTGGGCGGCGAAGGCGAGCAGGTTGTTCTTGAGGTGGACTTCCACGAATTCACCGCCTTTGCCCGGCGGGGTGAATTTGCCAAAGTCCACGAGGCCGGGCGACTCGGCCCGGGCCGAGAGCGCGAGGCTGGCCGTGACGAGGGCAAACACGAACGGGTGATTGTATATTTTTTTCATAAGGATTTTATTTGGTTTTAGTTGAGGCATCCGCTGTTCCAGTCGTAATACCCGGCGCTGGGTGATTATGTTTCAAAAAGTTTACTGCGGCACCAGTCGGTGAGATCTCCCGCCCGCTGCGGTGATAGGACTTGGAGTTGCCGCCAGAGGCCGACGCTCCGCTGCGAGACTGGACTCAGGCCGGCCGGCTGGCTTCGGTGTCGGTTATCATCAGGGTAGGGGACGCCTTGCCATTCGCGATTGACGCAGTTGGCGTTTGGGTCAGCTCAGACGTTGCTCGGCCAAAACCAGTGGACTTGATGGGTTCGGGCTGACGCGGATATGGCCGCGTTTCAAGGCAGGCGATGGCGCAGACGCCGCAAAATGTATCGGCGTGGCGGACGCCGGACTGACCGGAATTGCGCCAGACCGTCCCGGCGGGTTACGCCAACACCGCGTTCAGGAAGACCAATGGAGATGGAAATGTCATCACTGCGGCTCCGAGCCTCGGCTCGCCACCCGGCTTGCGCCGCTGCGGGTCGGGGAAGCGGAGATTTTTCCTGGGGAATCGAGTGACTCGATCAATGGAACAGCGCAGTCTCGGGAACGACTTCCTTGGCGAGGCCGTCGGCTTTCCACGACAAGACGCAACCAGCGCCGCCATCGTTTTCATTCTCGAAATAATCCACCTTGAGGTCGTGATCGCCCGCTTTTAATTCCACGGTGCCGGAATCCACCTGCATCTCATGCAATCCGCCGTTGTCCACCACTTGCTTGCCATCAAGGAGCAGGCGCGAGCCATCATCGGATTCCAGGAAAAAAGTGTATTTGCCGTCCTTGGGAATCCGGATCTTGCCCGTCCAGCGGATCGCAAAATGGGACTGCAACTTGGTGTCTGGGAACGTCATTGAGGTGCTGCGAAAATTAAGGTTCTTGTCCACCCGCTTGAGCGTCGGCTTTTTATCGGCGGGAATCGTCGGAAATCCGTCCAGGTCGGTGCCCAAATCGAAATATTCACCGGTTAAACCCGGCGCCAATGGCTCCGCGGCGATCGAGAGGTGGAGGTTCAGCAGGCCCAGCGCACAGACCAGCGTGAGAAACTTTTTCATGGGTTGGTTGAGTCGGTAATTTGATTCAATGTTGCGTGCCCAGCATAGGGACGGCGCGTCCATCGTCAACGGGCAAAATTTTCTCAAGTGCTCAGCGTGGCCGCACGAGCATTTCCTCAACAATGACGTTCGGCGGGAGGTTGATGCAGAGTAGCGCGCAGTCGGCCACATCTTCGGCCCGCATCATCTTCGCGCGGGCGGTGGCGTCCGGTGGCTGCGGGCGTTGGTTCAGCAAGGGCGTGTCGATGTCGCCCGGGAAAATGGCGCAGGCCCGGATCCCATTCGCGCGTTCCTCGGCGTTGAGGCTTTGATTCAGGCCGGCCAGCCCAAATTTGCTCATGGCGTAACCCGGGCCGGCCTTGGGCGACGCCTGTTTGCCGGCATCGGAGATGATGTTGACGATGGTGCCACTCCGCTGCTCGCGCATTCGCGGCAGGAATGCCTGCACGCAGTAATATGCGCCGTGGAGATTGGTGGCGATCATGGTGTGGTAATTTTCGAGCGACAGAACGGCCAACCCTCGTTGCGGGACGTTCGTGCCTGCGGCATTCACGAGCAATTCCAGGTCGCCGAACTCGGTGAGGATGCGCCGGCCCACGGCGGCCACGGCGACGGCGTCGCTGATGTCGCAGGCGAAAGGCGACAGGTGAGAGGCAAGCGCACCCGCAAGCTGAATGGTTTCCTGTAGGGCCTCAGCCCGGCGCCCGAGAATGGCTACGCGCCAATCCTGCGCCACAAGTTTCAACGCGATGGCCCGGCCGACGCCGCTGCCCGCACCAGTAATTACCGCTGTTTTGTTCATAAAATATCTTTCGGGGAAAACCGCCGTGGAACGCTCCACCCACCGCCACGGGGTCTAGGCCGGGGCGTCACCCAAATCCACCCATTGCCGCGTCCCGGCCGATTGTACGGCCGCGTCGATCACCGCTTGGGCGCGGGCGCCGTCGTGGAAGCTGGGGGTACAGGGCCGTTGATTGCGGATGGCATCGACAAACTCCCACGCTTGATCGTAGCGAAAGGTCACGAGCGGATCGCCCTGCGCCGGGTCGCGCGGGGCGCCGGGCCATTTCCAAAACTCGCGCGGGATCTCGATGGTTTCCAAGCCCGGCCCGCCGGTCTTGCCGGTTTGGAGTTCGTTCCATTTGCCGGTGATAAAAACAAACGAGCGTTCGCTGCCGTTGAGCTCGACCGAGTCGAGACTCCGCCAGCTTTCGTTGCGACCGCTCGCGAGCTTGCTGCTTTCCAGCACTCCGGTCGCGCCGTTCTGGAATTCCGCGAGCAGGGCGACCCAATCGTCCAGGTCATTGGGCTGGCCGCCGCGCACGGGATGCCACTGTTTCAAATTGGCCACGAGCCGCGACATCGGGCCCACCAGCAGGTGGGCGAAGTCAATGCGATGACTGAGCATGTCGCCGAGTTCGCCGGTGCCGGCCAGGTGTTTGACCTGCCGCCAGCCGAGGCTGCGCGTGCCCCAGTCCTGCAAGCGACAGGAACGATAGTGATAAATTTGGCCCGCGTCGCCGCGGTGCGCGAGGTGTGCCAGGTAACGCATCGCCGGCACGAAACGGTAAGTGAAGGCGCTCATGTGCCGGACCCCGGCACGATCCGCGGCGATCGCCATGGCCCGGGCGTCCGCGTAGTTCAGGGCGAGCGGCTTCTCGCACAGGACATGTTTGCCGTGGGCGATGGCGTCCAACGCGATTTGGGCATGGCTAATATTGGGCGTGGCGATGATGACGGCATGGACGTCAGCGCGCCGCACGATGTCTTCGTGACGTGTAGAGGTAATGGTCACGCCGGTCTGCTGGCGCGCCCGTTCCAGCGTGGCGGGGTCGGTGTCACACAGCGCTACGACTTTCACGTCCGGGCACAACGCCAGCCCGGGCAAATGATTTTGGAGCGTGATATTACCGCACCCAATGAGCGCGACGTTGATGACGTTCGGTGACGGCATGATGGGCGGAGTATGACTGGGGTACGCGCCGAGGCAAGGGTACTTGTGTGGGTAAAACCGGCCCGCCGTACGGAGTCGGAGAAACCGCCGCGCCCGACGGAATCCCAACGCAAATCCCGAACCGTGAGCGGACGATTAATTCAGCAACTCTTCGGCGATCTGCACCGCATTGAGCGCAGCGCCTTTGAGCAATTGATCGCCGCAGACCCAGAAGCACAGGCCGTTCTCCAGCGCGCAGTCCAGGCGGAGGCGGCCCACGGCGCAGTTATCCTGCTCCGAAGTAAACAGCGGCATGGGATATTTATGGTGTTCCGGTTCGTCGACGAGCTCGAGGCCGGGCGCGCGGCGGAGGACGGCCCGCGCGGCTTCCACCGTTACTGTTTTCTCAAACTCCGCGCTCACCGCCACCGAATGGGAGCGATAGACAGGGACCCGGACACAGGTCACGCTCGCCCGGAACGTCGGGTGATGCATGATCTTGCGACCTTCATTTTCCATTTTCATCTCTTCCTTCGTGTAGCCCGTGGGCAGGAAGGAATCCACCTGCGGCAACACGTTGAAGGCAATCTGGTGCGGATAAACGGCCTTCGTCACCGGCTGCCGGTTAACGATCTGCCCCACCTGCCGTTCGAGTTCTTCAATGGCTTTCGCGCCCGTGCCCGAAACGGCTTGATAGCTCGAAGCAAAAATCCGCTTCACGCCGAACGCCTCATGCAACGGGTACAGCGCCATGAGCGTAATCGCCGTGGTGCAATTGGGATTGGCGATAATGCCGCGGTGCTGCTTCACGTCAGCGGCGTTGATCTCCGGCACCACGAGGGGCACGGCGGCGTCCATGCGGAAGGCGCTGGAGTTGTCCACGACCACGCAACCCGCTTGGGCGGCGCGGGGCGCGAATTCTTTCGAGATGCTGCCGCCGGCGCTGAACAACGCGATGTCAATGCCCGCGAAGGAATCCGTGGTGAGTTCCGTGACCGTCACCTCGGCGCCGCGAAAATTGAGTTTCTTGCCCACCGAACGGGCCGACGCGAGCAGCGTCAACTTCCCGAGCGGGAAATTGCGTTTCGCCAGCGTCTTCATCATTTCGATGCCGACGGCGCCGGTCGCACCAACTACAGCCACATGCGGATGCTTGTTCATAAAAGGCCGCCCAGTATAACGCGGGCGCCCGCCGTGTCAACGTGAGCACCGACGTGGAAATCCATTGCGGCGCAGCCTGCGGCCTAGACTCACGACATCGCTGGCACTTTGGACCCCGGACCTGGTTTACACCTTGGCGATCCGCGGGGTGTTGGTTGGCGGCACCGGCGCCGCGCCGGTTGGATTCTTGGTTAAGAATTCAGTGAACCATTTTTCCGGTTCACAGTGAAATTCAACGGCCGCTCCGTGCCAGTGGAGCCGGACGGCGCTTGCGTGCAAGGCCTGATAAGGGAGAATCAACCGCGCGCGTTGTTCGTCCGTCAGCCGACGTTCAACCAACGCGAGATACAAATCCTCGTCGCCGCCATAGAGCTTGTCGCCGACGATGGGATGACCCAGATGCGCGAGGTGGATGCGGAGCTGGTGCTTGCGGCCGGTGTGCGGTTGCAGGCGGAGGAGAGTGTACGCCGGGCCGGCGGGCTGTGCTCCGAGCCGGCGTTCGACCTGGAATTCGGTTTGCGCTGGTGCGCCGTCCGCCCGGACGCAATCCTTGATCGCGACGCGGCTGGCTTCCTCCTTGCCGAGCGGTGCGTCAATCCGCCCGCGCGCGTCGCCGACGTGGCCGTGGACGATGGCGAGATATTCCTTCCCGACGGCGCGCGCTTCCCACAGTCGCCCCAACTCCCCGGCCACCGCGGCGCTTTTGGCGACGACGGTCACCCCGCTCGTTTCGCGATCCAGGCGGTTGACCAGATGCGGCGACGCCGCGGCCCCCAGATGCAGCCGCACGCGGCTGATCAGGCTCGAAAATTCATCGCCCTTGGTCGGATGACAAACCAGGTCCGCCGGTTTGTTGATCACCAACAACTCGTCGTCTTCGTGAATGATATCGAACAGTTTGATCATCGGTGCGCCCATGAGTTAACGGTCAATCGGGCTGCTTGTCATCCTTTTGCGGTGGCGCCCGCGGGCAACCCCCGGCCCACCCGTACCGGATGCCGACCGAACTGGCCTCGCGTCGAGCCTGCTTTGCTGCTTGTAACCCTCCGACCACTCGTTATCGTCGCAGCATGCGCCGCGCGCTCCCATGGCTCGTCTTGATTTGTCTCCGGTTGACGGCAGGCAGCGTCCTGGCCGACACGGGTCGCGTGGTCAAAGTATTGCCGCACTTTCTTGATTTGCAGGGCCGCGCCGCGCTGTCACCCAGCCTCTACGACCGCGACGCTTACCAGGCCCGACTGCGAAAACATCCGGAACAATGTTCCGGGATGCGCTTCGATATCCTGTGGCGGGCGCGCAGCGGGACCAACACGCAGGCCAAGCTGCGCCTCGAGTTGCGCGGTACCGCAAAAGGAAACCTGCCCAGCCAGCTGACGCTGGAGACCGAAGTGAGCATCACCGGCACGAGCCACTGGGCGAAGCTCCAGCTCGGCGGGTCAGAATACAAGGCGTTCGGTGAGATTACCGCCTGGCGCACCACGCTGTGGAGCGGTGACCAATTACTTGGCGAGCAAAAATCCTTCCTTTGGTAACGCTACCCGCCGCCTGGCCTTTCGCCCCGGGACGGCGGCTTGATTCTTCCGGCGGCCTCCGCCATGCTGCGGGCATCGTGAGTCTCCTGAAGCATCGCCAAGCCATTGACCAACTCGACGCGCAGATCGTCCGGTTGCTCAATGACCGCACGCGGCATGTCCTCGCCATCGGCGAAATCAAACTAAAGGCCGGCGAGGAAATCTACGCGCCCCATCGTGAACGCGCCGTGCTGCAGCGCATCCGCCGGTTGAACGCCGGCCCGATGACCGACGACCAACTGGGCGCGGTGTACCGCGAAGTCATGTCCAGCGCGCTCGCGTTGGAAAAATCATTGACCATTGCCTATCTCGGACCAGAAGCCACGTTCACGCATCAGGCGGCGATTCGGCGTTTTGGCTCGAGCCTGCGCTACGCCGCGCAGAAAACCATCGCCGACGTGTTCACGGAGGTCAGCAAGCACCGCGCGGACTACGGCGTCGTGCCGGTTGAAAATTCCACCGAGGGCGTCGTCACCCACACGCTCGATATGTTCGTGGACAGCGATCTCAAAATCGTTTCCCAGATTATTTTGAAGGTGCAGCAATGCCTGATGAGTAACTCGCCGCGCACGAAGCTCAAGAAACTGTATGTCCATCCGCAGTCGCTGGCGCAATGTCGCGGTTGGATCCAAAGCCAGCTGCCACACGTGGAAATCGTCGAGACCTCCTCCAACGCCCGCTCCGCGGAGCTGGCGGCGAAGGAGAAAGGCGGCGCGGCCATTGGCGGGTTGCTCGCCGCCGAGAAGTATGATCTGGAAATCCTGGAGCGGGATATCCAGGACAACGCCGCCAACGCGACGCGCTTTCTGGTGCTCGGGCGGCAGTGCAGTCCCCCCACCGGCGCCGACCGCACCAGCTTGATGGTCAGTATCAGCCACCGAGTCGGCGCATTGCACCACGCGCTCGCTGCGTTCCGGCGTTATCGCATCAATCTCACCAAGATCGAATCCCGCCCCAGCAAACGGAAGGCGTGGGAATACTATTTCTTCATCGATTGCGACGGCCACGGGCAGGACCGCAAAGTTGCCAATGCCATCGCCCATCTGGGGCGCGAATGCAGCTACGTCAAGGTCCTCGGTTCCTATCCGAACGCCGAATGAGCGGGCGGCTTCTGGGTGTCCTTTCGGAATTTCCCTCCGGCCACCAACTTCCGTCCAAATCCTCGGGTGTCAAATCCTCGGGCTTGCCCTGCTGGCGGATTCTGGTTTTCATCTGGCGGTCATGAGCATCCCCCCCGAACCTCAATTTCCCGGTGACGACGCCCTGCAAGCCCTGCGCGAAGCCTTGCGGGTTTTGCCCAACAACACTGCGTTGCGCCTCCATTTCGCCGATACCTTGCTGGCCCACGGACACGCCGGAGAGGCCGAGAAGGAATATCGTGCGGGTCTGGCCCACTCACCCAACAGCCTGCCGATGAAGCTCGGCCTGGCGCGTGCGTTCTTTCAGCAAGGCAAACAAAGCCACGCCCTCGTCATCCTCGAAGACCTCGTCAAGCAGCCGAACGCACCGGCCCGCGCCTTCCTTTTGCACGCGAAATTGCTGGCCGGCATCGGCGAAATCGAACCGGCGGTCGCGGAATACAAACGCGCGGTCGCGCTCGACCACGCACTGGCGGACTCCGAGTTCGCCGCCCGGCTCGGCATCGGCGCGAACGCAGCCGAGAGCGAAGTCGTCGAAGGCAAGGTGCGCGCTGCATGGGGGGACGAGGAGGACGCGCCATCCGCGTCGGCTATCGAACGGCCCAAAATTACCTTCAAGGAAGTCGGCGGCATGGAGAAAGTGAAGGAGGAGATCCGCCTGAAGATCATTCATCCGCTCACGCATGCGGAACTTTACAAAGCCTATGGCAAATCCATTGGTGGCGGCATTTTGCTGTACGGCCCGCCCGGCTGCGGCAAAACCTATCTCGCCCGCGCCACCGCCGGCGAAATCAAGGCCGCCTTCATTTCGGTGGGCATCAACGACGTGCTCGACATGTGGATCGGCAACAGTGAACGCAATCTGCACAGCTTGTTCGAGGAAGCGCGCGAACATAAACCGTGCGTGCTGTTCTTCGATGAGGTGGACGCGCTGGGCGCCAGCCGGAGCGACATGCGCCAGCACGCGGGCCGCCAGCTCATCAACCAGTTTCTCGCCGAGATGGATGGGGTCAAGGCCTCGAACGAGGGCGTACTGATTTTGGCCGCCACCAACGCGCCGTGGCATCTCGATTCCGCATTTCGCCGGCCCGGGCGGTTCGATCGGGTGCTCTTTGTGCCGCCACCGGACGCGGCGGCGCGCGCGGCCATTCTGCGGTTGCAAGCGCGCGGCAAGCCGCTGGCGGAAATTGATTTTGATTCGCTCGGCCGGAAGGCGGAGAATTTTTCCGGGGCGGACTTGAAAGCCGTGGTGGATGTGGCGGTGGAACGCAAACTTCAGGAAGCCATGAAAGCCGGGGAGCTAAAGCCGCTGACAACCAAGGATTTTGCCGCCGCCCTCGGTACGTTGAAGCCGACCACGAAGGAATGGTTCGCCACCGCCCGCAACTACGCGCTCTACTCGAATCAAGGCGGGATTTATGATGATATCTTGCAGTTTCTGAAGTTGTAGCAGTTTAAAATGCCCATACCATCATGCACTCGCAATGGAGTATTGCCGGGAGGCGTGCATGTTTGCACGATGGAGGAGCTTCGGCTGAGGTTCGGTCGGTTTCAGGACTCTGATCGCCGCGTCAATCTATTCAGGCGGCTTGAATAATTGGTGGCTGACCTCCGCCAGTGCCGACTCTTTCGCGCGGTGGTGATTGATGGCAGCTTTGTCACCAAGAAACCCGCGCCCCAGGACTTGATGTCATTGTGGTCTTGCCGCGGAATCACAATGGTCCACCGATTTGAAACCGGCCGATTACAATCTGGTTTCCCGTCGCGCCCTCCACCGCCGGTTCGGTTTCGATGTCCTGCTGGCCGTCGACGGAAACCAGGAATACAAAGGTTATGTTGAATTCTTCAGCCGGGTGCGCGAGGATGCGTCCATCCGGAAGGGCATGGTAAGAATCGAGCTATGAGTAAGGAAACAAAACGTCTGGCCCAGACCATTGAAATGTTGGAGCTGATGAATCAGACGCTCCGGCATCTCCGCACGGAAGTTCTTCCCAAGAACCCAAGAATGTTTGCATTGATGGCCGAGGGACCGCTGGAAGAGATGCGCCGTCTGCAAACCGAGATCGAACAACTCACGAACCAAGTCGCGGCCGCAGCCTGACTTCGGGTTGGCTGCACCCAACTATTTCGCCACGGCCCGCAACTACGCGCTCTACTCGAACCAGGGCAGAATTTACGATGATATCCTGTAGTTTCTGAAGCTGGCATGAGTCCAAATTTAGAACGCGCGGTCCTGCTCTATCAACAATCCCGGCACGAACTGGCCGAGGGCGAACTGCGACAAGCGCTCGCCACCGAGCCGCAAGATGCGTACGCGCACGCCTTGCTCGCCTTGTGTCTGACCGCGCGCGAAAAATTTGACGACGCCACCGCCGAGGCGCGGCAGGCCATCCATCTCGCGCCGGATTTTTCTTTCGCCCACTATGCCCAGGCCCGCGTGTGGTACGATCGCAATCATTACCGGGAAGCCCGGGCCGCCATCGAAGAAACGATCCGGCTCGATTCGACCGACGCTGATTATTTTTCCCTGCTGGCGGCGATTCACTTCGACGAAAAACGCTGGTCCGACGCATTGTCGGCGGTGGAACAAGGACTGCAATTCGATCCGGAGCACGTTGGCTGCACCAACCTCCGCGCAATGGCCATGGTCAAACTGGGCCGGCGGGCCGAGGCGGGCACCACGATCGACGCCGCGCTCGCGAAGCACCCGGACAACTCCCTCACGCACGCCAACCAAGGCTGGACGTTGCTGGAACGCGGCCAAGCCCGGAAGGCGCTTGAACATTTCCGGGAAGCCCTGCGGCTGGATCCCGAAAATGAATGGGCGCGGCGCGGCATCATTGAGGCCCTCAAGGCGCGGAACCTCCTCTATGCCGCGATGCTCAAATACTTTTTTTGGATGTCGAAGCTGAGCAGCCGGGCGCAATGGGGCATTGTGCTCGGCGGCTACTTCGGCAACCGACTGCTGGGAACGCTGGCCGGTTCCCATCCCGGCCTGGCGGTATGGCTGTTGCCGCTGCAGATACTTTACATTGGCTTTGCGGTGCTGACGTGGACGGCGGACCCGTTGTTCAACCTCTTGCTCCGGTTGAACAAATTTGGGCGGTTGGTGCTGTCCCGGGAACAGGTGGTGGCGTCCAACTTCATCGGCACGAGCCTGCTGCTGGCCGTGCTCGCGTTGGGTGGTTGTCTCGGGTTTGGCTTCGAGGGCGGCTGGCTGGTCGGCGCGCTGGTATTTGGTCTCCTGGTGCTGCCGTTAGCCGGCACCTTTAAGTGTGCCGCCGGCTGGCCGCGCACGACAATGGCGAGTTATACGGGGGTGATGGCCGGGGCGGGCATTCTCGCCGTAATCCTGCATTTCATTCCCGCGCCGGGCCACGGTACCGAGTTGGCGGGCGCCGGGTTGCTGACAGGGTTTGTGCTCGGCGCGGTGGGTAGCGCATGGGTGGCAAATATCTTAATCATGCAACGACCGAAACGGTGAGCGACGCGACGCGCCTTCGAGCGGTCAAGCGTGGCAAGATACGAGTTGTATTCAGCAAGCCGCGTGGAGTCGTACGCGCGCTTCAGCCTGACCGTAGAGTGGCATGAGTGTCTGGGGCAAATGGCTGCTGGGCGGGGCCGCCCTTGGTTTCTGGTTACAACTGCCGGCTCTGGCGGGGTTGGGAGACCGCGATTGTCTGGAGTGTCATTCAGACAAGACCCTGACAAAGACAAACGCGGTCGGAAAGGAAATCTCCCTGTTCGTCGATCCCGCCAAGCTCGCCGCTTCCGCGCACCGAACCAACACCTGCGCGAGCTGTCATTCGGATCTCACCGAAAAACATCCGGACGACAACCTCGTCGCCCAGGCCGTCAACTGCCGTGCGTGCCACACGCGCCAAAGCCAGAGCTATGGCGCGAGCGTCCACGGTCGCGCGGTGAAAAGCGGCGATGCCAGTGCCGCTACGTGTCGGGATTGTCACGATTCGCATGAGGTCCTGCCACCGAGTTCCCCGGCGTCGCCCTTGCATGTTTCGCGACAGGCGGAAACGTGCGGGGCGTGCCATGACCAGCAGGCAAAGGATCTGGCGGAAAGTGTTCACGGCAAGGCGCTGGCGGCGGGCGTGCGCGACGCGCCCACCTGCACCGATTGCCACTCGGAGCACAATATCAAATCCCTCACCGGCGATGCGTCGCGCAAAATTTCGGCGGACGTATGCAGTCGCTGCCACGCCTCGGAGCGGCTCAACACGAAATACAATTTACCCGCCGACCGGGTGCGGACGTTCTTTGACAGCTACCATGGTCTGGCGTCGCAATATGGCTCGACGCTCGCCGCGAACTGCGGCAGTTGTCATGGTTATCACAAGATTTTGCCTTCGGCGGATCCGGGCTCCACCATCCACCCGGCGCACCTGGTGGCCACCTGCGGCAAATGTCATCCGGGCGCCAACGAGATGTTTTCATTGAGCAAAATCCACGTGGACATCGCGGCCGCCCGCAGCACCTCCGATCTGGGCAGTCAGATCAACTGGTGGGTACGGAAGCTTTACCTGCTGTTGATCGTGGGCGTGATCGGCGCCATGCTGGTTCATAATTTCCTGCTCTTTTTCAAGAAGGTGGCGGCGCATCTCCGAACCACGGGCCGGCCGGTCCTGCGCATGAGCCGTTCGCAACGCTGGCAGCACGCCGTGCTGGCGCTGAGTTTCATTGCGCTGGCGATCACGGGCTTCGCGCTCAAATTTCCGGACTCATGGGTGGCCACGCTGATGGGATCGAGCGAATCGTTCCGGCGCTGGTCGCATCGGGGCGCAGGGATCGTGCTGCTATTGGTCGGCGCGTATCACCTCGTTTACCTGCTCGCCTCCCGCGATGGCCGCCGGCTGGTCCAGGATTTGTTTCCGGTGAAAAAAGACCTCGCGGATGTTTGGGCGGCGATTCGTTATCTCACGGGCTTGAGTTCCGAGAAGCCGCAGATCGGGCGGTTCGGCTATGCGGAAAAGATGGAGTATTGGGCGGTGGTCTGGGGCACCCTCCTGATGGGCGTCACCGGCCTGATGATCTGGTTCAAGATGGACGTGACGCACTGGCTGCCGCGCTGGTTGGTGGACGTGGCGCTGACGATTCATTATTACGAGGCCATCCTGGCGTGCCTCGCGATCGTTGTCTGGCATTTCTATCACGTCCTGTTTGATCCGGATGTTTATCCGGTGAACCTCGCCTGCTGGGACGGCAAGGTATCACAGCACTGGCAGGCGGAGGAACATCCGCTGGACCCGACCCCGAAGGCTTCGGCGGCGGCCCCGCCTGTGGGGCGCGCCCCGGAAATAGAAACCCACTCCCGTTCGGGCCCGCCGTAGCCGGTAGCCAAGCGCCGCATGAAGGCCGCCGATGACACCCCCTGTGGAAGGGCCCTTGCGCTGTTATGCCTGCCGGCGTGAAATTCGGGACGGCGAGTGGTTCGCCCGGATTCAGCGCGACGGGGTTGATCTCTGTTTCTGTCGTCCCTGGTGCGTGGAAGTTTTTCTGGCGGCGACCGAAAGGCAAAGGGTCGGCGGGGACGTCGTTCCAGATCTCGGACGTTGAGCGATCTCAATCGGGGACTGATCGCGCCGCCGTGCGGACCAACTGCTGCCGGGTGGCCTGCAACCGGCGGATCACCACCGCGGTCGTACGTTTCATCAACTCGTAGCCGAGCACGGGGTCCGCCTCACATTGTTCGCGCAGCCAGGTGCCATAAAAGAAAATCGCCCGCACGGGCACCACCGCCCGCGCCGTAAAATTCCAGGTGTATGGCGGAAACATCCACGACCAGCCCAGCACGTCGCCTTCCCCAATGTAATCCACGGGCACGCCCGGTCGATCCGTCGCCTCTGCTTCCAATTGCACCCGGCCCGCGATCACGAGATAGAAACGGTTCGCCATCTCGCCTTCGCGGAAGATCAGTTCCTCCGCTTTAAACGCGGTGGGCATGGCACACGCCGCCACCTGACGGAGCAGGTCAGGGTTGAGGTCGCGCAGAAAGGGATGGGTTTTCCAAGCGTCGGCCCCAGGTGGCGCGTCCGGCGCGGTGCCGGCCGGATGAACCGGAGTGATGGGTTTGGTGTTCAAATTACAAACTCCGGGGCCGGGATGCGCACGACGAAAACATGACCGGGCGCGTGGCGCAGGACATTATCCGCCGTGTCGCCTAAGGCTGTGTGGTCGCCTTCGGAACTGCCGTGAGACCCGATCACGATCACATCGGCATCCAGCGCCTTGGCCGCCTCCACGATTTCAAAAAATGCGATCCCGCTACGTACGGTGGTCTCCACGACGCGACAGGAACCGAGCATCCGCTCGCCCACCCGATTCAACTCCACCTTCGCCGCCGCCAACCGTTCGGCTTCCGGCGGGCCGAACTTCGGTTCGACCACATGGACCAACGTGAGCGACGCCTGAAACAGTGTCGCCAGCTCGGCCGCGTAGTTCAGCGTCGTCAGGCCGGCGGCGGAAAAATCCACGGCCGCCACGATACGTTGCAACTTCGGGCGCTTCATCAGCGTCGCGTCCGGACGCGGCTTTTTCGCGAGCAATGATTTCATTTGTTAGTGTTCACCCTTCACCGGAAAATTTAATCAACCCCGGCGCCGGGCGCTCCGCATCCTTTGGTGAATCGTGATCTTTTATTGCCAAAAACTTGGCCGGCAGCGCCGCTTCCAGGCCGAGTGGCATTTTTCTGTAAGTAGCGCCTCAGTTACCGCTTGGTCCCGCGCGCCCGTCGCCGGGAAATCGGCCGTTCACTGGGCGCGGCCGGCCCAGGGGAGCCATGGAGTTCGTGGTCCGCGGAATGCCGTTCAGATTATTCCCGCGGCATAATTTTCGCCCCTGGTGCAGGTCACGGCCGGCCACGCAGCGGCAGCAGGCCGAAGTGCAACCCAAGCCAGACCGGCCCGGCGAACTCGCCGATGGCGATCACTCGCTCCCACGACCAGGCCAGGTAATGCGCTTGGATCGGGAAAATTGCGATCATGAAATAGTTGGCAAACCGCGTGTAGCCGAGAAAACGGGCGTACTTGGGAAAACGTCTGCGCAGCCCGCAGACCAGCGCGAACACGCCCAACCCCAGCACGGTGAAGCTGACGAACAGATTGATGGGGAGCATGGTCTCCAACGCCAGGTGCGGTCCGCCCCGCGCCTTGAAGTAAGGATAAAGCCACTGCGCCGCCGCCCAGAGAAAGCTGAAGCCCGTTTGAATCGCGGTGCGAAAGTTTGCCTTCGTCGAGGTCAGCTCGTTTAACAACCAACCGACGTACAACGGCACAATACCCCAAATCAATTCCAGGTGCTGGAACGGAGTGGCAATCAATTCCACGAACGTGGCCCAAGAGGCGGTCAACATGCCGTATGGGTTTGAAAGTAGTCGCGACGCGCGGCGGTGTCCAGCCGGCGCGAGATCTCGGAAAATTTTTCCGAAAGCAAGTCGCGACCCGGAACCCTCCGGGTCATTGTCGGTTGCGGGGTGGGCTCAGGGCGTGAACCGATAGGCGCGAAACTGGCGTTCCGACTCCGGCAATGATTTGCACTCCCGGCCGTCAAACTTGCGAGTCCCGTCATCGCTGACAATCAAAAAGTCCGCGCGATTGTCCAAGTCGAGAAAGCAGATGCCTTCCGGATTGATCTTGCGAAACGGCACGCCAGGGACCGCGCGCGGTGCGGAAGTTCCGCCCGCCCAGGAGAACAGCCGGCTGGGCGCGTGGCCATGGTCGGGCCCGGCCAGCAGATAATAGCCTTGGGGGGCCGGGCTCATGTCGCGCAGCCCCAGCCCGCCCAGATCGAGGAGTATCGGATCGCCGAACCGGGGAGGCCGGCCGGCAATAACCTCGTTGGGGTTGACCAGCGGCACCAGCAAGGCTCGGTGTTCCGGGATGGGACTGCGAAACCCGATCAATAGCGCGCCCTCCGGCGTTGCGGTCAGCGATTCGATATTGAAACCGCCGTCCGCCTTGGGCGCTCGTTGGGCGGCCTCGGTCAGTTGAAACCGCGCGTATTTCGGGTCGCGCGCGAGATCGGCCACCAGATTCGTGTACGGCTTGCCCACGGGTTGAACTTTGATTTCCCCCGCGGGCAGCGTAAACTCGAGGGCAAAGAAAAAATGCCGGTTCGGCGCGAACTTGCCTTTGGCATTGCGTCCGTGGGACGAGATAAAAAAGACGCGGGGACCCAGGCGCGCCGCGCCTTCGAGGTCGGCTTCCGGCGACTTGGTCCGGGTGGACAACACCGGTCGCAAGTCATACTGATAAACTGGTTTGCCGGGCTGACTCGGCCGATACAAACGCAAAATGTTGTCCTCGTCGCTGGCGACAACGATGAGATCCTTGGCCAGCGCGATCACGGCAGACGCGTCACACGTCCCGGTGAACACCAGCGGCTCCCCCAGACCCGCGCCCCAGGCGGTCACCGTCAGCACACACCAGAGTAGGATTGCAAGGCGGACCATCCTTCGTTCTGTACCACGCCCGCAGGTGCCGACGCAAGCCCGCCGCCCGCGGTTACTAGCCTCGCGAGCTTGAATTCGCCGCCGTCGGGCGCTCGCCAATTTCCTCAGCGTAAGGGCGTTTGAGTTTCGCGCACACGGGTTTCGCGTCATGACACCGGGGCGAAATGACTTCCAGAAATCAACCGATCTTCCCGTGCACCACGCAACCCAAGCTTGCCTGCGCGTCAGTGGCATCCATGAAATGCTTCCCGCTTTCCGACTCTATTTGCCGTCGGTCGCCCGACCTGGGTTCCGCGTCGCCGAGTATTTGACGGCGCGCCGTTCCTCCTCGAGCCAGTCCGGCAAGAGGTCGATGCCGTAAGTGAAATATTCCTCGAAATTCAGTCCGGCTTTTTCTAGCACCCGGCGCGAGGCCAGATTACCGACCAGGGTCCGGGCGGAAACCTTTTCACAATTCCAATCGCCAAAAGCTTGCGCCAGCAGTGCCCGCGAACCCTCCGTCGCCAGCCCGCTGCCCCAGGCGCTGCGCTTCAGCCGGTAGCCCAGTTCCATTTCGACCGGGGAAATTTTATCCGGTCGCAAATGAAACCAACCGATAAATTCGCCGGAGCTCCGGACATGGGCGGCCCAGAAACCGCGGGGCGGCGACTGTTCATAAAATTTCTGCCAGCGCGGTAGAATCTCCTGCTGAATTTGTTCCATCCGCGTCGGCTGCCCTTTGGAAATGTACCGCATCACCTCGGGATCGCGGTCGAGCTCGAACAACCTGGACGCGTCCGCGGCCTGAAACTGGCGGAAATACATGCGGTCAGTCTCCAGGACTGGGGCCGCGACGGCGTGTGCCATGCGCCGAGACTACGCGGGACCGCGCCGTTCGGCAACCGCGGTTGACCTCGCCGTACGGCGATGGTTGGTCCTGTCTCAGCCCGGTCCCCGTTGAAGCAAGCGGATCGCGTCCAGCCGGAGGCGGGCACTGCTGAGGTGTTGATCCAACGCGCGCTTTTGCCCGATCAGCAATTCAATTTCCTCGGCGCGGACGCTGCGGTTGACTTTCTGCAATTCCTGCAGCCGCGCGATTTCCAGTTCCAGTTGGGCAGTCATTTCCGTGCGCGCCTGAGCGATGATTCCCGGCACCTGACGGCTCGCGATGGCCCCCGCTTTCGCGATGAGGTCGGGGAGGAGGGTCGCGCGCAATTCCGGCTGGTCCAACAGTGCGAAGGCATCGCCATTTTTCAGGTTCCGCGCGAGCGTCTCCGGCGAGAAGGATTGACCCAGATCGTTGCCGCGATGATCCACCAGCACCCGCAAAGGCGTCGGGGGGAGAAAGCGATCCACATGGAGCGGAGGTGGGGCAATGCACTCCAACACGTAAATCGCTTCGACATACAGCCCGGCGGTTTTGGCATCCGGCCATTTCGCGAAGCTGCTGTTGCCCTTCTCGGTTCCCAGCAGCAGATCCAGGGCGCCAGTGACCAGCGGATGATCCCACGTCAAAAACTGAACCTCTTCGCGCGCCAGCGCGTGACGGCGGTCGGCGGTGACAGTGAGGCCTTCGGTTGGCAGACCCGGAAAGGATTCGGCGAAAACTCCCGCCGAACCGAGCCGATAGGTGCGGGGCGTCAACTCCTCGACCTGGATCGAAAAGTGATCAAAAACTGCGAGCATGAATTTATCCAGCGCCGGATCGGTATCTGAACGGCGAATCGCCTGAGCGAGGCGGGCGCCCACCTCCGGGCGGAATGAATTCAGTTCCAACAATCGGTCGCGGCCCTCTTCCAGTCGCACGGTTAGTTCGTTCCGGGCGGTTCGCGTTTCTTCTATCAGCTGGTCCAATTCGGCCCGCGCGATCGCTTCCGTTTCGTGAAAGTCCTGCGCGAGATCGTGCAGGCGCGCCTCGAAGCGCGCCCGCAATTCATGGCCGCCGTGCAGATTTTTTTCAAACGCGTTCAAACCGTCATGATACCAACGCACCAACACTTCCTGCGCGCTCCCCGCCACGAAGGGCACATGCACCTGGATCGCCGAGGTTTGTCCGATGCGGTCCAGCCGGCCGATGCGTTGCTCGACCAGTTCCGGATCCAGCGGCAGATCGAACAGGACCAGGTGATGGGCAAACTGGAAGTTGCGACCTTCACTGCCAATCTCCGAGCAGATCAAAATTCGCGCGCCCTCCTCCTCCGCGAACCACGCTGCGTTGCGATCTCGCTGCACCAGCGAAAGGCCTTCGTGAAACAAGGCCTGCTTTACGTTGAGTCGCTGGCGGAGCGCGGCATCAATAGCTTCCACTTTTAACTGTGTGCGGCAAATCAGCAGCACCTTGTCCGGATCCAAAGTTCGCAGCCGCCCAGCCAGCCAATCAATTCGGATGTCCCTGGCGAAATCCGGCTCGAAAATTGGGAACCCTTTGGCAGCCGAGACGCCTGGGTATTCTTCAATATCGTAGGCGACGACGAGCGGCGTCTGTAAAACAGTTTTAGTTTGAGACTCGTCACCTCGTCGCCTACGGAGGCTAAGACCAACGTCGGCAGTAAATTCTATCGCCAGCGCTTCGAACATCCGAGCATCGCCCGCCGGCGCGGCTAGGGAACAGATTCGGGCCGTTCGTTGGGGAAATCCGCTGATCGTCGCCCGCGTATTGCGGAACATCACTCGGCCCGTGCCGTGTTGATCGAGCAAAGCGGCTATCCATTCCGCACGCACGCCCTCCGCGCTGCGCCCCATTTGCTCCACCTTGACTCGGACGTTGGCTTCGGTCTCCCCCAGAATGCGTGCCAGGGTCTGGACGTCGCCCGGCGTGAGCGGGTGCTTCGCGAGGAGTTGTTCGGCCAGCCGCGCGACCACCCGATAACTCTCCGCTTCCTGGATAAACTCGTGCAGGTCGTAGAAGCGATCCGGGTCCAGCAAGCGCAAGCGGGCGAAATGGCTGGTCATGCCGAGTTGTTCTGGGGTGGCGGTCAGCAGTAACAGTCCGGGTGACTGCCGACCCAACGTCTCCACCACTGCGTATTCCGGGCTCACAGTCTGCGGCGACCAACCGAGATGATGGGCTTCATCCACGACGAGCAGGTCCCAGCCGGCGGCCAGCGCCTGCTGCACCCGCTTCTCCTTGCCCGTGAACAGGCGAAGGCTGGCGAGTACCAGTTGATCGTCGAGAAAGGGGTTGGTTTCGGGATTGGCGGTTTCGATGGCGTCGCAACGTTCCTCGTCGAAGATGTGAAACCAGAGATTGAACCGGCGCAGCAGTTCGACGAACCATTGGTGCACCAGCGAGTCCGGCACGAGAATCAACACCCGTCGGACGCGGCCGGTCAGAATCAACCGATGCAGGATCAGGCAGGCCTCGATCGAATTGCCCAGACCCACTTCGTCGGCAAGCAGCACGCGCGGCACGAGCCGACGCGCCACCTCGGCCGCGATATAAAGTTGGTGCGGGATCAGCTCAATCCGGCCACCGACAAAGCCGCGCACCGCGGATTGGCGGCGGCGATGTTGGTGCTCCAGCGCGGCGACGCGGAGGTCGAAGACTTCCGTGGGATCGAGCTGCCCGGCGAGCAATCGCTCCTCGGGTTGGTCGAAACTGATGGCATTGCTCAGCTCGGTTTCACTCCACTCCCGCCCGTCCCCGCAATAAAAAATGAGTCCCGCCCGCTCGGCGACCGCCCGCACCGTCAGGGTCGCGTTCGCCTGGCTCGTGATCGTGTCGCCCACCCGGAAGCGCACGCGGCGGAGCGGCGCGTTGTCGCGGGCATATTCCCGCGTCTCCGCGCTGGCCCCGAATTCAATCGTGACCGTTCGTGCCGTGATGCGGCGCACCGAACCCAAGCCGAGTTCGGGTTCGCTCTCGCTGATCCACCGTTGACCGGGCTGAAAGTTTTCGGGCATGAATTGCGCGTTTCATCCTATACCAAACCAACTTGAGTGACCCAAGCCACATCTGTCTGCGCCGCAGGCTGCCAGCCTGCGATACGGCAGACAAACTGTCTGCGCTACGACCAATTACGATGGCGCGATCCACGAGCCGCCTGCCACCCCCACGTAGCGCAGACTGGAAGTCTGCTGTATCGCCGATTGGCAATCGGCAAATCGTACAAATACGAAATTGCCGGGCGAATACCAGTTTGTTACCCCATCAAGCGTGAAACCCAATGAACCCAATCCCGGATTGGAACGTGTAAAATTCCAGCTCCGGGCCAAGGGCGTGCCCGACGAATCCCGAAATCCGCTTCGCGCTGGCATTCACTCGCGTGGCTACCTGCCCCACGTCAAACGCGAAGGCGCGGCTTACTTTGTCACCTTCCGGCTCGTGGATTCATTGCCGAAAGCAGTGCTGCTTCGCTTCGAGCAGGAACACGCCGAGGCGATCCGGCGACTTCCCGCCAAAACCACGATCGAGCAAGCAGCGGAAGTTCATCGCGACCTCCGCCGCAAGATTGAGCGTTACCTCGACCAAGGGGTGGGCGAATGTCATCTGCGCCGGCCTGAAATTGCCGACATGGTCGCGGACGCGCTCCGCCATTTTCACGGCCAACAATATCTGCTCGACGACTGGGTGGTGATGCCCAACCACGTCCATGTCGTCCTCTGGCCCATGCCGAAATTCACTTTGAGCGCAATTCTCAAAAGCCGCAAACGTCACACTGCGCGGCAGGCGAATCTGGTGCTGGGGAAAACGGGCGAAACGTTCTGGCAGCGCGAGTCCTACGACCACTGGATTCGCAACGACGAAGAGAAGGCACGTATCCGCCGTTACCTCCGGATGAATCCGGTGAACGCGCGTCTCTGCAAAGCGCCGGAAGACTGGAAGTGGAGCAGTGCGTGGCCGGGCTGGAAGTCGGCGGCGTAGCCTCCGGCACCGTAGCGTAGACTGGCAGTCTGCTGTATCGCAGGTTGGCAACCTTCGTGAGCGCTGGAATTTATCAGTGCGCCGTTTTACCCACGCTCTGCCGACTGCCAGTCGGCGACCCAGCAGACAAACTGTCTGCGCTACGACTGCGAGCTCTCGCTTGCCGTTCAGAGCCTTTGCGCTTAATCGCCCCGGAATATGGCTTGCTATTGCCTTGGTGGGATTGTCTAGTTTTGAGGAATTTATGAGAACACGCTTCGCCTTGATTTGCATGGTGGTTTTTGGCACTGGAGGCGTAAGCTTGGCTCTGGATTACCCGGGTTGGTCGGGTTTTATCTCTGGGCTCACTCCGCAAACGGTTGTTTTCACGAACCATGGCACATTGACTGTTTTCAATGTCGTCGGCATGCCTGCCGGCTACCCGCAATATTGGTTGCACAACAACCTCGACAATGTGCCGTCACCGTTCACGACCAACCTCCCCGCCCTTTACCCGAACGGTTTAGCATATTCGTGGAGCGTGAGCTTTGCGCCACCGTTGACTTTCTCGGACTACGTCATCATCACCGACGTGGATAACGGGGAGACCGCCACAATCCGCGCCTATGATCCGGCGGGGTTGCCAGTCAGCGTGACCAACTGGTCCATGACACTGGTCGACCCGATCCTCCCAGATTCTGGTTTCCAAGGCACCGTCACCCGCGACGCTAACCAGATTAACCTCGTTGGAATCTCAGTGGATACAACCGAGGAAATGGCCATCTTCCGCCCCGTTCCCGGTCAACGTGTAGCCCGCTTGGACTACGCCTACCAAAATCCCGGCGGTGGCCCAACCATCACGTTTGCGACGGAAGACTGCGGCTGCTGCCCGCAGCTTCAAGTTGAACGTCAGGCGACAGACGTGCTGGTATCGTGGCCGGTGACCGGTTCGAGTTGCTTTCTACAGACTTCCGTCAACCTGTCTTCGGCGACGTGGACGAACTGGCCTGTCGCTCCAGGCGTAGTCGGTAATCGCCTGCAAAACGTGGTCAACGATGATCAGAACACCCGATATTTTCGTCTCAAACATCAGTAAGTGTGCTTGGTTTCACAGGATTACTACCGTCTTTCAGGAATTAAAGCCTGAATATCCACCGCAACTCCGGCCTCCGGCATCGGGCCGAGGCTTGCCATTGTCGCGGACAGGGCCGCCCACAATACTTAACCTGATTACTGCACAAACTTCCCGGCTGCCGGTTTCACTTCTCATTAACACCCCGCTTCAGCGGGGTGTTGCTACCGCGACGCGCATCAGAATCGTTTCAACGGTTTTCCGCACCCTGCTCAAACCGTTGAAACGGTTTGAAGGCCCTTTGCTCTGCCGACACCCCGCTGAAGCAGGGTGTTAATGAGAGGGGTGATGCTGGCGGGCCAGGGTTTGTGAAACCTCCGGCTAACTCCACTCACACAGTTGTTCGATCTGAGCCGCCGAGCCGTCGCGCAGCCAGCCATCGAGCTGCGCCGGATCCTTGAGTTGCTGGCCGCGGCGCCGCGGCACCGCTGCGAAGCGGGTCGCGATTTCCGGAAGCGCGGTCATGTCCACCCACAACTTTTCAAACTGGCTGACGGGGAAGGTATCTTCCTGGCCATGTCCCCAGCGTTTCTTGACGTCCTTGATGGTGATGTAGGTCGGCAACCGCGCGGCCAGTGCGTTTACGGCGTGCGTGACTTTTTCCGCGTCGGCCAGATCCTGACGGTTGAGTCCGAACGCGCCGAGCAACTGATCAAGGTCAATCCAGCAGGTGTTCGAGTTGTAGTAACGGAGCGTGAACTCGGTCTCTTCGCGCGGCAGGGCGAGGCCTTCGACCAGCCGCACCTGGCCGTTGACGCGCGCCAGGCCGCCGCCGCGATCTTCCAGCCGCCGGGCGATGACTTCGAACGTGAGACACGAACCCTGCGCCAGGTGCAGACCGAACAAAGCCGGGTCGGCGTCGGCCCCGAGGGTGTCAATATTATGGAGTAACAGATGTTTCAACTGCGGTTGCTCCGCCAGCAGCTGCACCAGGACGCCGTTGCGAAGCAGGTTGGGAATCTCGTACCAATGACCGACCGGATGGAGACATTGACTGGGCAGGTTATCGGTGTAGTCCCCGCCTTCACCGGTGGCGCGCGCCCAGTGAACGAGGGCGGCGTGCGCACTTTCCCGCACGGCTTGCTGCCGCTCGTCGAGCAACTGCTGCGGCATTTCTTCCCAGAGGAAACGCAGGTCACGCACCGTCGGCACCATGCGCAGCCCAATGGTGCGTCCGGGCGACAGCCGCACCGGTCCCGCATAGCCGTAATTATTCTGCCGCGCGAGGTCCTCCGCGATTGCCTGATGGGTGAGGTAACTCGTGGTGACGAGGTGCGGCAACGCCTGACCCGTCAGCCGGCCGATGCGTCGGCTTTTCGCGAGGTGGGTTTCAATGAAGGTGCGATGCACGCCGCCAAGTTTGCAGAAGGGATGCAGCGCTTTCACCACCCCCGCGCCTTGCGTCCAACGGCTGCCCACGCCGGCGGCGAGCGTCACCACCGCCAGTTCACCCCGGGCCAGCGCCGCCAGGCCTGCGGCCCGGTAGTCCGGCGACAGCGGGCCCGTCGCATCGATCACCTCGGCCTCGCGCACGTCGCGAATCTCGGCGCTGACCGGCAGCCGATTTTGCGCCAGCCCGATGCGGCCGGCTTTGAGGTCGTCGCTGATTTGTTCGTGCTGCACCCGATCAAACCCGTTTTGCGCGAGCAGCTCGGCCAGGCTGTGTCGGCCGGCGACCTCCGGTTTCAATTCCGGAACCAAATGGTGCAGGAGCGTGGACATCATGCCGCTCAATTCCGGGAGGGTGCGACACGCGGTGCTGAACCGGCTGAGCTCGACGCGGGTTTGCGGGGGCAAGGCTTGCGGGTCGGCGCGCAGCCAGCCGGGTACATGCAAGGCGTAATACGCTGGCGGCAGCAGCGCCGCCGGGCCGGACGACCGATCCGCCCACGTGCCTCGTTCGTTGATGGCGAAATCGTAAACCACCGGCTCCATCGCAAAGGGCAGGGCGTTGCGTAAGGTGTGCTTGGTTTCCGACATGATGAACTGCAATCGTTCCTGCGCTCGAGCCTTGTGGGCCGGATCAAACATGAAACCCATGCCGCCGCCCGCCATGCCGCCCAGCATCCAGAAGCCCCAGAAGTTCGATCCAAACTCTTCGCGCACGCGGCGAATCAGCGTCTCGGTGAAAGCATTGCTGGCCCACGGAATGATGGTCTGGATCGGCTCGTTGAAATTCTGAGTCGTTAAGGCGCCGACGCGCTGCACGTCGCCGGACCGCAAGGCGCCGAGGAGGTCATCGAGAATTCCTATCGCCTGCAGCCTTCCGTGCCACTCCGGCTCGGAGCGGAGAAGATATTTCTCCGTCACCATTTCCAGGATCGGCCCGACGTTTTGCGCCATGCCGCCGTGAACGAGGACCAGGCTGTCCTGAAGCTGTTGTCGGGTCGTGGGGGAGGCGTCGTGCTGATCGAGGAGGCGATGCGTCGGCATCAAGCGGCCGCGACTGATGCCAAATTCGGGATCGTTCTCGCCGGCGAGCGCGCCGCAAATGAGTTTCATGCCGGGCCAGACACCCCCGGAATCCTGCCAGCCGCCGCCGGAGCCGCCGAGCCATTCGCCGAGCAGTGCCCGGGCGAGCACCAGCCGGCGTTCGTCCTCCGCCAGAGGGCCCGTCAGCGACCGGGCCTGTCCGGTTGCGCGCATGCAGACCGAGATGAGCGCGGCCAGCAGGTTTGTGGAGACAGCGAGCCGCGAACCTTTGGGGATGTTGTTGACATGGCTGACCAATTCCAGGCCGCGCCCTGTCCCGACGATGCGCGCCAGAAGATCCGCCAGTTTCTGGCCCGAGCCTTCAATCCCTGGCGGCACGATGCCGGCGGCGATGACGGCCGCCTTGAGTAGCCCCAGGTAGTCTCGGGCAAAATCGAAAACTTCCGGGAGGTTATTGATGTCGGCGGTGGCGCCGAGATCCACGCTGGTCATGCGGAGGAGGGGTTCGTCAATGACCCGCAGATAGGCTTCGATCGGCGGCCGCGGGGTCGCATCGCGCCCGTGCACGCCCAGATCAATCGAGATGTTCAACACCCGGGCGCCTTCCGGGAAATCCATGCCCAGAAAAAAGATGTCGCTCCAGCCGCCGTGACTCAGGTCCATGCGGACGGGCGTGCATTCGCGCAACAACGGATAACCGCCATCGGCCTCGCGTTGCAGCAGCTCGGGGCGCAACCGCAGCGGATGATCGGCCGGGTGCCCCACGCGAAACATCCATTGGTTGCCGCGGACGGAACGGACGCTGCGCCGCACCTGGTCCGCCAGCGTCTGAAAGGCCAGGCGTTGATACGCGGCCGCCAGCGCGCTGGAGATGGCGTCACTGGGGCCTTCGGTCGCCTGCACGACGAGGAAATGATCAATCGCCTCTGCGAACCGACGTTGCAGGAGTTGGTCAAAACCCACGAAGGGAACGAGACTGCGCTGCCCGAGACCGGGTTGGAGCGGCAGATAGAACCGGTGGATGGCATACAGGAAGAACAACGCCCGCACGCGCTCATAGAGGTTGCCGCGGTGGCGACGGAAGTCGTCGAGCTCGGCGCATAGCGTGTTGAGTTTCGTTAGTGAAGCCGAGCGACAGACGGAATCGAGCGAGCGGTTGCGGACCCCCGGATCGGGCGAGGTGATGATTTCAATCAGCGGATTGGCCATGCGGAAAGCGTAAGGTTCGGAAACGTGGGCCCGTTACGGGCCGCCCCGGGCGAGCAACTCGACGAGGCCGGCCAGGACTTCCTCCCGATCTTTGCCGGCCAGCGCGAGCGCGAGCTGCGCGGTTAACAGGCCGTATTTTACGCCGATGTCGAAGCGGCCACCTTGCAATTCGCAGGCCAGATACCGCTCGTGTTCGGCGAGTCGGGCTAACGCGGTGCTCAGTTGCACCCGGCCCGCCGCCCCCGCCGCCGCCACGTCTTCGCTGAGTAATGTCATCACGCGCGGGGTCAGGACATGCATGCCAAAAAAGCACAGATAGTGGCCCGCCCGCAGGCCGGGGACGATCAGACTCTGCTCCGCCACGGTCGGCGTCGGCTTCTCCACCACTTCGGACACAAGATAAAGTCCCTGCCGTGCGCCGGCCAAACGGCCGCCGACCGTGCCATAATTGGGCAGCTTGTTTTCGCGGGTGGCCTGCACGGCCGACACGGTGCAGGCTTCCGCCGCGGCGGTTTCGAGCAGTTGCTGGGCGCAGCGTTTCGGGCCGTGGCTGATGTAGAGGTGGTCTCCCACCAACAGCAGAAATGGCGACGCGCCGGTGAATTGTCGCGCACACCAGACAGCGTGGCCGTAACCGAGCGGTTCGGTTTGCTCCACGAACGCCAGTCGCTTGCGATGCGGTCCGGCGGCGGCGCGATATGGCTCCCGGTCGCCGGGGTTGACGACGAGGCAAATCTCCTCGATGCCGGACTCGATGGATTCTTCCACAATGATGGCCAGGGCGGATTTACTCTGCCCATCGCGATCCACCAGGGTTTGTAGGGGCAACGAGCGCTGGTGGGGGCCGGCGGCGGTGATGACGGCTTTTTTGATTTCCATGTCAGGTGCGGTTGGCGGTCGGTGACGGTTGACGCCGTGGCTTCGGCCCGCCGAATACGTATTCGTATTTGCATGCTCGGGGTTTTGGCCCGCCGACCGCCAGCAAAATTTCGGTCCGCCCGGCTGCCGAAAATTATCCTGGGTGGGGGCGCTCGAGGAATGGGCGGCGTCAATGCGGGGGCGGAAGGATTTCGATGCCGTATTTCGGCGCGACCGCGAGCAACTTTTGCACGTCGGCCGGCGTCACCGGCGCCGGGGGCGAATTAAACGAAGGCAACGGCTGCCCGATCTCAGCCATGAAATTCTCGAAGCCCGGCGGCGTGACCAAAATCAACATTCGGGCGGGAGCGGCGCCTTCGTTTTTGAACGCGTGCGGCACGCCGCGCGGCCCTTGGATAAACGTGCCGGGGCGACCAACCACTTTCTGGTCGCCGAGTTGAAACGTCATCTCGCCTTCCAGCACGAAGAACGCCTCGTCCTCGCGGTGGTGAATGTGTGGCGGCGGACCGCCGCCGGGCGGCACCCGCGCTTCGCTTAAAACATAACTCCCGCCGGTTTGATCGCCGGTCGCGAGGATGCGATAGACGTCGCCGACCGCGGAGAAGACCGGGCCTTCACCCGGGCTGAGTTGAATGATCTGAGCTGGTGATGGCATGTGATGATGTGGGGCGCACTTTAACTCCCGCCAAAAGTTCTGCAACCATTTCCGCGTTTAGGTTCGCCGGCCGAGCGGCCCGGCCCGGGCCCGGACAACGGCTCCGAGCCAACGCCTCCTCACCGCAACTGCGGCGGACGACCCCGGGGTGGATTTCACTTCGATGGGTTACGGCTGCGCCGCCCGGGGCCGAAACGCGCTGGCCCTGTCGGCGGTGATCCGCGGCGTGGGCAGATTGGTGGCGCCATTGATGAGCCGGACGAGGTTTTCCGCCAGGATTTCGTCGGGATGAATGGTGTCTCTGGTCTTGCGCCCGATCTGCTCGACCCGGCCCGATTGCGGATAGCGCTGGCGAAACTCCCTTTGCGCGACCGCGCCGCGGTTACCGCCGTGATCGAAGCCGATGGGGCCGGAACTCGTGGTCCCTTGATCCAAAGCGAGAACGGCGGACCTCAAGATGGTGGTCGGCGGGGAAGGTCCCGTTTCCGCCCGTCAGGTCTTGCGCCAGCGTCAAGCACATGATCGCCAAGGCTGAAAGCCACGGGCTGCGAATTCAATTTGGCGGCGGAGAACCGAAGTGCGCCGCGTGGGACGCGTATGCGGCCGCGTCCTCGAGCATGGCGTCGATCGCCGCCACCAGCGGGGCCACCTTGACCAATCCGGACAGGACCGCCCGATCCCCGATGTTGTCTTCCAGAAGAAACGTCGGGCGTTGCGTCACCTGTAGCGCATGGAACTCGGCCGTGGTCTGACGCACGCGCTGCTCGATGTCCGGCGACTGGGCTGTCTTAAGTAAGCGAGCGGCATCGAGGTGCGCTGCCTTGGCCGCGACAGCCACCGACACCGCCCAATCGCCGACTGGTTGTCCCTCGCGCATTGCCGCTGCCATCAACGCCAGGCGCACGCGGTCATCGGCGACCCCGAAATCCTTGGCCGCCTCGGCCACGCAGTTGGGGGGAAGATATTCTTGCGAATGGGTCATCCAGCCGGAATTCAGCATGAACGGCGAGCGAACGATGGTTCCGCTGCGCTGATAAAACCAGTCGGCCTGGGCCCGCGATTTCGACATCCCGGTCTCGTCCAGCAAGGCGATCTTCCAGTTGAAGGCCACCGACATCTTTGAGTAGCGCTGTTTCAATTCCGCCCACGCCGGCTCGGCCCAATAGCACCAGGACGAGATGACATCGAGATAGTAAGTGACTTTTACATTCATGTTTTTTCGTAGTAGCCAGCAGTCGCCGGCACAAATCAGATCCCTGCCGCGCGGTCAGGCTTTGCTTCGCAGGGCCTTCCAATTCTCCAGACAACGTTGGGCCGTTTCAAATTCCGAATACCGGCTGCCTTCCTGTTCCAGCAAATAGAAGTCGACGCCGCCCACGGATTCCAGCGCCGCGATAACTTCCGGCCACGGCGTCGCCCCTTCGCCGAACAGCACGCGATAACCTTTTTCCCCGGCTGTGCCGCTCGCTGCCCAATCCTTGAGGTGAACGATTTTTATCCGGCCCGGGTTGGCTTTGATCCAGGCGACGGGATCGGCGCCGGCTTCCATGCAGGTGCCGATGTCAAACTGCAGCACAAATTCCTTGGGCGTATGGGCGGCAAGCAAATCCATGATCCGGCCGCCGCCCTCGAGCGGGGCCCATTCCGTTTAATGATTGTGAAAACCGGCGGACAAGCCATTCGGTTGCAGCTGCGTCGCCGCCGTGGTGAGTTGTTCGCACAGTTGCTTCCACCCCTCCCGTCCTTTGGTCCCTCCGGGGGCGCTGGCCAGAATGAGATAGCGCGTGCCGAGGATCTGATTGAGTTCAATCGCCTTGGCCATCGTGTCGCCCGGGGTGAACGACTCAAAATGATTGTGCGTCGAGTAACACCGCAGTCCGAGATCGTCCAGCTGCGTGCGGACCTCCTTCGCGTAGGGAATCGTCCAATTGAAATAGGGCGCGTAGAACTCGACCACTTCATAACCCATGTTTGCCACGGTGCGGAGCGTGTTCGGCAGATCGCGCGCCAGTTCGGTGCGAACGGAATAAAGTTCCAGTCCGATCGGATGTTTCGGTTTGGCCGGCGGCGGCGAAAGCGCCGGCGACGTTTCGTTGGCGGCCAGCGCGGCCAGCGTGGTGCTGTTTGTGGCGTGGGCAGCCAGGACGGCAGTGGCGGCTCCCGCAACCGTGAGGAAGTTTCGGCGGGAGATGGCGGGGCGGTTGTTTGTCATAAAATATGGTTACGTCAACGATTGACCGGCGCAGAACTTGGCGGAGCGGTACCCGATTGCGCCGCGGGCACATTGGTCGCGCCGGCAGCGCGGTCCCGACCGGGACCGGCTCGCCGACCGTCACCGCGTGGCGGTTGTTGAACGTAGGTTTCGAGGTCTTTGGCCGCCTGCGTTTCCACCCCCGGTTTTTGTAGAAATCCCAGATCGCGAAACCAGTCAATGAACCGGTTTTGCCAGGTCCCGAACGGCGTCCCGTTACGGTCGGTCAAGCCCGCCGTCGAGCCGCTGCCGGGGTGATGGCCATTGCCATAGAAGTGCATTTCCAAGTTGGGCGCGCCGACGGCCAGCATCGCCGCAAAGTATTCGTCCGCCCACATGGCATGGCTTTGATCCCCCGAGCCGGCGCAGGTGATAAAGGCGGGCGGAACATTGCGCGGAATCGGCGGCGTTGCCCCGCGCGCGAACGGCGAAGGCCCGGGATAGACGATGCCGACGAAATCGGGCCGCGCGGAAATTCCCGCCAGCGGATCCGTTGAGTCGTGGTTCTGCTGATCGAATTCGTCGAACGCGATGGCGGTCGCCGCCACCAATTCTGCCCCGGCGGAAAATCCCATGAAACCAATTTTGTTAGGATCCAAGTGCCACGCCTTTGCCTGGGCCCGGACCAGGCGGATCGCTTGCTGCGCATCATAGACTGCATCCGTCTTTGGATTATAGCCATCGCGGCGCAGGCGATTCCGCAGGATGATGGTGTTCACGCCGTAGTTGTAGAAGTAGGGAACGAAATCGGCGCTCTCGGAGCCGACGTTCAAAGTGTTGTGGCCGCCGCCGGCCGCCAAAATGATCGCCGCGCCGGTGTTCAGATTCGATTCCACCGGATGAAATTCGATGGACGGATTATGGATGTTGACGATGCTGCTGATCCGTCCCGGGACAACCTTGCTCAGGTTGTATTGTTCGGCCTCGTGGATGCGATTCGAGTTGAGGTAGGGCGAGCCAGGGGGAAAAAGGGGAATCACGATACCGCCTTGCAGGATGGGTTGCGGTACGTAGGGCAGATCGTTGGTCAGGCCCGGGCCCGGCCAGCCGGAGACCGAGCTGAAAGCTGGAGCGGTTTGCGCTGGGACATGGGCTGCCGTCGATAGCAACGCCATGAAGATGGAGAAAACCAAACTCAGGCTTGGAATGTTGGTGGTCTGCATGCCGTTAAACAGGGATCGCTCACCCAGCTTGTAACCCCAAGGTGGCGGTGTGCCAAGTTTTATTGCCCGCGCTGCCGGTGGCCGTTTTGCCACCCTCCCAACCGGTGCCGGCGACGCCACGCTCACGGCTTCCAGATCGCCGCCAGTATTTTTTATCCCACTGGGGCGCACGGGAGCGCCGCGTCGGGTGCGCGGTTGCCGGAGAGCCGATGGGCCAGGTCCCGGCGCCGGTTAGTCCGGGCGGATCATCTCGAAGCGATCCTGCGTGCGACAATACCAGTTCGGGCTGGCCATCCGCCCGATGACGTGCAAAAGCTCGCTGCGAATCCGGAGCGTTTTGGCATCGAACAATTCGTCACGCACCTGCACGCGCCTGATCAAGCCAATGATCAGCCGGTTGTCGCCAATCTGTAGCGTGCCCCATTCGGTGCATTCCAAACTCGCCGGGGCTTCCGCGATGCGCGGCGGTTTGACCGAAGCGCTCGGCGCCGTGGTGAGGCCGGCGGATTGCAATTCGCTCACGCCATAGGGCAGCGCCGCGGCCGTACGATTCATTGCTTCCGCCACCTTTTCATCCACCAGATTAACCACGAACTCATGCGTCAAGCGAATGTTGCGCGCGGTGTCCTTGGGCGTGCCGTCGTCGCGATCCCCCGGGCAAAAGCCAAGGATGGGGGGATTCGCGCCGAGCAGGTTGAAAAAGCTGAACGGCGCCACATTTACCACCCCGTCGGGGCTGAGCGTGGTCACCCACGCAATCGGACGGGGCGTGACCAGCGACGCGAGAATCGGATAAGCGCGGTCGGCGTGTTTGCCTTCGAGATCAAGTTCCATATTTGAATTGGAGATTCGTTTGCCGGCGGAAGGGTAGCGTCCGGTCTGCTTCCATGGCTAATGAATTCGCCCGTTTCCGGTGGGCGTCCTGCGTAGCGCCATGCGTCACTTCGCGTGAGCCGCGGACACGGCTGGCGGAATAGATGGATCGCGGACTTGGCGGTTGCTGCCTCCGCGACTCGCGCGTCGCAACCTTGATGGAAAATTCCATGTGCTTTCACCACCAGCAGCGATTTGACTTGCTGGCTTGGGTGGTGATGCCAAATCACGTTCATGTGCTCAACCAAGTCGGCGACACGCCACTCTCCAAAATTATCCAAAACTGGAAATCCATCGTAGGGGTCAAGGCAAACAAGCTGCTCGGGCGCACAGGCGATTTCTGCAGTTGGATTATTGGTACCCTTACATGCAGGCGCGACGAAGATCAAACGCGGAAAGCCAACCGTTACAACGAAAACAATCCGGTCAAAGCAAAGCTCTGTCGCGTGCCGGAAGAATGGCCGTTCAGCAGTGCGCGTTTCCGCGAGCCGCAGACCCGGGAGTTGCAGTTACCAAAATTGCGGCGCGCGAAGCATTGCCTCGCCTGATAGCGACGACCGAGCGCGGGAGATCCCAGTCACTTGTCCGCCGCCTTGCGGCCTTGCTCCACCAGCAGTTTTTGCAAATCCGCCAGTGACTTCGAATGACCCGCGCTCTCGACGGTTTTTTCCGCGATTTCCTGCACCTTCTGGTAGGCCGCTTCAAGTTGCTTGTTGAGACGATCGTTTTGATCGGCTAAATGTTTCACAGATTTTTCCAGCGACTCGGCCTGTGTCATCAACACGTTCCGGCCGCCTTCAAACTCTTTCTTCAGCAAGTCCTCGCGGTTCTTCGCTTCGAGCTTGAGCTTATCCGTGGCGTCCTTGACGGCTTTTTCCACTGCGGCGTCGAGTTCCTTCGGGAAAGCAGCGGCGCGGGCGCGAAGGTCATTCAATTCCATTTCCTTTTCGACCAGCACGCACTCGCGCTCCGCCAGATCCTTTTCGACGGTTTCCTTTTTCAGGCGCAATTCCTTTTCCAGCGTGGATTTCTCATCGTTGAGTTTGTCCCGCAAGGATTGCTGTTCCCGTTTGAAACCGTAGTCAAACTGTTCCTTCTCCCGATCTCTGGCTTTTTTCTCGGACGCTTCGCGTTCGCGCAACTCGGTTTCATGCGCCTGGCGTTCCTTCTGCCACGCGAGCCGGGTCTCGTCCATCTCGCGTTTAAGTTCTTCGCGCTGTTGCGCGGTCGTGTTTTCAAACTCGCGCTGCTTCTGGTTCTGCGCTTCGATCAAGGCCGCGAGCGCCACGGCGGATTTCTCAATGCCATACAACTCCCGCAACTCCGCTTCCTTGGTCGCGACCGCTTTCTGCAGGCTACGGAATCGTCCCGCTTCGCCCGCGAGCTTTTCCGCCAGATCGGCCAGCATCTTGCCGATCTCGGATTTAAGTCCGCCAATGTCGCGGTCAATTCCATCCGCCGCCACCGTGGCGGCCACTTGCATGGCCTGTTCGGCCTTTTTCTCTTCAAGTTTCCGTTCCGGGTTCAACTCCGCCTGGCGCTTTTCCTCCAACTGTTTGGCCAGCGTTTGATAGGCTTCCAACATTTCCTGTTTGGTGCTCTTATCGGACAGTTTTTTGATGGGGACAACTTTCTCGGCCATGGTTATCTCTTTCTCAACGTGCGTAAATTACCGTGAAATGTTGCCAGCCGAGCGGGATTGATGAAAGGACAAATCGCATGATTCGAGCCCTCTGCCCGACGAATTATTGTCCCACGTGGGACAATAATTGGTATTGCATCGTGAACGGCGTATTCGTAGCTTGCCGCCGTGAAACCCAAGACCGAAGAATTGCTCAACCTGCTCCTCTGGTCCGCCGAAATGCTCGCCCGGCCAACTTTTCGTAATCTGACTGATTCCTACGAGAGCTGGGCCTATCGATCCGGCCTGCTGCGCCAGCTATCGGTCCTCCAAAAACAGCAACTCATCGAATCCAATTCGCTCACGCCAGCAGAGCGCATGTTTCGGCTTACCGCGCAGGGCCGGCTCCACGCTTTGGGTGGTCGCGACCCCAGCACACGATGGGCACGAGAATGGGACGGTCGCTGGCGGTTGGTCTTGTTCGATGTTCCCATCGCCCAGAACAGCCACCGCAAACGGCTGCGACGGTATCTTCAAGATCGAGGCTTTGGCTATCTCCAGGGGAGTGTTTGGGTTTCGCCCGATCCGCTGGAGGAAGAACGCAAAATCCTTGCCGGCGCAAAGGTTGATGTCGGTTCACTGCTCCTGCTGGACGCGCGACCCTGCGCGGGAGAATCCGACGCGGAAATTGTCAGCGTCGCCTGGGACTTTGAACGCATCAACGGCCATTACGCCCGACTGATAAAAATTCTCTCCGACCGACCGACGGGAGGCTTGAAGAATGAAGCCGCCGCCAAGGCTCTGCATCGCTGGGCGAAGCTGGAACGTGAGGCGTGGCTGGATGCAGTGACAATCGATCCGCTGTTACCGGAACGTATTCTGCCGGACGGCTATCTTGGTCTGCGCGCCTGGCAGCGCCGAATCGAAGTTCTCCGCGAAGCCGGCCGGCAATCGCAAACTTTTGCGGCGAAATAAGAATGGCCTCAGCCTCCGGCCTCCGTTTTGCCATAACAAAACATTGTCCCACGTGGGACAATGTTTTGTAGAACGAGGCAAGCCGGGTGGCGATCATGCCCTTCGCTCTTTGATGCTTGCCAGAACATCCGCGATGACCTCCGCCTTCGGCTTCGCGCCTTGCGGGCCGCCGTGGTGGAGGCGGACGCTCACCGCGCCG